>NZ_CP095049.1:719000-1078500 GCF_022919135.1 Hymenobacter cellulosivorans | reverse complement strand
GGGGAGCGGTTCTGGTTTGGTTTGGCTGGGCACCATCTCAATCAGCCCGACCTTGGGTTTCGCAGCCAAACGAAACTGCCTCTCCGATTGAACTTAAACGGGGGGTACAAACATTACTTCGTGCGCAGCACCGTGAAGCAACAATACCGCGAAATTAGCTTGGCACCGACTCTTAACTACACCCGGCAAGGTGGAAGCCAGCGGGCGGAAGCCGGCCTCTATGCCGTACTGACTCCTATCACGGTAGGGCTCATCTACCGAGGTATCCCATTGCCGGGCTCCGAGCGCCCCCAGCAGATCCTGACGGCTATTGCCGGGCTCAGCGTGGGAGCATTTCGGCTCGGTTATAGCTACGATGCAAGTCTGAGTGCACTTAGTGCGGACTTGGGCGGAGCGCACGAGGTATCGCTGAGCCTGCGTCAGTTCGATTCGCTGGAAGCAGCCTGGCGCCGGTTGAAACGGCGTAATTACCCGTCAATTCCTTGCCCAGCGTTCTAAAATTTCGTATTATTGCATCCAAATTGCCTTTCCTAAATCATTTTCTCTCAGGTAGTTTCAACTTGATCATGAATTTTTCCAAGTACCTGCGTTTTGCGGTCGTAGGAGCCTGCGCGCTGGCTTCCTGTAAGGGTGGGCCGCCCACAGCTACCAAGCCCGGTAAGTACAGCTCGACCACGGGCATGGAGTACAATACCGAGGAAGGCATGAAAGTGGCCGATTACCGAGGTATCCCTGAAGGCCCTGGTTTGGTGTTTATCGAAGGTGGCCGCACCGTTCTGGGTACCCAGGAGGAGGACGTGACCATGTCGCACGACAACATCGAGCGGACCGTTACCATCGCCTCGTTCTACATGGACGAAGCCGAAGTAGCGAACATCCACTGGCTGGAATATCTGCACTTTGTGCGCAAAGACTCGTCGGAGGAAATCTACCAGCGCGCCCTGCCCGACACGACCGTGTGGGCCCGGGAGCTGTCCTTCAACGACCCGTACGTTGACTACTACCTGCGTTATCCCGGCTTCCGTTACTTCCCCGTGGTAGGCGTGAGCTGGCTGCAGGCTAACGACTACTGCACCTGGCGGACCTCGAAAGTAAACGAGCGTCTGGCTATGGATGCCGACGAAGGCGGTAGCAGCGGTGGAGGTGGCGGCCTGTTCGGTAAGAAGAAAAACAAAGGCGGCGATGCTGCTGAAGGAACCGATACCGGCGGAGGCGTGAAAATCTCCATCGAAAACGGTAACACGCTGCCGAACTACCGTCTGCCCACCGAGGCTGAATGGGAATACGCTGCTCAGGCTCTGATCGGCACCCAGGAAGTAGGTAACGAAAATCAGGAAAACAAGCGGATCTATCCTTGGGATGGTCGTCAGGTGCGGAACCCCTACGGCAAGAACATGGGTACCTTCCTGGCTAACTTCAAGCGTGGCCGCGGTGACTACGCCGGTATTGCTGGTAGCCTGAACGACGGCGCCATGATTACGGAGTACGTATATGCCTACCCGCCAAACGACTACGGCCTGTACAACATGTCGGGCAACGTAAACGAGTGGGTACAGGATATCTACCGTCCGCTGTCGTTCGAAGACGTGGAAGATCTGAACCCCTTCCGTCGTAACGGCTTCCTGGACCCCTCCGAGAAGTACGACAAGAAGAACTACCAGTCGCTGATCGACGACCACGTGCGTGTATACAAAGGCGGTTCGTGGAAAGACGTAGCCTACTGGCTGTCGCCCGGCACGCGTCGCTTCATGGCTGAAGACTCGGCTACGGCTGCTATCGGCTTCCGTTGCGCCATGATCAACGCCGGTTCAAACAAGTAATCTGAATCAGAAATCCAGTTGGATTTCAAAAGAATTATCCTGAATGCAGAAAGGCCACCCACTCGGGTGGCCTTTTTTGTTTGATAGCAGGGATGTATTACTCTTGGCTTTGTAACCAGTCGAAGTGTCTTTGGCGTCAGTTTATAAATCAATGCTCGGCGCAGGCAATGGTGGCAATGCTGACGGCCCGGCAACCGGCGGCCAGCAACGCTACGGCGCAGGCTTCGAGGGTGGCACCAGTTGTCAGCACGTCATCCACGACCAGCACGTGTTTGCCAACGACGGTATGCGGCTCGGCTACTTCAAAGACCGTGGCTACGTTTTGCCAGCGTTGAGCACGGTTTTTCCGGGTCTGGGAATCGGTGTGCTCGGTGCGGCGCAGCGTGGTGGCGTGCCACGGTACGGCAAGGCCTGTCGCCAGTCCCTCGGCGAAGGTGTCGGACTGGTTGAAGCCCCGCTTGGCCAACTTGCGTGGGTGCAGCGGAACGGGTACGATAAGGTCAAACTCGTTGTGCAGGCCCCAGCTGGTGAGCTCGGCACCATACCAGCGACCCAGCGTTTGGCCCACTTCGCGCTGACCCTGGTACTTGAGCTGATGCAGTAGGTGTTGAACCCGGCCCCGGCGCAGGAACCGCAGGTAGCTCAGAGTATGCGTCAGCGGAACTTTACCCCAGAAACGGCGGGCCAACGGGTTCTGATTGGCGGGGAGCTTGTGGTAATCGGTGTAGGGCAGCTGGGCACGGCACTGGGTGCAGATATGTTCTTCGCCGCGCATGAGCGACTCGGAGCAGGCCAGGCAGGTTTCAGGAAAGACTAGGGAAGCCAGATCGGCCAGGAAGACGGGAAGCACAAGCATAACCGGAACAATAAGGACTAGAAACGATAGAGAATAAGTCGGCAAAAGGTACGGATTTATCCTACACAGACGCCGTAAAAAACGGTAGATGAGCCCACTAGCTGGGAGCGGCCAAACGAAGGGTGGGGGCCGGTGACTTTTGTGCCTACTTTCGTGTTTATAGCCCAGACCTTACTAAGCTACCATGAGCCAAGTCACCGAGTTTAATGAGTACCGTCAGCGCATGAATGAGAAAATCATGGCGGCCGATAACAAAGTCATCAAGCGGTTTTTCAACCTCGACACCAATACCTACCAGGCCGGCGCGCTGGATGTGAAAACCAAGGAAATGCTGGGCCTGGCCTGCTCCATGGTGCTGCGCTGCGACGACTGCATCAAGTACCACCTGGGTAAGTGCCACGAAGAAGGGCTGAGCGACGAGGAAATCTATGAGGTGTTTGCCATTGCCAACCTGATTGGGGGCAGCATTGTGATTCCGCACTTCCGCCGGGCCGTGGAGTACTGGGAAATTCTGAAGGAGGAAACCACTCCGCTGGCGCCTGAGCATCATCACGACGCGTAATCATGCCGCTGCACACCGACGAAACCGAAGCGCAGTTTGAGGCCCGCTGGTGGCAGCTCATGAACGAAATGCGCGCCCGGTTTGGCAAAAAGCCTGATTTGAACGCCCTGCTGCTACTGATTGGGGTGCAGGAGCTAGGCCAGGGGGCCGGGCCGTTCACGAAGGAGCAGAAGCAGGACCTGATGCACATTGCTACCTGCCGACTCTTCAGCTTGTCGGGCCACTACGAGCTGGACCATGTGGATGAGGACGGCTGGCCTCACTACCGCTTGGTGCGGCCCGTGCCGTTTGCCAACCTCAAAGAGCAGGAACGCATGCTCAAGTGGCACATGCTTGAGTATTTCGACGCCTTCATGAAGGAAGAGTAGTAGCCACACCCGGTTTGAAAAACTACGCCTGGGCGACTGGCTTGGTGTTGCCGGTTAGCGCCAGAGTTCAGGCCCAGGAAATGTTGGTGGGCAAAGACCTGCCGGTAAGTTTGTTACTTTTTACCCCGTGAAAATCATTACCTACAACGTCAACGGCTACCGCTCGGCCTTGAGCAAAGGCTTGCTCGACTGGGTGAAGGAAGCCAATCCGGACGTGCTGTGCCTGCAGGAAATCAAGGCCGGTACTGCGCCGCTGGATGTTTCCGGCTTCGAAGCCTTGGGCTACCAAGCCTATATCCATCCGGCCCAGAAACCGGGCTACAGCGGCGTGGCTACGTTTACCAAAGTGCCCCCGCTGCACGTGGCCTACGGCTGCGGCACCGAGTGCTACGACCAGGAAGGCCGGGTGCTGCGCTTGGATTTTGCCGATTGCTCGGTGCTCAATGTGTACATGCCCTCGGGCACGAGCAGTGAGGAGCGGCAGGCGTTTAAAGTGGAGTGGCTGCACTTTTTCCGGCGCTACATCGAACAAATCAAGGGCACGGTGCCGCCGCTGATTATTGGGGGCGACTACAACTGCTGCCAGACCGATATTGACCTGCACAACCCCAAAGCCAACCAGAAAAGCCCAGGCTTCACGCCGGAGGAGCGCGCCTGGTTTGCCGATTTCCTGGCCGACGGCTTTGTGGATTCCTTCCGCCACCACCATGGCCCGGCCACCGGGCACTATTCGTGGTGGACGTTCCGGGCCGGCGCCCGGGCCCGCAACGTGGGCTGGCGCCTCGACCATCTGCTGGTCGACCAAAGCCTGCAGCCCCGTATTGCCGATGCTGGCCTGCTGCCCGACGTCGTTCATTCCGACCACTGCCCGGCAGTAGTCGAGTTGCGCTAACCACCTTGATTCACGCAAACCGGCCCCGGCCTTGCTTCAGAAAAGCAGTGCCGGGGCCGGTTGTTAGTTGATTAGACCTAAGATGCCAGCAGGGCTTCGGCCACTTCCCGGCCCGTGGCCATGGCGGCGTTTAGGGACGGATACGCGGTGTAGTCGCCGCAGCGGTAGAGATTTTGAGCCAGTTGCAGCGGCTGGTGTGGGGGCTGCCCACCCGGGTACACGGGCAGGGCCTGGGGAATGTAGTAGGTGCGCAGGTGCTGCCAGCGCCGGGCTTCGGGGCCAAACCAAATACTCAGGTCTTCGCGCAAATATGTGGTAAGCTCTTCTTCCGACAAAACCTGCGGGCCGTGAGTACTTACCGAAATCAGGGTGCGGCCGGCCGGGGCATAATCGGGGGCAACGTGACTAGGGAAGGCCACGTTGTGAGCCAGCGTATTGGGCGCGGCGTTGAGGCGCAGCAGTTTATCGGCCTTCACCGGCGACTCATCGGTAGCAAAATACGTGCAGGTAGTGCGACGCCAAGCCGTGGGAAAAGACAGCCGGGAAGTGGGCAGCAGCCGGGCTGCCGCCTCGCCATCGGTAGCTACGACAACCGCTGCCGCCGCCAAGGTTTCGCCCGAAGCCAGCTGAACCGTGTTGCCCTGCACACTGCTTACGGCCGTGTTGAGTCGGAGGCTCCCGACGGGCAGGCGGGCGGCCAGCTGCTCGGGAATCTGCTGTATGCCCAGAGCCGGAATGGCTGCATCGCCTTCCACGAATTGCTTGAAGACAAACTCGAAAAAGTTGCTGCCTGTGCTCAGGCTGCGGTCCAGATACACGCCACCGAAAAACGGCCGGAAGAAGGAGTCAATGATTTGCTCGCTCCAGCCGTTCTGCCGCAGGTAAGTAAGGGTATCAGCGGAGGGAAAATCGAGCAGTTCCTGGTTGGTGCTGGTCTTGACGCGCTTAGCTAACGCCAGAATACGCAGCTTATCGGCCAGAGTACCGATGGGTGAAGCCAGGGCCGAAAATGCAGCCAGGGGCTGGTCCAGCGGATTTACCAGGGTAGTCTGCCGCCCGTCGGCCAGGCGAATGGCGGCGCCCGAGCGAAATGCCCGTAACTGTAACGCGCCATAATCCAGCAGGCGCTGCACTTCCGGATAGCGGGTTTGGAGCACTTGAAAGCCCCGGTCGAGGCGGAAGCCTTCGGGTGTAACGTCGGTGCGGACCCGGCCGCCCACGGCATCAGCCGCGTCGAGAACCAGCACGGGCCGGCCCGCGCGGTGCAGGTAGTTGGCGCAGGTAAGGCCCGCCATTCCGGCCCCGATAATAATGATGGGAGTAGCTGAAGTCTGGCTCATAGCTCCCTCAACTGCCAGAGCCGGCCGAAGGTTGAGGTCAACTTCGGGTAGGGGCCGATAAAATCCGCTGATTAAGCAGGTAAAATAAAGTCTATCAGTGCACTGGCCGCTAAAACAGTGGCTTGCGGGGCTTCATCACCTTGCGGGTTTTCATGGTGTAGAACTCCGCAATGCCGTTGCGGGCAAAGCTCACCCGCCACACGCCCATAGCGTCGCCGAGCTGGTAGCCGGTGGCCTGGTCCTGCGGATATTTTTGCTTGATAAGAGCATAGTCAGCCGCCGCAACGTCCTTGCCCACCTCGCCGTGGCAGCGCAGGCACTGCGCGTCGCTCAACAAAATCGGGCGCTGGTATTCAAACACGTCCGCCGTAAGCCGCTTGATAAGTCGGGCCGTGTCGGGGCGCAGCTCAGCAGCAGATATGGGGGCCTGATTCTGTGGATTGCGCGGGCGGGACGAGAGTCGGCCCGGCGTGGCTAGCAGCACCAGGGACAGGGAGTCGGTGGAGGCGTAGGCTTCGGGGCGGCAGTAGGGCAAGGCTGAAGCCACTCCGCCGGCTTGCAGCTTATCGGCCAGCAGGCGGCGCAGTTCCCGGTCGGCCTGGCCGGTGAGCGAGTCGCCGGCCCAGCGGGTAGCCCGTAGGAAGTCGGCGGGTAGAATGCGCTTCACGGCCATGTTTTCCAGGGTCGTGGCAATTTGCTTCCCGTTTTCGATGTGCTCAATCTGGTCGGGCCGGCAGCCCGTCAACAGCAGGCTCAAAGCCAAAATTCCGGAGGAAAACGCGGGGAAAGCAGGGCGCATAGCAGCAAAAAGCAAAGGACACAGACCCACCGGCAACGACCGGCTTTGGTAGTACAAACAACGCAAAGAATCAGAAGTTGGCCGCTAGCGGGCCAGCAAATACTCCCGCAACGCCTCGTAGCGCGCCTCTAGCCGTATGCTCTGCTTGGGTTGACGCATCAGCTCGTGCAAGGACTCGGGTAGGGCAATGGCCTGCCCAATCAGCGGCTCGACAACCTCCGGAAACTTTACTGGGTGGGCTGTTTCCAGAAACAGCCCATGTTGCCCCGGCCGGCTTTGCAGGTACTCCTGGAGAGCGTGAAAGGCGACGGCGCCGTGCGGGTCGAGCAGGTAGCCGGTTTGCTGGTACACCTGCTCGATGGTGGTGCTGGTCGTGGCGTCGCTCACGGTGCAGCCGTGAATGAGCTGGCTGATGGTGGTGTGGCTTTGGGCAAACAGCTCTAAAATGCGGGTAAAGTTGCTGGGGTTGCCCACGTCCATGGCGTTGGAAAGAGTAGCCACGGCGGCTTTGGCAGCAAAGTCGCCGGTGCGCAGGTAGCTGGCCACGGCGTCGTTGGCGTTGCAGGCCGCCACAAAGTGCTGCACCGGCAAACCCGACACGTAGGCCAGCAGTCCGGCGCAAAGGTTACCGAAGTTGCCGCTGGGCACGGCCACCACCGGCGGCTCGGGGTGCTGCCACTGCTGCCAGGCGTAGATATAATACAGCTGCTGGGGCAGCCAGCGGGCTACATTGATGGAATTGGCTGAGGTCAGGGTCAGGTGGCTATTCACGGCCGAATCGGTAAAAGCCTGCTTGACCAGTTGCTGACAGTCGTCGAAGTCGCCCTGCACTTCCAAGGCCGTAATGTTCTGACCCAGGGCCGTCAGCTGCCGCTCCTGCACCGGACTCACCTTGCCCGAAGGGTAGAGAATGACTACGTCCACGCCATCTACGCCCAGAAATCCGTTGGCGACGGCCCCGCCCGTGTCGCCGGACGTAGCTACCAGCACGGTTATTCTGCTGGTTTGCTGGCGCGAAAAGTAGCCCAGACAGCGGCTCATAAATCGCGCCCCCACGTCCTTGAACGCCAAGGTCGGGCCGTGAAACAGCTCCAGAGCCGCAATCTGCTCCGTGACGGACACCACCGGAAACGGGAAGTCCACGGTTTCGGCGCAGATGCGGGCCAGCTCGGCGGCGGGTATCGTGTCGCCTACGTAGGGCTGCATCACCTGCAAGGCCAGCTCGGCTTTGGGCAGGGTCTTGAGGTCAGCAAGTAGCTCGGGCGAGAAGCGCGGAATGGTTTCTGGGAAGTACAAGCCGCCATCGGGCGCTTGGCCGGCAATGGTGGCGGCCCGGAAGTCGACGCTCGGGGCCTGGTGCTTGAGGCTATAATACTGCATTGGGCTGAAGCTGCTCGGTGGGCACTACCTGCACCCCACCGGGGCTGATGCGGGTGACGTAGGTGTGAAAATCAATGCCTAAATCGGTGTAAATCTGCTGCATGGACTGGGCTACAGCCCGGGCCGTTTCCTCGGTGCGGCTGAGCATAAAGATGGACGGCCCCGACCCGGAAATGCCGCCGCCCAAGGCTCCAGCCAGTCGGCTCTGCTCTTTCACGGCCGCAAATCCCGGAATCAGAATGCTGCGCACGGGCTCAATGATGACGTCTTCCAGGGAGCGGCCAATCAGGTCGTAGTCGCTTTTGAGCAGACCTGCCACCAGCCCGCCCACGTTGCCCCACTGCCGGATGGCGTCCTTGAGCAAAACTTCCTTTTTGAGAATCTGGCGGGCATCAGAAGTCTTGACCTCGATCTGCGGATGCACCACCGTCACGTGCAGCTCGGGAGCGGGCAACGTCACGATGTCGGGCCGGGGCTCGGTGGCCCGAATCAGCGTGACGCCGCCGTAGATGGCCGGGGCAATGTTGTCGGCGTGCTGCACGCCGGAGGCTACTTCTTCCCCGAACATGGCAAAGCGCACTAAGTCTTCTTTGCTGAACGGGTTACCCAGCAGCTCGTTGGCTCCCACTACGGCGCCGGCGGCACTGGCGGCGCTGCTGCCGATGCCACTGCCGGGCTTGATGTTCTTCTGAATCCGGACCTCAATGCCAGTGCCGGCCGGAGCTTCGCGCAGCAAGGCCAACAGGGCGGCCCCGGCCACGTTGCGCGTGGGCTCGGTGGGCAGGTCGTAGTCATCCTCGTTGATGATGGTTACGCCCGGCGTGTTGGTCAGGCGCAAGTGCATGGTGTCGGTAGGCGTAGCCAGGGCAAAGCCCAGCACGTCGAAGCCGCAGACGACGTTGGCCACGGTGGCCGGAGCCAGCACGGTGATGGAAGCAGACATAAGAGAAAGAGAAGTAGATGCTGGTGAATCGTTTAGGGCATAAGCCAACTTAGAGCGTCATGTGTCCTGCTGGTCGACATGGCGTGCTGCTACCCCCGGGCCGTGCGGATGATGTCGGCAAAGACGCCCGAGGCCGTTACCTCGGCGCCAGCACCGGCCCCCTTAATCACCAAGGGTTGTTCCGGATACCGGTCGGTGTAGAACAGCACCGCGTTGTCTTTGCCGTGCAGGGCGTAAAAGTCGTGGCCAGGCGCTATGGACTGCAACCCCACGCTGGCCTTGCCGTCGGCGTAGCGGGCCACAAATTTGAGCTTCTTGCCCTGGGCCGCTGCCGCTTCGTAGAGGCCGTGAAAATGCTCCTCGTGTACGGCCAGTTGCTCGTAGAAGTCCTCCACGCTGCCTTCCATGCACGAGGCGGGCAAGAACGACACGTTCTGAATCTGCTCCATTTCCAGCTTCTCGCCGGTTTCGCGGGCCAGAATCAGGATTTTGCGGGCCACGTCGGTGCCGCTCAGGTCCAGGCGGGGGTCGGGTTCGGTGTAGCCTTCCTGCTGGGCTTGGCGCACCACCTCGGCAAAGGGCCGCTTGCCGTCGTAGTGGTTGAATACGAAATTCAAAGTACCCGATAGCACTGCCTCAATCCGGTTGACCACGTCGCCGCTACGCAGCAAATCGTTCAGCGTGCCAATGACGGGCAGCCCAGCGCCCACGTTGGTTTCGAACAGAAAATCGGTGTTGAACTCCTGGGCCAGGGCCTTGAGCCGGGCGTAGTTGACGTATTCCGAGGCGCAGGCAATCTTATTGCAGGCCACCACGGCTACGCTTTTCTCAAGCAGCGCGCCGTACACCTGGGCCACGTCGGCGCTGGCCGTCACATCCACAAACACGGCGTTGCGCAGGTTGCGGGCGTGAATAGCTTCAACCAAGGTGGGCAAATGCAGCGGCTCGCCCTGTTCCAGAGCCTGTTGCCACTGGCCGGGAGCTAGGCCGTGCTCGTGCAGGGCAAACGTGCGGCTGTTGGCCACGCCTACCACGCGCACGTTCAGCTTGAGCTTTTCCTGGAGGTAGGCCTGCTGCCGGTCGAGCTGCTCCAGGAGCTTGCGGCCCACGTTGCCCACGCCCACCACGAAGAGATTCACCTGCTTGCTGGTCGCCTCAAAAAAGGATTCGTGCAGCACGTTGATGGCCTTTTTCACGTCCTGGGCCCGGATAACCGTCGAAATATTCTTTTCCGACGAGCCCTGGGCAATGGCCCGAATGTTCACGCCATTGTTGCCCAAGGCCCCAAACAGACGCCCGCTGATGCCGGTATGGTTTTTCATGTTCTCCCCCACCAAAGCCACGATGGCCAGGTCGGTTTCCAGGTGCAGCGGGTCTACTTTGCCCACGGCTATTTCGTAGGCAAACTCCTCGTCCACGGAGCGTTGGGCCGCTGCGGCGTCGCGGGCGTTGATGGCCACGCTGATGGAATGCTCCGAGGAGCTTTGGGTGATGAGAATCACGTTGATCTTCTCCCGGGCCAGAGCCTCAAACAGCCGCTTCGAAAAGCCCGGAATGCCCACCATTCCGCTGCCTTCGAGACTGAGCAAAGCCAGCTGCCCAATGCTCGACAAACCCCGCACAATGTGGTTGGTAGCCGGCGGGCTTACCTCAACCAAAGTGCCGTGGTCGGTGGGGGCAAAGGTGTTTTTGATCCAGAGCGGAATGCCTTGGCTCATCACCGGCTGAATGGTGGGCGGGTACAGCACCTTGGCCCCAAAGTGCGACAGTTCCATGGCCTCCTGGTAGGAAATGCGCGCAATGGGCCGGGCGTGGGGCACCAGGCGCGGGTCGGCCGTCATCATGCCGCTCACGTCGGTCCAGATTTCCAGGCGGCTGGCCCCGAGGGCTCCGGCAAAAATGGCGGCGGTATAGTCGGAGCCGCCCCGGCCCAGCGTGGTCGTAGCACCCTGGGCGTCGGCAGCCACAAAGCCCGGCACGAGGTATAAGGCTTCGGGCTGGCTGGCTACAAAGTCGTTGATGAGCTGGTTGGTAGCGGCAAAGTCGACGGCGGCAAAGCCGTGCTGGGAGTTGGTGCGGATAAGTTGCCGACTGTCGTGCCACTGGTGGGCTACCTGCCGGGCTTTCAAGCTGGCGGCCACCAGCTGCGAGGACAGCAGCTCGCCGAAGCTCATAACCCTATCCAGGGTGCGCACGCTCAGCTCGCCGAGCAGAAATACGCCGTTGCAGATGCCTTCCAGCTCGTTGCAGTGCTTCTTGACCAAACTCAGTACGCTGCTCTGGTTGGTTACCGGCACCAGCTCCCGGGCGGCGTCCATGTGGCGGCTTTCAATGTGGTGCAGGCGCTCCTTGTACTCTTCATTACCGGCAGCGGCCAGGCGGCCGGCTTCAATCAGGGCATCAGTAATACCGCCCAGGGCCGAGACGACTACCACGGTTGTTTCCTGCTGGGCCGCAGCCGTTACAATGTCAAGTACTCTGGCAATGTTGGCTGCATTGGCCACCGACGTACCCCGAATTTTAGAACCTGCATACTGCTTAGCTTGAAAAGAACACACACGAAAAAGCCCGGGCCAGGGAGGAATCCTTCGGGGATTTCCTCGGCTCGGGCTGCGACTCAAAAAGAAACTAGAGTGAAAGAGGTAGGTGCAGCCCGGTTACCGGGTTGTTGTGACCGTACCTGTACCCGTGGGAATCACGGGCAGGGCGCAAGAAAAAGCGGCTGTAGCGAAGTGCTGAAGCATCGGGCGCGTTGAATATTGAGCCCAAAGTAGTGAATTATCTGGCCCGTCCAACTTCAGCCTCAGATTTTTACTTGATAACTAAAGAACGTCATTCCGAACCCAACGAAGAATCTTGCGTGCTGACGTTGCGGTGCTGACTGATTACCACTGCCCATGAGATGTCTCGCTGAGGCTCGACAGGACGTGCGAAAGTCAGCGCTTGGCACCAACACTATATTGTATTAGCTACCTGGAACGCGGGGCCGGGTTCATCGTGTTTGTTTCCTTACCTTTGCAAAAGCAAATACAATTTCCTGAAGGCAAGATGCTAGATAAACTGGAGGCCATTCGCCAGCGCTACGAAGACGTAAACGAGCAGCTGATGCAGCCCGAGGCCATGAGCGACATGAAGCGCTACAAGACCTTGAATAAAGAGTATAAGGACCTCGGCAAAATCGTGACCGAGTATAAGAATTACCAGCAGGTGCTTTCCAACATCGAGGGCGCCCGTGAAGTTATTGCCACCGAGAAAGACGAGGACTTCCGCCAGATGGCCAAAGACGAGCTCGAAACTCTGCTGCCCGAGCAGGAGCGCCTCGAAACCGTCATCAAGGAGTTGCTGATTCCCAAGGACCCCAACGACTCGAAGGACATTATCATGGAAATCCGGGCCGGGGCCGGGGGCGACGAGGCTGCCATCTTCGCAGGCGACCTGCAGCGCATGTACATGCGCTTTGCCGAGCGCCAGGGCTGGAAAATGGAACTCGTGGACGCTACTGAGGGCACCAGCGGCGGGTACAAGGAAATTATCCTGGCCGTGAAAGGCGAGGACGTGTACGGCAAGCTCAAGTTTGAGTCGGGTGTGCACCGCGTGCAGCGGGTGCCGGCCACCGAAACTCAGGGCCGGATTCACACCTCGGTAGCTTCCATCGTGGTGATGCCCGAGGCTGAGGAACTCGATGTGCAAATCGACATGAACGACGTGCGCAAGGACCTGTTTATGTCGTCGGGCCCAGGTGGTCAGTCCGTAAACACGACCTATTCGGCTGTGCGCCTGACCCACTTGCCCACCGGCCTCGTGGCCCAGTGCCAGGACCAGAAGTCCCAGCTCAAGAACTTCGACAAGGCCCTGCAGGTACTGCGCTCCCGCCTCTACGAAATCGAGCTGGCCAAAAAGAACGAAGCCGAAGGAGCCCAGCGCAAGAGCATGATTGGCGGCGGCGACCGGTCCGACAAAATTCGCACCTATAACTACCCCCAGGGTCGCGTTACCGACCACCGCATTGGCTATACGGTCTATAACCTGGCCAGCGTGATGGAAGGCAACATCGACGACTTCGTCGAGCAACTGCGCATCGCCGAAAGTGCCGAGCGTCTGCAGGAAGGTGTAGCGTAAGCGTAATACGCCACACTAAGCTGCTCTATAATCCGTTTGTCATCCTGAGCTCGGCGAAGGACCTTACCCGCGCTAGAACTTTGCCGTTCCAGGAGCAGAAGGTTTTTCGCCGGGCTCAGGATGACGCGTTTGTGACCTGATTCATTATTTGTACTATGCGCTTTCTGCTACCCTGCCTGCTCATCCTGAGTTGTCTGCTTACCGTGCTGCCGGGCTGTGAGCCCAAGGAAGACCTGTTGACCACTGACCCCAGCGCCAAGCTCGAATTCTCGACCGATACGGTGCTCTTTGATACGGTCTTCACCCAGGTCGGCACCGTTACGAAGCGCCTGTGGGTGTACAACCGCAACAGTCGGGCCGTGAAGGTGGAACAGATCAGCGTCGTGAATCCGGCCGTAACCGAATATTCCATCATCGTAAACGGCGACGGTGGTGCCATGGCTAACAACGTCGAAATCCGGGGTAAGGACAGTTTGCTGGTGCTGGTGCGGGCCAAGCTCGGCCCGGGCGGTGCCCAGTCCGAAGGCAAGCCCTTCCTGATTGCTGACCAGCTGCGGTTTAAAACCAACGGCAACGATCAGCAGGTCGAGCTGGTGGCTTACGGGCAAAACGCCTTCTTCCACCGCGGAGTACTGGGTTGCAACGAGGTGTGGCGCAAAGACAAGCCCCACGTGCTGCCCAGCTCGGTGCTGGTACCTGCCGGCTGCGTGCTGACCATCGAGGCCGGCGCCCGGGTGTATGCCCACGCCGGGGCGGCCATCATCGTGAAGGGCACCTTGCGGGTGAACCCTACCTATTCACCCACCGGCGAAATCAAGCCCACCGACCCCAACATCGTGCGCTTCTCGGCCGACCGGCTGGAGCCGTTCTACAATGAAATACCGGGCCAGTGGGCCGGTATTCAGTTCGACTCGGTTAGCAGCCGCAACAACGTAATTCGCTACGCCGAAATCAAGAATGCCAGTTTCGGCCTGCTAGTTTACAACCCCGGCAACCAGCAGCCCCGGCCCCGGGTGACGGTTGAAAACACCGTTATTAAGAATATTTCCGGCTCCCGGCTATCCTTCGCCGGTGGCGGACAAACCTTCGACGGAGCCGGCGCGCTCAGCATTGGCGGTGACTTTAACCTAACTAACTGCCTGTTTACCAACTGCGGCGAGTATGCTATTTTAGGCCTGGCGGGTAGTACGTTCAACCTGAACTTCTGCACCATTGCCAACTACACGCCCCAGTTCCGGCGCGAAACAGAGTCTTTGGCCTTTACCAATGAGTCAGCGGTGCGGCGTGTGCCCGGGCCACTGCCGACCCGCATTACCATCCGCAACTCTATCATTTGGGGCTCTATTCCGGAAGAGCTGCTCTTCAAGAACGGCAACGACTACCCCGAGCTGATCATTCAGAACAGCGTGCTACGCACTCAGCGCTACAAAACGTCCTTCGACAACAACGGCAACCGCCTCAACGTGGACCCCAAGTTCAAGCGCCCGGCCGGCCAGTTTGCCGATAAGTTCGATTATAACCTCGATACCCTTTCCGCCGTGAGAAATACAGCTCGGCCCTTCGGCGGCATTACCACCGACCTGCTCAACCGCTCCCGCGACCTGAACACCCCCGACCCAGGCGCCTACGAGCGTAAAGACCTCTAACCTGCCGCTATGATCTGGATCCAGAAACGCCTGCGCCTGCCCGCCGTACGCCGCGGTTTCCACCTCATCACCGACGTGCTGGTAGCCGAATTGCCCGAGCTGGAGCGTATCAAAATCGGGACGGTACACTTCTTTATTCAGCACACTTCGGCTAGTTTGAGCCTCAACGAAAACGCTGACCCCACCGTCCGCCACGACTTCGAGCAGTATTTCAACCGGGCCGTGCCCGAAAATGCGCCTTACTTCCTGCACACCCAGGAAGGCCCCGATGATATGCCGGCCCATCTGAAAGCCGCTACGCTGGGCACCTCCGTTACCATCCCGATTACCAACGGGGAGCTGGCGCTGGGTACCTGGCAGGGCGTGTACCTGGGTGAGCACCGCAACCACGGTGGCCGCCGCTGGATTGTGGCTACCTTAATGGGCACCGAAGGCTAGCCCGGTACCAAATAAATCCGGTAGACGACAAGCCGCGCGCTAATTATTTGCGTATGAGCCAGAAAAGGCCCCTGTTGCGCTATGTTGTCTGCTGCCCTGCTCTCTGCGGTTAAACTCGTCTCTGCCCTGGCAGTGTGCGCCGCCGTGAGCACCAGCCCCGCCAGCCGTACGCAGTCGGAGCCACCTCCCTCCCCCAAGCGCCGCACGGTGCCCCGGCCGGTTACGTCCAAAGCTACTTGTGTCACGACCAACGATACGCTGGCCGGTCAGCCTTTCGGAGCCGAGCTTACCGCCGAGGAACTGCTGCAGGCAGGAGCAAAGATTGTATCACGCAAGCTGTTTGCTAACGTGCACGAGAAAGGACAGAACGACACCATTCTGACGCTGCAGCACCAGGGCAACCAGTTTGAGTTCTATTGCATGCCCGAGCAGCGTCTGTTGCGTCGGGCCGTTATTACTAATTTCCGCCCTGGCTACGGTCAGCGCCTGCGCGAAACGCTGGATGCCTCCACCCGGCAAAGCGGCGGTTCCTGCTCCAAAGTCCAGATTCGGGACACCGAGCGGACCAATAATGTGTCGGCAACCTTCTCGGAAGGCAAGCCTGCTGTGGCCCGCGTCGAGCCGTATCTGGATTAAGTAGCTACGGCAATACCGTCACGGTAGCCGAGTAGCGCAACGTGTCGAACAGAATCAGCTTCTGCACGCCCTGTACCCGGTACGTTTTCAGCAGCCCATTCTGGTACTGCAGTGCCAATACTTTGCGTGAGAAGAACAGCGGATTATCCTGAGTCAGCACAGCCTCAATACGGCCTTTCTTGGTGTCATTCTGCTCTACCCGCAGCTGCTCTACGATGTTCTCAACGCCGGCTTTGCGGCGGTAAGTCTTGGCTATAGTCACCGTGTCACCTACTGGCGCATTTTGAGCCTCGTAGGCACCGCGCAGTGCGGGCTTATTAATGTCGGCTTGGTAGAAAATCTGCAATTCCTTGCTCCAGTCCACCTTTTCGACCCGGGTGGTTTCTACTTGCCCGTCACGCAGCATGACCTGCTTTTCCACCGCCGGCTGTTGCCGGGTAAGCAGAGCCGCTTGGTTGTCCAGAAAGCCTTTCACGTCGAAGTACAGCGGCTTGCGGGCCGGCTGGCCCGCCCGGGCAGCATCCTGCTCCTGACTACAGGCCGTAATCAGGAGCAGCGAGGCGGCGGCCCAGAATGCTCTATGCATTCGTAGGAGCGGCAGTAGGTTGCAGCAACGACACGCCGGTCATATCAGCAGGCTGGGGCAAGCCCATCAGCGCCAGTACCGTTGGGGCAATGTCGCCCAGCTTGCCATCCGTCAGGGTGCCCTGGTAGTCCGTATCAGCCAGAATGCAGGGCACCAGGTTCGTCGTGTGAGCCGTGTTAGGCGTGCCGTCGGGGTTAATCATCATGTCGGCATTACCGTGGTCGGCAATAACGATGCAGGCGTAGTTGCTCTCCAGGGCAGCCGTTACTACGTCACGAGTGCAGGTGTCCACGGTTTCTACGGCCTTTACGGCGGCTTCAAATACGCCAGTGTGGCCCACCATGTCAGGGTTGGCGAAGTTGAGCACCACAAAGTCAGCCGATTTGGCCTGCAACTCCGGCACCAGGGCGTCGCGCAGCTCGAAGGCACTCATTTCGGGCTGTAAATCGTAGGTGGCTACTTTGGGTGAGGCACGCATCAGGCGGGTTTCACCGGTGAACTCCACCTCCCGGCCGCCCGAGAAGAAGAACGTCACGTGCGGATACTTCTCGGTTTCGGCAATGCGGATCTGCTTTTTACCGTTGGCTTCCAGCACCGCGCCCAACGTGTTTTCGAGGTTGTCTTTCTCGAAAATCGGGGTGACGCCCACAAACGTGGCGTCGTAGTTGGTCATGGTCAGGTAGTGCAGGTTCAGCCGGTGCATGTTGAAGGCGTGGAAATCCTGCTGCGTTAGGGCCTGCGTGATTTCCCGGCCCCGGTCGGTGCGGAAGTTGAAGCAAATAACCACGTCGCCTTCCTGAATGGTAGCCAGCGGCAGCCCGTCAGCCCCAACTTTCACAATCGGCTTCAAGAACTCATCCGTCACGCCTTCCTTATAGGAGTCGAGCATGCTCTGAATCAGGTTCTGCGAGGGCGTGCCTTTGCCGTTCACCATCAGGTCGTAGGCTATTTTCACCCGTTCCCAGCGGTTGTCGCGGTCCATGGCGTAGTAGCGCCCCACGACCGAGGCAATCTTGGCGCCGCTACGGGCCAGGCTCTGCTCCAGGTCATTCACGTAGTTTACGCCACCCTTGGGGTCGGTGTCGCGGCCATCGGTGAAGGCGTGAATAAATATCTTGTGCACGTCAGCGTCGTGGGCCAGGGTGCACAGGGCTTTCAGGTGTTCAATGTGGGAGTGGACCCCGCCATCCGAGAGCAGCCCGATATAATGCAGGTTGCGGCCCGTGGTGCGGGCGTATTCGAAGGCTTTTTCCAACGCCGGCATCGAGCCTAGCTTCCGCTCCCGAATCGACTTATTGATGCGCACCAGATCCTGGTACACGACCCGGCCGGCTCCGATGTTCATGTGGCCGACTTCCGAATTGCCCATCTGCCCGTCGGGCAGCCCCACGGCTTCGCCCGAGGCCTGAAGCTTACTGTGGGGAAATCGTTGAAACAGTGAGTCGACAAACGGAGTATTGGCCTTGTCGATAGCCGATACTTCCTTGTTCTGTGCCAGACCCCACCCGTCCAAAATCACCAGCAATACCTGTTTATTCATAGCGGCAAAGATAAGGGCACGCGCGGGAACGTGCACATTTTGTTGGTTTGGGTTAACTTGGAGCCGTGGCGCACGGCTGTAGGGACATTTTATAAACAAGGCCTACTTGGCATAGTTTTAGCGAACTGTATGATACATTCCCTACACATAGTATGAAACGCAACATTTTTCAGGTTATTACCGTCGTGTGGTTCTTGTTACTTTCCGTAACGGTACTGGCACAAGGTGAGGCCTTCACGCCGGTTCGCAATGCCATCCGGAGCGGCTCTTCCCGGGAGCTGTCCCAGCATTTTGGATCCACGGTCGAGCTGAGCTTTGATGGTGACAAGCAAAGCTATAGCGCCACGCAGGCTGAGTTTGTCATGAAGGACTTCTTCGCCAAGAACTCTCCCGCCGGTTTCGACTTTGTGCACTACGGTGGTAGTAACGAAGGAACGCCCTACGCAGTTGGCAAGTATGTGAGCAAAACCGGTGCCTATCGGATGTTCGTCAAGATGAAGTCGGCGCAGGGCAATCTGGTGATTGACACGATTGATTTCACCAAGGAATAGGTCCCCGGCAAGCTCTACAGTGCTAAGGATTTGAAAAAAAGCTACTTATTCTAACAGAACCGCAGCCCACAGGCCGCTCACTGTTTTTGAGGATTCTAGGAAAGGCCCCGGCGCAAGTCGGGGCCTTTTTCTATTTTTGCACCGTGCAAAACCCATCCTACCTGACCCCCGAAGCGCTTACCGCCTTTATTCGTACGGCCCTGGCCGAAGATATCGGCGACGGTGACCATTCCTCCCTGGCGGCTATTCCGGCCGACGCCCGCAACCGGGCCCATCTGCTGGTAAAAGACGCGGGCGTGCTGGCGGGCGTAGAGCTGGCCCACCTCATTTTTCGCGAGGTCGACGCCGACTTGAAAGTCGAGCAGCACCTCAGCGACGGGGCCCTGGTGAAGCATGGCGACGTTGCCTTCATCGTGGAAGGCCGTTCCCAGAGCATCCTGACAGCTGAGCGTCTGGTGCTCAACTGCATGCAGCGCATGAGCGCCATTGCCACCAAAACGGCTTACCTGACCAGCCTGCTGGCCGGCACTAAAGCCAAGCTGCTCGATACCCGCAAGACCACGCCCAATTTCCGCATCTGCGAGAAATGGGCAGTGCTCATCGGTGGCGGCGTCAATCACCGTTACGGTCTGTTCGATGGTATTATTCTCAAAGACAACCACGTAGACTACGCCGGTGGTATCCGGGCGGCCATCGAAGCTACCCACGCGTATCTGGCCCGCACGGGCCGGCAGCTGTCCATCGTGGTCGAGACGCGCACCCTGAGCGAAGTGCAGCAGGTGCTGGAAGTAGGCGGTATTGACCGGGTTATGCTCGACAATATGACCCCGGCCCTGCTCCGCGAAGCTGTAGCCCTCATTGCGGGCCGTTTCCCCACCGAGGCCTCGGGCGGCATCACCGAGCAAACCATTGCCGACGTGGCCCAGACCGGCGTCGACTTTATTTCCGTCGGGGCCTTGACGCACTCCGTTAAAAGCCTGGATTTGAGCCTGAAAGCATTTTAAATCAATGTGCGAATGTGGTGAATGTGCTGATGTGCTAATGCGTTGTTTCTCATTGGCCACCAATACATTCATGAGCACATCAGCACATTTCTCACAATAGCACATTACTCTAGATGCAACAACCCAATCAACGCGGTGGCTACCGGCAGGCCCAGGGCCCGGCCCCTATGGCCATCCGCACCAAGAAATACCAGCTCGACACCGATACCTACACCCGCATGGCTATGGCTCAGGTGTGGAAGAAGGAGTGGTGGTATGCACTTATTCCGCTGGCCATCGGCTTACTGCCGGCCGTTATCTGGCCTTCATGGTGGTGGCTGCTGTTAGCCGTGCTGCTCACGCTGCTGTTTGTGCTGCTGCGCTCGGCCCAGATTACGGGTGTGGCCCAGATGGAACAGAGTAAAGCCCTGTTTGAGCGGATGAATTATGAAATCGACAACCGCCAGATCGTGCTGCGTCAGAGCGAAACCAAGGGTATGGGCCTCACCTGGGACATGATTGGGCAGGCCCGGCGCGACAATGATGCCTACCTGCTGTGGCTGCAGCCTCCCGCAGCGGCCGACGAGCTGAAGGGCTTCAAGGGCTGGATGGCGCGCACTTTCAACGTGCCGATTTTCCTGCATTTCCCGCTGCGTATTTTCAACTCGCCCAACGATATCAAGCTGTTTGACTCGATGCTGCGCCGCAAAAACCTGCTGCCGGCCCAATCTCCGGCTGCCCCCGCGCCTACGAGCCCAACTTCCGCGTAACTTTGAGCCGGCCGCGCCGGTACAGTACTCTGGTACGAAGCAGGCAAGGCAGCAAGTAGCAGCCCGGGGTCCGGGTCGGTTGCCAGCCCCAACGCTTAGCATTTCAACTCTTTACGAACATGACTAAAAATCTTCTGTTCTCCGCCGTGGCCGTGGCCACCCTGGCCCTGAACGCCTGCAGCAGCGAACCATCGGACCTGCGTCCGGAAGCCAAAGTATCCCTGGATCAGGTAGCTCCTGGCACCCGCTCCAGCGACAATTTCGACCAGAACACCGCTCACGAGCCCAACCAGGCCAAAGGCGGCGCCATTGCTGCTCCTATTAGCTCGAACGTAGAGTTTGAGAAGGACCGCCACCCCAACGCTGAAGCCGCCCGCTCGGCTAATGGTGAGGCAGAAGACCGCACCAAGTCGGAAGAAGCTGCGCCCGCGCCCGCCAACACTCCCCACGACAACGCTGAGAAGCCTGCTCAGCAAATGAAGGAGGAATAGTAACCTCTTTGCTATAAGCTGTTTGGCCCCACTGCGGCGCTGCCGACCACAAGTCAGTAGCGTAGCAGTGGGGCCAACGCATTGTTAAAGACCAGTTAATTGCGGCACTGCCGGAGCTGGCACCGGCCCAAGTCCGCAGGGGGTTGTAACATTGTTGCAAAATTGCCCGTCTAGCTGGTCTGCTTGCGTGCCGTATTTCGCCTGCCATTCTGCTTACTTCCTCTTTTCGAATGCCACAATCTGAAGCCGAATGGTTTAGTACCTGGTTTGACTCGCCCTATTACCATCTGCTGTATCGGGACCGAAACCATACCGAAGCTCGGGTGTTCATTGACGAGCTGCTGACCCACCTGCACCCCAAGCCCACTACCCGCCTGCTGGATCTGGCCTGCGGCAAAGGGCGCCACGCCATTTACCTGAGCGAAAAGGGCTACGACGTGACGGGTGTGGATTTGTCGCCGGAAAGCATTGCCTATGCCCAGCAGTATGGGCACGAGCACCTGCACTTTCACGTGCATGACATGCGCGACACGCTGCCTTACGGCCCGTTTGATTTCATCTTCAACCTGTTTACCAGCTTCGGCTACTTCGCCAACGAAACCGAAAACGTAGTGGCGCTCCGCTCGGCGGCGGCGGCTCTGCGGCCCGGTGGCAAGATGGTCATCGACTTCATGAATACCGAGCTGACGGTGCGGGAGCTGGTGGCCCGGGAAGAAAAAACCGTGGACGACATCACCTTTCACCTGCACCGCCACCTCGACAATGATTTCATCGTCAAGGATATCCGATTCGTGGACCATGAGGGGCAGGAGCAGCACTACCAGGAGCGGGTCCGGG
The DNA here is from genome assembly GCF_022919135.1 of Hymenobacter cellulosivorans. Taxonomy (NCBI): domain Bacteria; kingdom Pseudomonadati; phylum Bacteroidota; class Cytophagia; order Cytophagales; family Hymenobacteraceae; genus Hymenobacter; species Hymenobacter cellulosivorans. The sequence continues at coordinate 1,056,943 of NZ_CP095049.1, read as the reverse complement.
CCCTGAGCCGGGAGCGGTTTGAGGAATACTTCCACATGGCCGGCCTGCGCCTGGCGGAGGTGCTCGGCGACTACCACCTCGGCCCCTACGACGAGCCAACCAGCCCCCGCATGATTTTCGTCCTGAAGAAATAGTCTTTTAATGCGCTGATGTGGGAAATGTGCTGCTATGCTAATGCTTTAATGCTCTATATCCAGACTCTGGCTACAAGGCAGCATCGGTACATCTTTCGCACTTTCCCACAGTAGCACAGTAGCACATTAACGTCCATGTGGTTTGCCGTTTTTCTGTTGTTTCTGACCGTGATGGGAGCGGGCTGGCTAACCCGGCTGGTGCCGACGGCACGTACCGTCTGGATGAAGCCGCTGCTAGCTTTCAGCGGCGCCTACCTCTTTACGCTGACCATCATGCACCTGCTGCCGGAGGCACTGAGCGTCGGGCCGGAATTTAGTCACCGCATTGGGTACTTCGTGCTGGCTGGGTTCTTCGGGCAACTGCTGCTGGAGGTTTTCTCGCAGGGCGTGGAGCACGGGCACGTGCACTACCATACCTCTCACGCCGGGCGAGTACCGTTTCTGCTGCTGTTCTCACTCGTGCTTCACTCCTTTATGGAAGGTAGTATTCTGGTGAAGTCGCCGGAAGCAGCGGGGGTGGGGCAGAGCTTCTACGCTATTCTGGCCGGTATTGCCTTGCACCACGTGCCAGCGGCTTTTGCTCTGATGGCGGCTCTGCTGCTGCGTCTGAACAGCTTTAAGCGTGCGTTTCCTTACCTGGTCATATTCGCCCTGGCCGGGCCCGCGGGAATTGTGGTCAGCAACTATGTGGTGCTGGAGGATTTGCTGCAGGGCGGCTGGTATGCGGCCCTGCTGGGCTTGGTAGCCGGCAACTTTCTGCACGTTTCCACCACCATTCTCTTCGAAACCAGCCCCGAGCACCACCTGAACCTGCCTAAGCTGGCCGCTACCGTGGCTGGCTGCGCCCTGGCCCTGGCCGTTGATTTGGTGTAAGCCCTAGGTTTTAAAAGTCGGCCTCCATGACTGGGCCCGAGCCGCGCAAAAATCGTTCGAGCTGCGCGGCTCGGGCCGTTTGCTGGGTTAGGGCCTCCTGCAGGGCCACCAACCGTCGGCGCATGGCCACGATGATGTCTATGGCTTCCTTGCTCATACCCAGGTCGTGGTGCAGGCGGGCGAGGCGGGCCAAGTGCTCGGCTTCGCCGTGGACAGCGTCGGGCGTTTCGGCAGGCCGCAGCAGGCCTAGGTCTACGAACTCACGCACGTCGGCCTCGCTCAGGCCATACTGCGCGGAGCATTCGAGCAGTGTGATGGTAATGAGGTTGGTTTCCATAACGGTCAGGATTCGTTGCGGAGGGTAGCTAATTGCTGGATTAACGCTTTTTCTTCATCAGTCAGGTTTTGGGGCAAGGTCAGGTTGAGGCGCAGGTACAGGTCGCCAAACTGCCCGGCCTGCTTGTATACCGGAAAGCCCTTGCCGCGAAGCCGCAGGCGGGTGCCGTTCGGGGTTTCGGGCTTGATCTTGATTTTGACCGGCCCCGAAAACGTGTCCACCACCTGTTCGCCACCCAATAGTGCCTTATAGATGCTTACGGGCACATCCATGGTCAGGTCGGCACCGGTACGGGTGTAGCGTGCGTCGGGCTGCAGCCGGATGGTAATGTAGAGCGAGCCGCTGGGCCCACCATTGCGGCCCGGGGCACCCTGGTCGCGCAGCCGAATGGTCTGCCCGTCTTCTACGCCGGGCTGAATGTTGATGCGCAGCTTTTTACCGTTCACGGTGAGCGTGCGGGGGCCGCCCTGGTAGGCATCTTCCAGCGTTAGCTCTAGCTCAGCCTGGTAATCCTGGCCCGCCGCGGGGCGCGGACTGCCACCTGCCCGGCCGCTGGCCCCGCCGAAGATAGAGCTGAAAAAGTCGGAGAAGTCGGCGCTGCCGAACGGATCGTTGCTGCCGCCCCCGCCCCCAAACCCCTCGAAACCACCGCCCTGGGTGTACTGCGACCAGTCGAAGCCCCCGCTGGCTTGGCCGCCGCGGCCAGCCCCGGCTTGCTGGTAGCGCTGCCAGTCGGCCCCGAGCTGGTCGTACTTGCGGCGCTTTTCCTCGTCGCTGAGTACTTCGTTGGCCTCGTTTACTTCCTTGAACTTACGCTCCGCATTCGGGTCGTTGGGGTTTACGTCGGGGTGGTATTGGCGGGCCAGCTTGCGGTAGGCCTTCTTGATCTGGTCCGTTGTGGCGTTTTTCTCCACGCCCAGAATCTTGTAATAATCTTTGTAATCCATGGGGAAATATAGTGACGACTTGCGGCTAAGACCCAGCGGCCCGCCTGAGCAAGGCTACTTCTTCAGCGGGTCGTGGCCCCAGTTCATGAGGGAATACCGCCAGCGCGAGTGTTCTTTGTCGGCGTGCGGACCTTGGGCCAGGTGGCGGCTAATATAGGCGTGAACCTTGTGCATGTGGGCTTCGTCGTCGGCGGTGAGGTCGGCCTTCTTCTTGGCCAGAATCTGCAGGATATGGCGACCCGACTTATGGCCGATGCTTTCCCCGTCGCCCTCGTCCTGCCCCACCGATTTGGATTCCTCCGTTGTAAGCCACTGCTCTAGTTCCTTAGCCGTCATATTGACTTGCTTGTGAAACTCAGTGTAAATATCCGGGGACGTTTGCTGGTTGGCCATATAGTTGAGCTCTGCAGTGATGGTGAGAAGAATAAAGGAAAGAGAACGTCCTTTTTAACGCCAGCTAGCAAAAGTTGGTTGTTGCTAAAGGGGCCGGAACTTTCGTGACGTTTTTGTATTTTACACTACCAAGCTCCTCCTCTCACCTCAACCCAGTACGTATGAAGCTTCGTTTCTCATTTATGTTGACGCTCGGTCTGGCCCTGACCGGCGTAGCCGCCCAGGCCCAAACCAAAGTAGCGCCCCGCCGGGCCGTGGCTCCCAAGCCAAAAGAAGTCGTGCGGGAAGGCGTGACGCTGAAGGATGGCGTCGTGATGCAGGAAGGCAAGGTGTTGGTGACCCAGCAGGGTCATACCACGTCCCTGACGGATGCCACGACCCTGACCAACGGCACCAAAATCATGGCCAACGGTACCGTGACCAAGCCCGATGGCAGCACCGTGACCCTGCAGGAAGGCGACATGATGTCGCTCAGCGGCCGCCTCACCACGAAAGCCATGAAAGCCGAGCAGGACAGCCTGATGATGATGGCTAAAAATGGCAAGGGCAAAGCAAAGGTCAAGCGTAAAAACTAGCCTTTCGAGAGCTACTCCCACAAAAAAAGCTCCGGCGCGGCCTGCGTCGGAGCTTTTTTTGTGGGGCTCGGTGCTACAGCTGGCTATAGTCCCGGAAAATCTCGTGTACCTCGGTTTCGTCGCGGGCTTCCACTATTTCGTTGATGACGAACTGAATTTCAGCCTCCGTCCAGCCCTGGGCTTCGGCGGCTTTCACGAAGGCGCTGAGGGCCGTAAACCGGTCGGCCTCCGCCGGTTGGAGCCATTTTACTTTTTTGCGGATGCGCATACGGCAGCAGCTGAGTTAGGAGTGAAAGAAAAACTGGGCGCCGGGGGCTAGCGTCGGCCGGCGGCCCGCACTACTTTGAGCTGCACAGGTGCCACGCCGGCCTCGACGATGCCTATTTTACGGGCCGCCTTGCGCGAAAGGTCAATGACGCGGCCCTTGGCGTGTGGCCCCCGGTCGGTGATGGTAACCTTGACCGAGCGGTGGTTGCGCGGATTCGTCACCCGTACTACCGTGCCGAAGGGCAGCGTATTGTGGGCCGCCGTGCGCTTGTTGGCCCGGTAGGTGGTACCGCTGGCCGTTTTGCGGCCGTTGAACTTGTCGGCGTAGTACGAGGCTCCCCCCGATTGGGTAAAGGCATTTTTGCTGCCGCCACCGCAGCTGCTGAGCAGCAGGGAAAAGGTCAGCAGCAGGACGGCGCCGGGGCGAAAAAGAGCAGTAGTCATCAAAGCCGGGTTAGTGAGATTTGTCGGCCCGCGCCGGGCGGGCCGCCGGAATGCGCAGAGCCAGCAGGTTCTCGAAGTTGCCCTGAAACACGTTGAAGTCGACCGTGCCGCGGATGCCGGGAATATAGGCTTCGTCGCTGTGCTGCCAGATAATCCACTTGTCGCGGGGTAGCTTAGGGCTTTCTACTTCGTAATGCGCCAGCCAGAGTGGGTAATCGTCGAAGTGCCCGGCCAGGTGGCGTTTGTAAAAGCTGTAGTTGGAATACAGAATCGGCTTGACCCCGTAATGGCGCTCTACCAGCCGCAGCCAGGTGCCTACGCCCCGCCGCATCACGGCCACATCGTGAAACTCAGGTGCCTCCACGTCGAGTACCGGGGGCAGGTCGCCGGGGGAGAGGGGCACGGTGCGGGTAAACAGGTTGGCTTGCTTGGCTCCGTCGTAGTTGGGCTGAAAGTAGTGGTAGGCACCGCGGTAGATACCCGCGGCTCGTGCCTGTTTCCAGTTGCGTGGGAAACGGGAGTCGCGCAGGGTCACGCCTTCACTGGCTTTGATAAAGGCGAAGCGCACGTTGTGCTCGGCCACGGTTTTCCAGTCAATCTTGCCCTGGTAAGACGATACGTCGATGCCGTGGATGGAGTAGCCGCTCAGCAGTGGGGTTTTCTCGCGGCCGGTGAGGCTGTCGAAGGTAAAGCTGGCGTAGGTTCGGCGGGCGTAGCGGTGAATCTGGCGCTGGTAGCGCAGGTAGCCAGCTAATCCCACAATTCCCAAGGCCAGCATGGCCAAGCCTAGGTAGCGGCGCCAGGGAGAGGCGCGGCGGCGCGAAACAGGTCGGGAGGATTTATTCATGAGGGTCGCCATGCCAAAGGTAACGAACAACTAGAAGCCAATGATACCCCGCGGCAGGCAAAAAACCGGCCTAACGGGCCTTCGGCTGCCGCTGCCTGCGTAGATACAACGGCTTTTCAGCACCTTTGTGGTTCCCGCTTAACGCTTGTTGCTCTATGTCCCAGCCCAATCCCCACGATGTTCGCGACGAATCCGGCCACCTTATTCGGGAGCTGCACGGCGTCACGCTGGCCCAGATTCTGGAGTATTTGGTGGCCCATTACGGCTGGCCCGGCCTCGACGAGCGAATTCGGGTCAACTGCTTCGCCGTCAATCCTTCCATCAAGTCCAGCCTGACGTTTCTGCGCCGCACACCCTGGGCCCGGGCTAAGGTAGAAGATCTGTATGTACGAGCCCGAACGGCCGAAATCCTGGGCCGGCAGCTGCCTTAGTCAACTGCCGAAACGAGGGTGAGCAGGATAATGGATGAGCTTTTGGTATAGTTCTTGGCTTGCGCCGAACAAGAACCAGAATTTCTCTCACTATTCTCCCCCTCCTCATGAAAAACTTCCTGCGTACTACCGCTGCTGCCGCTTTGTTTCTGGGCCTGATGTCATTTAGTTCGGCCGCCCGCGCCCAGGCTGTTGCGTTGCAGCAGCAAGGCAATGGAGCATTGGTGCAGAAAACCGACCGTACGGTGTGCATGACGGCCGACCTGACGGGCCTGAAACAGTGCGTGAATATGACGCAGGTAAACTATGTAGTAACGCCATCCGGTAACCAAACTTCCGTTTGGAAAGGGACTGTTCCGGCCGAGCTTCGCCCGGCTACTACGCTAGTGAAAGAAGGCACTTGGCAGGAAGGCGGCAAAACCTACAGCGCCCGTAGCACTACGGCACCCAGCGGCGAAATTTCGTTGACGCTGCACTACAAAGGCAACGGCAAAAAGTAAGCTCCACGCTTTAGCAGAAAGTAACCGGTGGTCGGCCAGTGGAATATTCCACTGGCCGACTTGTTTTTGTAGCTTGGGGCTGAAATGGCTGAAATCAAACAAAAATCCGGGCCTGGAGCACTGCTGCTGGGTGCCATCCTGTTCGTCGTCTTTGAAACGGCAGCCTACTACCTACTGAGCTGGCTTACCTCCGGCCTGGGCATGGCCGACCAGTTTCAGCCCGAAAACACGATTGTCAGCAATTGGGTCAAGACGGTCGTTTTTCTGTTGCTACACTTGGCCCTGGTGGTAGTGGCGGTGCTGGTGCTTAGCAACCGACTGCCCCGGCGCTACCGCGGGCAGGTAATGGGCTGGTTTTATCTATCGTTGCTGCTGGGCTTTGTGCTGCTCATCCCGCTATTTGGGTAGCCGAGCAAGAGTAGTAACCAATAAAAAAGCCACTGCGGAAGGCAGTGGCCAAGTGGAACAATGGTGTCGGTCGGCCCCGACGGTATGAACGATGCAGCAGGAGCAGATTCCTAGCGCTGCTTGATTTCGATTTCACGCTTCTGAGCGGCGGCATCCTTAAAAGGTATGCGCACCTGCAGTTCGCCGCCTTTGTGCACAGCGTCGATGCGGCTCAGGTCGAGGTTGGCAGGCAGGTCCAAGGTTTGGGCAAACAAGGGAGCTGCAATCTGGTCCTCGGGGGTATGACGATACTCGCAGTATACCGTCAGACGGGTGTTGTCGAGCACAACGTGGAAGTTTTCGGGGCTTACGGCCGGAACGGCTACCCGAATCACCACGCCCTGCTCGCGCTTATCCACGCGCACTACCGCCTGGGCCGTGCCGCCACCCAGTGTATTGAGCAGGTCGAGCTGGGGGGCGATGTTGCGAATAAACTCTTTGCTAATCAGATTCATGGCTGTTTTCCTTTCTTGGTTGACAGTCTAAATACAAACGCTGTACCAACCCGAATCCAAGGGAAGATTTGGAGCTAAGTGGCCATATTGGCCGGTATAAGCTCCGCAATTGCTCCTATTTCAGCCGTTTTGGCATGGTGATTTGTCTGCTAGGCTCACGTTTTGCCACTCTGGCTCTGAGGAATAGGCTTACCGAAGGACAATGGCTGCTCAGAAGCTGAAGTGCGTATAGCTCATTATTGCTTCTAAACCCGTCTAACTTATGCCAGATTCCGCCCCTTTCGACCTGCTTACAGTGGCCAGCAGAGCGCCGCACCACATTCATAAGGAGGCTGCCCAGCAGGAAACGGAGCAGATCCGCCAGGAGCTAATAGAGCTTCAGGACCGTCTCTACGCCGAAAACCGCCGTAGCGTACTCGTCATTCTGCAGGGCATGGACGCCAGCGGCAAAGATGGATTGATTCGGAAGGTGTTCAGCGGACTCAATCCGCAGGGCGTGCGGGTCCACTCTTTCAAGGAGCCAACCACCGAGGAGCTGGCCCACGACTTTCTGTGGCGGGTACATCAGCAGGCGCCGCGCCACGGCATGATTCAGGTGTTCAACCGCTCCCACTACGAGGACGTGCTTATTACCCGGGTCGAGAAGCTGATAACCACCGAGGAGGCCCGGCGGCGTTTTACGGCCATCAATGCCTTCGAGAAACTCTTGCAACAGGCCGGTACTACGGTGCTGAAGTTCTACCTGCACGTATCGGAAGAGGAACAGCGCGAGCGGCTGCAGGAGCGCATCAACGACCCAGCCAAGCAGTGGAAGTACGAAGCCGGCGACGAGGCCAAAGCCCTGAAGTGGCCGCTATACCGGGCCGTGTACGAAGACGTGTTCCGGCACTGTAACCCCGAAAGCTGCCCCTGGCACCTGGTACCCGCCGACCAGAACTGGTACAAAGCCTACGTGGTGGCTAAAGCCCTACGTGACGCTCTGCAAGAACTGAACCCGCAATATCCCGCCAGCAAGCTGGACCGGCCCAGACAGGTATAAGGCTCCGGCCAATTAATACCCGATATCTATATGCGCCAGTTTATACTGTCCAGAGGTCGTCGGTTTGGGCCAGAATTTCATTTTGCCACAGCAGCTGCTCTTCCCGGATGGGGTAGGGGGCATCGTGGCGGATGGTCTGATAGACGGCTTCGAACAAGCCTGTATAGTCGCCTTTGGCCGCGGGAAGTACTGTAGTGGTTTTCACGTCGTTGCCGCCGGCAATGGTTAGGGTGCCAGCCTGGTCGGCGGGCTCCAGGCCGTACTCAGGAGCCAAGGGCGAGAGGCCGGCCAGCAGTTGGGCCTCCTGCACGTCGCTGCGGTTTTTGCGGAAGCTGCCCTGGGTGCCATGTACCACGAAGGCCGGCAGCGGGTCGGCAATAAGCAGCCCGGAGGCCACCGTGACCGTAAAGCCCGCGTACAGCAGCTGAATGAAGAAATAGTCGTCGACCTGGGTTCCGGTGCGGAAGCGGCCGGTGGTTTTGCGCGTTTTCAGGGGCTGCCCAAACAAGCTGATGACTTGGTCGAGCAGGTGAGGCCCCAGGTCATATACCAAGCCGCTGCCGGGTAGGGGCGTTTCCTTGAACGGCTTGGGATTCAGCGTAGTCTTGAACCGGTCGTAGCGGAACGTTACTTCGACCAAACGGCCTAGCTGCCCGCTTTCGATAACCTGCCTGACCTGCTGGAAGTCACTGTCCCAGCGGCGGTTCTGGTAGGCCAGCAGGTGCTTGCCTTGCTGCCGGGCCAGGGCCCACAGTTCCCGCACTTCCTCGGGCGAGGTAGCCACGGGCTTTTCCAGCAGCACGTGTTTGCCGGCCAGCAACGCCTGCCGGCTCAGCTCAGCGTGGGTGTTGCTGGGCGTATTTACCACTACCAGTTCTAGGCTGTCGTCGGCCAGCAGGGCTTCCACGCTGTCGTAGCTGGTCACGCCGGGGTACTGCTGCTGAACCTCCTTGCGGCTCCGCTCGGTAACGGCGGCCAGCTCGAAGCCGGGGTGGGTGGCTACAAAGGGGGCATGAAAAACCTTGCCCGACATACCGTAGGCCAGCAGGCCCGTGCGAATCTGTGTCATATTAGCTGAAGCGAAAAGCCGGCCGGGCAATAGCCCGGTTGGCAATGGAAGCCTGAACCACGCCCGGTTAGGGCCCGCAAAGTACATGCGGCGGCCAAACTTTCACGCCCGGTATACGCTCAACTTGCCGCAAGGACGAAAGTCGATGCCCGCAAAACTCGGCCCGGCAGCTGCTGGTAGTAGCTGCTGATGGCCTTTAGGCCCGGGCAAACCATTTCAGCCAGCTCCAGCCCTTGGATTGCTGCTTGCTGAGCTGAGAACCGGCCGCATCATTAGTGGTGGGCTTAGCGCCCGGCAGCGGCTTTTTGCCGGCAGCTTTGCTGGCCGTGGTGGTCTTAGTTGAGCGGCTGGCGGGGCTGGTCTTTTTGCCGGAAGTCCGGCTGAGCTTGGCAAGCAACGACGGAGCGGCCGGTGTATGAAACTGCCAGCTCGGGTTGCCGTCCAGGGCGTACATGGCCTGCTGGCCGGTCGTGTCGTTCTGGAAGTACTCTACGACCCGGGCATAGTATGTCTTGTTGGGCACCAGGTTCCGGATAGTCACGGCGCTGTCGGGGCCGGCGGCTACCACGTAGGTGCCCTTGCCCAGGGCCGAGCCGTGGCCGAAGGCCGCGTCGGCGGCATAGCTGGTGCCGTCGTGGGGCAGGGTTTCCACCGGGCTGCCTTCCCGCACTACCACCAGGCGGCGGCTGCCGTTGCCATTGGTCCAGCGCAGGGCGGCCGTGGTGGGCTGAGTGGCTGCGCCGCGTAGGGCGGTGGCGTTCTGGTCGGGCGGGAAAAAGTCTTGCGTGGGCCACTCGGTAGCGCCTTCCACACACTCCCAGCCCAGCTTTTCCAGGTCGTTCCAGAACCGGTTGGGGTTGGCGCGGCTGTTGAGCAAAATGGCCCAGGTATAGCCATCGGCCGTTTGAGCCACGCAGCTGGCCGTGCCGTCGAGGCTACCGGTGTGCCAGTTCACTTTCTTGCTGACCATCCAGCCCTTGCCGTAGTGGCGGTTGTTGTCGGAGGGCTCCATCATCTGGGCAATGGTGGCAGGCGCCAGCACGTCGGGCTGGGCCGGGTTGCCGTCGGTAGCCAGCAGGAAGCGCACCAGGTCCCGGGCCGTAAACAGCCAGCCACCGTGGGCATTCATGGCCTCAATGTTCCAGCTGCCGTAGGCGGCCTGCACGTCCTTGCCGGTACCGTAGCAGGAAGCGCGGTGCTCCTTGCTGAAGTACTCGGCTTCCCGCTCAGTTTTATGAGCCAGCAGGTTATGGCCCAAATGCGCCTCGTGAATGCCGGCCGGAGCCAGAATGTGCTGCTGCACCCAGGCTTCGTACGGCTCCCGGGTCACCTGCTCCAGAATCTTGCCCAGCACGAGGTAGCCCACATTGGAATAGGCGTAGCGGGCTCCGGGCTTGAAGTCGAGGCCCTTGCTGAGCAGAAAGCGCACCATGGTCGAGTCGCCCACCGGGTTGGGCACGCTCAGCGCGTCGGCCACGTGCAGCGGAAAGTCAATCGGGTCGGAGGTGTTGTAGCCGTCCACGCCGTTGTTGCGGTTCCAGCCGGCGCTGTGTTCCAGCAGTTGCTGCACCGTAATGTCGTAAATTCGCTCGTCCTGAATTACGCTGGTGTAGTACGCCGACTGCAAATAGCCTTCGGGTCCAAATGCCTTGTGCTGCAAATCAATCCGGCCTTCTTCCACCAGCTTCATGATGGCCGTAGCGGTTACGGGCTTCGATACGCTGGCTATCCGTAGTAGGTGGGAAGGGCGCATGGGCTCGGTGCGGGACAGGTCGGCGTAGCCAAAGGCCCGGCTATATACCAGCTTGCCCTGCCGGCTGATGGCCACGGAAGCACCCGGAATCTTCCAGCGCTTCATAAACTGCTCAATGGCGGCGTCGCAGTGGGCCAGCTGCGGCGTGGAGGCCCCCGTTTGCGCTAGCGCAGGAAAAGCTAGCAGCCCCAGCAACAGGGCCAGTAATTTCTTCACAAATCCAACTTGGCAGGTAAGACGCTAAACCGCCGGTTTGCAGACCGGCCAGTCTTTCGACTGAACTACAAGTTTATTGTATTATTTCGAACAAATGGCAAGCCGTTAAAAAGAATAAGTTGTAATTTTTGGAGTTTACAGGCTGATTTACATACTGAATGCTAGCTGTTAAGCTCTGGCTGCTGATTTAGGAGACGAAGTGGCCATAGGCTTTGAATATAATTATGGCGTTATGAGCGTAACAGGCTCTAATAGTCGAAGCCTACTGCGTGCCGGCTCCTGCTTGCTATAGGCACCCCGGTAAAATACCTAAAAGTAGGTATTGCAGAAGCTCTTCAAATAAGGGAATATTGACCCTGAGGCCCCGGCTGAGCGGCGGAAGAATCCTGCAAGCTTCTTCTGCTTGGTGCGGTGGTCTTTTTTCAGCAGAAAACTCCAGGTATGTGGCGCTTCGGCGCTAGGTCCGGGCAAGTAGTGGTTGGGGTCATCTGGGCTCAACCCGCTTGTTTACAGGCGCGAGGCTTTGTCTCGTGCCTGTTTTTGTTCGCACTCCTGGCTAAATTTTTCGGGCGGGGTTACTACTTGTAGCTGGTCGGCGTAGCTTTGCCTGCTTACCCGTCCCCTATGCCCTTGCCGCCCGTTCCCGACTTCCTGACCCTTACCTATCGGCCCGACCTTCATCTGCTGGTAGTGCGCTGGCAGCGCCGGATTTCGGTGGCGGAAATGCAGCAGGGCTACCTTGTTTTGCTGGAATATGCCGTCCTGCACCGCTGCCGTCACTGGCTGCTCGACGGCCGCCGGCGCTTCAATACCGACCGGGATGGTGCCCACTGGATGCTCGGCACGTTTTTACCCCAGCTTCAGCCCCGCCTGCAGCAGCGCACCTACCTGGCCTATCTGCTGGCCCCCGTAACCCTGCGCGACCAGGACGCCGACGCCGCATTTCCGCCGGCCGCCTACTTCGAGGGTAAGCCTTTTCTGGGAGAGCGGTTCGTGGAGGAAGGCGAGGCCATTCGCTGGCTGCAACAGCAACCCTGAGCCGCCTCTTTCTTCTTATACCTCCCGAATCCCTTTCTGCCATGAAGCAGCGTCGAGCCAAGCCGGCCGGTCGGCCTACCGTATTTCCCGCCGAAAACCGCTTTGAGCGCTGGGATGCCCGTGCCCTGGCTGCTCACCCCGAGCCTGAGTTTGAGCAGTGCCACTTCATCGGCTGCGACTTTTCGGGGGCTCAGCTCGGCCAGTTCCGGTTTGCCGACTGCCTCTTTGAGCGGTGCAACTTGTCGTCGGCGGCTATGGCCGGGGCCAGCCTGCAGAATGTAGCCTTCACCGACTGCAAGCTCTCGGGCGTGCAGTTTGCCGCCTGCCGCGACTTCCTGTTCGAGGTGCAGTTCCAGGGCTGCCAGCTGCATTACGCCTCCTTTTTTGGCAAGAAGCTGCGCAACACCCGGTTTGTGAACTGCTCCCTGACCGATGCCGACTTTACCAGCGCCGACCTCACCGACGCCGCGTTTCAGGACTGCACCCTACGCGGCGCGGTATTCCGTAGCACCCAGCTCGTCGGGGCCGACTTTACCACGGCCTCCGAGTTCAGCATCGACCCTGACGGCAACACCCTGACCAAGGCCCGCTTCACCCTAACCGGCCTGCTGGGTTTGGTCGATAAGTACGGCGTAATCGTGGAGTAAGGGCTGGGCTTGGGCAGCGGCGGCAAGCAGGGCCGCCAAAACCCGCGCCTCCCCAATCCGGTTTAGGCTACTTACCCAACCTATCCTTTCTATGGCCAGCCTGTTTACGCCGCTCACCATTCGCGGCCTCACCATTAAAAACCGCATTACCGTCTCGCCGATGTGCATGTACAGCAGCCGCGACGGATTTGTCAATGATTGGCATCTGGTGCACCTGGGTAGCCGGGCCGTAGGCGGCGCGGGCCTGATTATCACTGAGGCCACAGCCGTGTCGCCGGAAGGCCGCATCACCCCCGACGACCTGGGCATCTGGAGCGACGAGCATTTGCCCGGGTTGAAGCGCATCACTTCTTTTTTGGCCGAGCATGGGGCCGTGGCTGGAATTCAGCTGGCCCACGCCGGCCGCAAAGCCAGCACCTACACTTCCTGGAAGGGTAGCGGCGTGGTGCCCGAAGTCGAAGGCGGCTGGCAAACCGTAGCGCCCAGCGCCGTGCCGTTTCATGCCGGTCAGCCCGAACCTGCGGCCCTCGACCAGGCCGGAATTGATAAAGTAATTGCCGACTTTCGGGTTGCTACGCTGCGGGCTTTGGCGGCAGGCTTCCAGGTGGTTGAGCTGCACGCCGCCCACGGTTACCTGCTCCACGAGTTTCTTTCGCCCTTGAGCAACGCCCGCACCGACAGCTACGGCGGCTCTTTCGAAAACCGCTGCCGGTTGCTGCTCCAAATCGTGGACGTGACCCGCGCCGAGTGGCCGGCCGAGTACCCGCTCTTCGTGCGCATCTCGGCCACTGACTGGACCGAGGGTGGCTGGACCACCGAAGATTCCATTGCCCTGGCGCGGCTGCTCAAGGAGCGGGGTGTAGATTTGATTGACTGCTCAACCGGCGGCAACGTGCCTACCGCGGCTATTCCGGTGGGCCCCGGCTACCAGGTCGAGTTTGCCGAGCGGGTTCGGAAAGAGGCCGACATCCTAACCGGGGCCGTAGGCATCATCACCACTGCCCAGCAGGCCGAAAGCATCGTGGCCAGCGGGCAGGCCGACCTTGTGCTGCTGGCCCGCGAGATGCTCCGCGACCCGAACTTCCCGCTGCACGCCGCCCAGGAACTGGGTGTGGATGTGGAGTGGCCTGTGCAATATGCCCGCGCCAAACGCCATAAGTAGGGCAATTTCTTAGCTGCTAGAGTTGCGGCGCCAGTAGCTAGAGCTACCAGAAAAGGACCTAAGCGGCCGACGTGGCTGCTTAGGTCCTTTTTTAACGGCTTAGCTTTTCAAAAGGGCTAATGCAGTGGAGCAATAGAAGCGAAGGGCAGCTGCATTTTGGCGGCTACTCAGCCAGTTGGCCTTGCTCGCGCAGCCAGTCGAATATCAGCTGGTCGACAGCCGACACGCGGGGGCGGTCCTGGTAAGTAAGCCACGTTACTTCCTCAATCTCAGCGGCAGGCTGCAATGTGCCGCTATACTCGGCTGCGTAGCAGAGCATGCGCACCAGCACCCCGGCGGCGTGGCCGTGGGCCTGGGCTTCGAAGGTGCCCAGAAAGCGCAGGCTGCCCGGCTCCAATTCCACCGTCAGCTCCTCCTGGATTTCCCGAATCAGGGTTTGGGCATCGGTTTCGCCGGCTTCGCGCTTGCCGCCGGGGAAATAGTAGCGGTCCTTGCCCCGGCTGCGGGTGCTTAGCACTCGGCCCTGGTGCAGGTGCAGCCAAGCTACTTTGTCGATGGTATGCATAAGGAGTGGTGGCAATCAGATTGATACTATATAGGAGTAGGCGGCAAAGATACCTAGGCCTGATGCAGCCCTGAACGTGCAGCGGCGTCTTTGGCGCGAGACGCGCCAGTGGTAATTTGCCGAACCCGTTCCAGCCGAAATGTACGGGCCGGGGCGCATCTTTACGGAGCCGGTCCAGACTTCAGGTCTGTGCCCGGTGTAGCCGCCTTTTTCTGCCTTCCCATACATCTGCATAATGACCAACAAAAACCAACTCTTACTCGCGCTGGGTGCCCTGGGTACCGCCGCCGGCCTCACCCTGGCTGGTTGCGCCGCCAGCACCCCGGCCGCTATAGCCACCACTACGGCGCCTGAGGCTACCGCCACAGCTACGGCCTCTGCCTCAACCTCGGCGGCTCCCGGCTCCTTACCCTCCGTCCCTGGCGTGGGCCTCGATGTGTCCAACATCGACAAGTCGGTGTCGCCCTGCGACAATTTCTTCCAGTACGCCTCCGGCACCTGGCTCAAGAACAACCCGGTGCCCGCCGCCGAGTCGCGCTGGAGCTCCTGGAACCAGCTCATCAACCAGAACGAGACGGTGATGCGCCAGATTCTGAACGATGCCGCCGCCAACCGCACCGCACCCAAGGGCTCGAACCTGCAGAAAGTAGGCGACTACTACGCTACGGCTATGGACTCGGTCGGTATTGACAAGGCCGGCCTGAAATACCTGAAGCCCGAGCTGGACCGCATTGCCGCCATCAAGGACCTAAAAGGCCTGCAAACGGCATTGGCCCGCCAGCAGATGCTGCAAACCCGCTCGGTGCTGGGCCTGGGCGTGCGCCAAGACCGTAAGAAAAGCACGGAGTACGCCGTCTATATGTCGCAGGGCGGCCTAACCCTGCCCGACAAGGACTACTACCTCAAGGACGATGCGCGCTCCAAGCAGATCCGCACGGCCTACATGACCTACCTGACCAACATGTTCCGGCAGCTCGGCGATAACGAAGCCACCGCCGCCAAGAACGCCAATACGGTAATGCGCCTGGAAACTCGGTTGGCCAAAGCCTCCAAGGACCGCGTAGCCCTGCGCGACCCGTACGCCAACTATAACAAAATGACTGTGGCCGAGGCCAACAAGCAGTTCCCCAACCTGGGCGTAACCAGCCTGTTGCAGCAAGTCGGTCTGGGCTCGGCCAAAGAAGTTATTGTCGGTCAGCCTGAGTTCTTGAAGGAGGCCAGCACGGCCCTGAAGTCGGAGCCGCTGAATGACTGGAAAACCTACCTGCGCTGGCACGTGACGAACTCGGCCACCTCGGCCCTGCCCACGGCTTTTGTGGAAGAGTCGTTCCGTTTCAACCAGGTGCTGACCGGTGCCAAGGTGCAGCAGCCCCGCTGGAAGCGCATGTTGCGCGCCACCGACGGCGCCTTGGGCGAAGCCTTCGGCCAGCTCTACGTGGACAAGGCCTTCGCGCCCGAGACCAAGCAGAAAGCTCTAGAAATGGTGAACAACATCCGTACCTCCATGGCGGAGCACATTCAGGGCCTGGAGTGGATGAGCGCCGCTACTAAAACCGAAGCCCTGAAAAAGCTGAATTCCTTCACCGTCAAAATCGGCTACCCCGACAAGTGGAAGGACTACTCAGCTCTGAACATGTCGCGCGAGTCGTACTTGCAGAACGTGCTGGCTGCCCGCATGTGGGAGTACAAGGACAACGTAAGCAAGTTCGGTAAGCCAATTGACCGCGGCGAGTGGGGCATGACCCCGCCCACGGTGAATGCCTACTACAACCCGTCGATGAACGAAATCGTGTTCCCGGCCGGCATCATGCAGCCTCCGTTCTTCGACCCCAAAGCCGACGACGCCGTTAATTACGGTGGCATGGGCGCCGTAATTGGCCACGAAATCACCCACGGCTTCGACGATCAGGGCCGGCAGTCAGACGCCGAAGGCAACCTGCGCGACTGGTGGACCAAGGAAGACGCCGACAACTTCACTAAGCGCGCCGACATGGTGGGCAGTCAGTATTCGGCCTTCTCGCCCTTGGACTCGGTGTTCGTGAACGGCAAGCTCACGATGGGTGAAAACCTGGCTGACTTTGGTGGTCTGGCCCTGGCTTACTCGGCCCTGGAAAAGCAGCTGGAGAAAAAGTACGGTTCCAACCCCCGCCCGAACTACGACGGCTTCACGCCCGAGCAGCGCTTCTTCCTGAGCTGGGCCCAGGTGTGGCGTACCAACGCGCGGCCCGAATACCTGCGCCAGCAGGTGCTCACCGACCCGCACTCCCCCGCCCAGTACCGCACCAACGGCCCGCTGATGAACATGACCCAGTTCTACGAGGCCTTCGGTTGCAAGGAAGGCAAGATGGTCCGCGCCGAAAACCAGCGCGCCAAGATTTGGTAGCAGTAAGATGGTGAGTTGTCGTTTGAGCGCCGCAGCTCTGGGCAGTAAGAACGAGAACTCATCATTTCACTAACTCACAGAAAGGCGCTCCGGGCCATCCGGAGCGCCTTTTTTGCGTTTCCGGCCCAGCTCCAGGCCAACCCGAGCCACGGGGCCGGCCGTAGAACGGGCTGCACCAAGTACGACCCGCCATGCCGCTCCACCCCCAGCTCGACCAGAAGCTCAGCAAGCTCTACGAGCCTTCCACCAGCATCGACGACGTGTTCAAGGGCCACGACATCACCTTCGTGACCAACGACCAGGGCGAGCCGGTAATGCTCTTTATCGGCAAGCGCAAGCCCAACGGTGCTATTGCCGGAGAGCGGTACGTGCGCACCATCAAGCGGCAGCCGGGCACGCAGCAAGTCGCCTCCAGCCACTGGGACCTGAAGGGCAGAACTCAGGGCTAGAGCACAACGCAAGTAGCGTCTCAGCAGGCGCACAAAGCGGAAAAGCGCAGCCGGATAGTAGCAAAGGGGCTACGGGGAATTCCTATATTCAACCCCAGATTCTTCGCATTACTATTCTATATCATGTCATCCGCTGCTTTTCACTTCCGACTATTTACCTGGTCTCTGGGCTTCTTTCTGATCTGTGCTCTGGCTGCTCCCGCCACCGCCCAAAAGAAAGCCGCCGCCCTAGCCAACGGCACACCCACTATTACCACATCCGATGGGGTGCAGCTGTATACCAAAGTAGCCGGTAAGGGCCTACCCTGCGTGTTTGTGCACGGCGGCCCCGGTTCGGGCAGCTATGGCATTGAGGCCCTGGGCGGCAAAACCCTGGAGCAGAACTTCCAGATGATTTACCTCGACCAGCGCGGTAGTGGCCGTTCAGCCTCCGACCCCGCCAAGAACTACACTATTGAGCGAGTGGTGCAGGACCTGGAAGACGTGCGCCAGCAGCTCCACCTCGAAAAATGGGTGGTCATGTCGCACTCTTTTGGCGGTATCATTGCCACGGCTTACGCCAGCAAGTACCCCGAGCGGGTGCAGGGCTTGGTCTTGGTGAACAGCATTCTGAACCTGCCGGCTTCCATGGAAAGCACCGCTACCAACGGCTATAAGCTGTTGCCCGAAGCCAGTCGCCCACCCCTGGACCCGGCCGCTCCGTTGCCCCAGCGCTTCGGCATGGTAATGGGCCTGCTCGGCCAGCAGGGGCTGATGAACCAGTTTATGTACGCCAATGACTCAACGCCCGCCCGCCTGAGCCGCGCTATGAAGGGCGTGCCCACCAACCGCGACTTTGCCACCACACTGTTTCAGGGTCCCGCCATCCAGGGCTACGTGCAGGATATGACGCCCGCCACGGCCGCCCTGAAAATGCCGGTGCTAGTCGTGTCCGGTCGCGACGACTACATGGTGGGCCCCGACCATTACAAGTCGTTCCGCTTTCCCAACCAGCAGGCCGTAGTGGTGCCCGGCAGGCACTATGCCCTGATTGAAAGCCCTGCAGAATTCAATCAGGCGCTGATAACCTTCATTAAGAAGCTGCCCCGCAAAGCCTAAGCAAGCCACGCGGCTGGAATGTGCGTATGTTGCGGCCAACCCCCCTCCGCCCAATGAGCACTGACCCTACCTCTGAGCTTCTGACCCTGGCCCACCGCCCCGATCTGAACATTTTTGTGGGCCGTTGGGGCTATCAGCCCGAGGTAGAACAACTGCCTGCCGTATACGAGGAGCTGCGGCGGCAGGGCCTGGAGGCGGGCTGCCGCTACTGGCTGCAGGATATCCGGCGTCGCAGCTTCAACGACCCGGCCATCACCCAGTGGCTGCTCACCGATTTTTTCCCGGCCATCGGCCACCAGCTGGGTGGACAGTTGTGCGTGGCCTACCTGGCTAGCCCGACGCTTAAAGAGGCCATTATGGCGGGTCCCAGCTTCCGCAAGCCCGAGTTCTATGACCAGCAGCCTTTCGTAGTAGCCTTTTTTGGTGACGAGGGTGAGGCCATTAACTGGCTGCATGAGCGGCAGCGCCGCGAGGCCGTGCGCTAATCCAGCCTGGTCTGCAGGATTGACTAAGCCTTTATTTTCTTTTTAGTCAGATAGTTACAGTGATTCCTGGGTTATGGGATAAAAATAATGCCCAACTACTACCCGTTATTACGAAATGTTCGTAGTATTACGAAAAGATCGTAATAACAGTATGGAAAAGCTAACCCAATCCGAAGAAGAGGCCATGCAGGTGCTCTGGAAGCTCGACGGCGGCTTCACGAAAGACGTGCTGGAGCTGCTGCCCGAGCCCCGGCCGCCCTACACCACGCTGGCTTCCACAATTCGTAACCTGGAGCGCAAAGGCTACCTCCGAGCTGAGAAGCTGGGCAACTCCTTCCGCTATTCTCCGCTAATCAAGGCCGAGGACTACCGCAAGCAGTTCATGTCGGCCTTCGTGGGCGACTATTTCCGCAACTCCTATAAGGAGCTGGTGGCCTTCTTCGCCAAGGAGGAAAAAATCAGCGCGGCCGAGCTGCAGGATATCATCCGGATGATTGAAAGCGGCAAGTCCGAGTAGGTATGCCCGCGCCGCTGCTTTACCTGTTGCAGGCCAATGTGGCTTTGCTGCTCTTCAGCCTGTTGTACTACGCCCTGTTGCGGCCTCTCACGTTTTACTCGCTCAACCGGGCCTTTCTGGTGTTCGCCCTGCTGTTTGCCGCGCTTTATCCGTTGGTTGATCTGGCCTGGCTCTGGTCGACGAACTCAGTGGCGGCTCCCGTGTTGTCCGCCGCCGTAGCCGACTGGCAAAGTGTGGCTGTGGCCTGGACGCCCCGCGCTACGGCAGTGCTTAGTGGGGCGCGCGGCTTGCTCATTGTTTATGGGCTAGGAGCGGGGCTACTGCTGGCCCGCCTGGGCATGCAGCTTGGGGCTTTGTATAAACTACACCGGCGTAGCCAGCCGGCGGTAGTGGCTGGGCAAGCGGTGCGGATTGTAACCGAGCCGGTCAGCGCATTTTCCTTCTGGCAGGCCATTTACCTGAATCCGAAGCTATACCCGGCCCAGGAGCTCGGCGTGGTGGTGCGCCATGAGCTGGTGCACGTGCGGCAGTGGCACACTCTGGATACGCTATTGGCTCATCTGGGCGTGGTGGTTTTCTGGCTGAACCCCGGAGCCTGGCTGTTGCGCCGCGCCATTGCCGAAAACCTGGAGTTCATCACCGACCAGCACCTGTTGAGCTCGGGCCTGGATAGTAAACAGTACCAATACAGCCTGTTACGGACCAGTCAGCTGGCCGCAGGCAATGCTTTAGCCAACCATTTCCATTTTTTAACCCTTAAAACCCGGATTGCCATGATGAACAAACAACCATCGTCGCCGCTGCAGCTAGCCAAGTACCTGCTGCTGGCGCCCCTCGCCCTGGGCCTGAGTTTCACGTTTGCCGGTTCTACAATGGCGCTGCCCACTGCTGCCCCACAGCAAACAGCTGCTGGCCTGCCCGCCGAAGCGCTTTATTACATTGATGGTAAACTGGCTTCCAAAGCCGCCGTCGACCAGCTGAACCCCAACGATATTGCCAGCATGAATGCCTTGAAAGGGGAAAGCGTGGGCAAGGTGCTGGGTACGACCGGCGCCACCGAAGCCATCCTGATTACGACCAAGCAACACGAAAATGCCCCAGAAGTCGTGGCGCTGAACCGCAAGCTCAACGCGCTGGTGGATCTGAATGGCAAGCTGCTGCTCATCGGCGAGAAGGAGGTAGCCGAGGCTGCTTTTCGGCAGGCTTTGGCCGCCCAAACCCGGCAGGTAACCTCGCTCAGTGCCAAGGATGCGCAGCAGCAGTTCGGGAACCGAGCGAAAAATGGTGCCGTCATTATTGCGGCGCAGTAAAAAGGCCTTGCTCGTCGGCTGATCGGAGAGGGTCGGGCGGCGAGTCATCCTAGGTGACTCTATACTTATTTCACTAGCTAGTAAAAGCCAATGGGCAGCCTGTGCGAAACAGACTGCCCATTCGTGCGTGATGAAACTTTGCCGGCGCTACTGGATGAAATGCGGCCGGATCAGGTTTTCGAAAGTGAAAATTTCGTCCCACTTAGCCTGGCTCAACAAGCCCCGCTCGGTCACGGCCACGTCGTACACCGACTTGCCGGTGCGCAAGGCTTCCTTGGCAATTTCGGCTGAGGCTTCATAGCCCAGCACGGGGTTGAGCTGGGTCACGATGCCAATGCTGTTGCGCACGAGCTGCTCGGCGTGAGCCACGTTGGCTGTAATACCCAGCACGCACTTCTCGCGCAGAGTCCGGCAGGCGTTGGTCATGTAGGAAATGGACGTGAACAGGGCAAAGGAAATGACCGGCTCCATTACGTTGAGCTGCAACTGCCCGGCCTCGGCGGCCATAGTCACGGTCAGGTCGGCCCCGATGACGTAGAACGCCGTTTGGTTGACTACCTCCGGCACTACGGGGTTCACCTTGCCCGGCATGATGCTGGAGCCCGGCTGCAGCGGCGGCAGGTTGATTTCGTTGAAGCCCGTGCGTGGCCCCGACGAGAGCAGGCGCAAATCGTTGCAGATCTTGGAAAGTTTCACGGCCGTACGCTTGAGTACGCCTGAGAGCTGCACATAGGCACCAGTATCGTACGTAGCCTCAATCAGGTCGCCGGCCAGTACCAAGTCGAGGCCGGTGATGGTGCGCAGGTGCTCGGTGACCAGCTCGGCATAGCCGTCCGGAGCATTCACCCGCGTGCCGATGGCCGTGGCGCCCATATTGATTTCACTGATGAGGCGGCGGCTGTCCTCGATGCGCAGCAGTTCCTCACGCAGGTTGGTGGCAAAAGCCCGGAACTCGTCGCCCATGCTCATTGGTACGGCATCCTGGAGCTGGGTGCGGCCCATCTTGAGCACGTTCCGAAACTCCTCGCCCTTGGCGGCAAAGGCGTCGGCCAGGTCGCCCAGGGTTTGAGCGTAGCCGATCAGCTTGTTGCTCAGTGCAATGCGGAATGCAGTGGGGTAGGCGTCATTAGTGCTCTGGGAGCAGTTGACGTGGTTATTGGGGTGGCAAAACTGGTATTCGCCTTTCTGGCGGCCCATCAGCTCCAGGGCTACGTTGGCAATAACCTCGTTGGCGTTCATGTTCACCGAAGTACCGGCTCCGCCCTGAATCATGTCGGTCAGGAACTGGTCGTCGTACTGCCCGGCGGCTACTTTGTCGCAGGCGGCGGCAATGCAGTCGGCAATGTTGGGGTCCAGCACACCCAGGTCCCGGTTGGCCAGGGCCGCGGCTTTCTTGACGTAAGCCAACGACTGCACGAACAAGGGCTCAGTGCGCAGCGGAATGCCGGTGATGTTAAAGTTTTCGAGGGCCCGCAGGGTCTGGATGCCGTAGTACGCGTCGTTGGGAATGCTACGCTCCCCAAGGAAGTCGTGTTCAAGCCGGGAATTTGTCATGGGAAATGCCGTTCGGAGGTAGTTTCCTTGTACGGAAACGGAGGAGCTAGGTCAGAAAATAAGCACAACTGAAACCACCAAACCAGACCATTAGTTGGCAAAGCCCAGTGTCGAGGCGGAATCGGCCTGCAAGTACGCTATTTTCGGGCTGTTGGCTCGTCGGTAGCCTGGGCGGTTAGCTCACCAGTACGGCCCCTTTCTGCTCCCGGTAGGCCGAGGGCGTGAGGCCAGTGAGGCGGCGAAACGTACGGTTGAAGTGGGAGAGGTTGTTGAATCCGCTGGCATAGCTGACCTCGGTAATGGGCAAATCCTGCAAGAGCAGCAGCCGGGCGTGGCTGATGCGGTATTCCTGCAGGAAGTTGGTGAGCGTCTGGCTGGTCATCTTCTTGAAGTAGCGGCAAAACGCGGGCACCGAAAGGTTGGCTACATCGGCCAGGTCCTGCACCGTAATGGGCTCGGCAAAGTGCTCCTGAATGTACTGGTAGATCCGGCCCAGGCGCTTTTGCTCTTTTACCTGCACGCCCGAGCCGCCCATATCGGCGTGCAGCTCGGTTACGTCGGCGGCATCGGCCAGGGTGTAGAGCACCTGCAAGAGTGTGAGCAGGCGAATCGGAGCCGGCTGCTCCATCATGCGGCGCAGCGCGTCCCCGACGGCCGCCCGGGTTTCGGGTCCGAACGACAAGCCCTGCACCGAGCGTACGAACAGCTGCTGCACGGCTGCCAGCTCCGGCCGTTGCAGAAACGTGTCGCCCAGGAAGTCGGCCCGCAGCTGCACTACCACTTGCTCAAAGGGGCCATGCTGCTCGTGACTGAAGCTCAGGTGGGGCAGGTTGGGACCCATAAATAGCAGTTCGCCGCCTTCATAGTGCGACACGTGCTGCCCGATGTGACGCCGGCCGCTGCCCTGCGGGATATAGAGCAGCTCGTACTCGGGGTGGTAATGCCACAAGATTCCTCCTTCCTCGGCCTCGGTGTAGTGCAGCAGCCGAAAGGAGCTACCGGCCGAGGGTTGTATCGGTTCAAACTCGAGCTTCATACTTTGTTAACCCAGAAATGCTTTGCGGAATCGTTTTCGGAGTAAATTTAGTTAAAATAGTATTACAAGTGGCTAACCGACCGGTAGAGAAGCCGTTATAGACAGCCTACCTTTGCCCTCGTAATCTGCCAAGTTATGCCACGTCTGCTGACTCCCCGCCCAGTGGTGCCGGTTTCCCTGAACCGCGCCCGTTGGGCGGTAACACTCATTTTCTTTCTGCACGGCTTGCTGTTTGCCAACTGGGCTGCCCGCCTGCCCGAGCTTGAACTCCGCTATGGTATCGAGCACCGGGAACTGGGTCAGGTGTTGTTCTGCAACGCCATGGGTGCCTGGGCCGCTATGCCGCTGGCTAGTTGGCTTCTTCCCCGATTCGGGAGCAGCCGAATGACTACCATTGGGGCCATTTTATTTTGTGCCTTCATTCCCGGCCTGGCTTTGCTGGATAGTGTAGGCCAGCTGATGGCGCTGTTTTTAGCCCTGGGCGCCGCTACTGGCCTACTGGATGTAGCAATGAATTCCCAGGCTATTCAGGTAGAGCAGCAGTATCCCCGGCCTATTATGTCGTCGTTTCACGCGGCTTTCAGCCTGGGCGGTATGCTAGGCGCCGGAGCGGGTGCGCTGGGGGCTCACCTGGGTTGGAACTACGCCACGCATCTGTTGAGCTTCTCGGTCGTCGGCACTGTGCTAGCCTTAGTGGCCGCCAGTCAACTTCTGCCCGTCGTGGAAGCTGGCTCAGTACCTAGCCAAACGGCAGCTACGCCAGCCACTGGGCTTCGGTGGCCGAGCCGGCTGGTGGTTGGGCTGGGCATTGTGGCCTTCTGCTGCATGCTGGGCGAAGGCGCTATGGCCGACTGGAGCACAATTTACCTAGTGCAGGACACGCATGCCAGTTCGGCGCTGGCGCCACTCGGGTACGCGGCTTTTTCCCTGGCTATGGCTACCGGCCGCCTGCTGGGTGATGCCGCAGCCTTGCGCTTTGGTGCCCAGCGCCTAGTGGTGGCCGGTGGCTTACTAGCTTTAGTTGGGCTGTTAAGCCTGTTGGTAGTGCCCCTGACCGGTGTAGGCATAGCCGGGCTATTCCTAATTGGGCTGGGCTTGTCTACGGTAATTCCCACGGTTTTCAGCGCCACCGGTCAGCAGTCCGACATGGCCCCGGCCGCCGCACTGGGCATGGTTTCTACCATCGGCTACGGCGGCTTTCTACTGGGCCCGCCGGCTATCGGCTGGCTCGCCGACGCTCTGACCCTGCGCTGGGCCCTGGGTATTGTGGCGGGGCTGTTCGTTGTGCTGGTAGCCGTGGGGCTCACGCTTCGCCTAGCGTCCCGGCCTACGGCGGCCCGCCTGGAACCTGTGTTGGTCAGCTAAAGCAGCGGCCTACGGTAGTATCACCTCAACGTCTCATTCCATGCAAATCAATACGTCACCTGCTGGTCGGCCCGCCCGCGTGGCCCCGCGCCAGACCCATGAGCTTAAAACCTGGCCCGTCTGTTTTGCCGCCGTTGAGTCGGGTGCCAAGCCCTTCGACGTGCGCGAAAACGACCGGAATTACCAGGTCGGCGACGTGCTGCTGCTACGGGAATACGAACCCGAAACGGAGCATTACAGCGGCCGTACGTTGCTGCGCTCGGTAAGCTACGTGCTGCAGGGGGGCTCCTTCGGCCTGGAAGCAGGCTGGTGCGTGGTAGGCTTCGGCGCTTTGCCACCCCTGCCGCCCGGTATCAACGACACCAAACTCTGGTAATTACCAACTTTTTCCCGCTGGTAGCCATCTGCACCAACGGCTTCTCTCACTTAACTTTTGGCTTATGTATTTTCTGCCCGTCTGGTACCTGACCGTCGAAGACAGCCTGCGTACGCTGCGTCACCTCAAGCTTTTCTGGCTGCGCACCATTCCCTATTTCTTCAAAAGCAAAAAAGCCTGGTCGTACTAAACCAGGCTTTTTGTTGAAATGGAGCAAGCTTCTGAATCAGGCTTTAGTTTCCTGCAGCAAGTCTGTGCGCAACGACGATTCCCGAATCAGCAGGTTCGGCTGCAACACCACTTGGCGGGGTGCTACCTTCGTCGGGCCTTCGTTGATAAGCTCCAGCAGCATCTGCACCGCGGTGCGGCCCATTTCCTCGCAGCGCTGATCTACTGAGGTCAGCATGGGCTCGGTCAGGGAATCAAACAGCTCGTTGCTGAAGCCGGCCAATGCCACATCCTGCGGAATACGCAGCCCGCGCCGCTTGATGATTTGCATGGCTCCCACCAAGGCCAGGTCGTTGCACGAGAAAACTGCGTCGAGCTGTGGGGCTTGGTTGAGCAACGTTTCCATACCCTGGCGCCCGTCCTGAATCCGTAGGTCGCTGAAGTTGACCAGCGAAGGGTCTATGGGTAATCCATTGTGTCGTAGCGCGTCGGCGTAGCCCTGGTAGCGGTTGCGGCAGATATTCAGGTGCTGCGGCCCGCCCAGGTGGGCAATCTGCCGGCAGCCTTGCTCGATGAGGTGGCACACGGCCTCGTACCCGCCCTGGTAATCGTTGAGCACTACCGCACTCACATCCTTGCTCTCCACCACCCGGTCGAAGAATACCACGGGAATGTCACGGCGACGGATTGCCTCCAAATACCCAAAGTCATGGGTCGAGAGCGACAAAGACAGCAGAATACCGTCTACCTGGGCATTGAGCAGCGTCTCTACGTTCTTCTGTTCCTGGGCCGCGTCCTCGTTCGACTGACAGATCATCACGTTGAAGCCGGCCTGATTGGCAATGGTTTCAATGCCTTTTACTACCAAGGCAAAAAACTGCCCGTCAATGTGCGGCACTACCACGCCCAGCGTATTACTACGACCCTTGCGCAAGGCGGCGGCCAGTTGGTTGGGCTGGTAGTTGAGTTGGCGGGCCAGTTCCCACACCCGCTTTTTCGTCGCGTCGCTGATGCGGCTATGGTCACTCAGCGCCCGCGACACTGTCGAGACGGATAGGTTGAGCTGGGCAGCTAAATCGGATATGGAAGCGCGATGAGTAGACACGAGAGCAGGGAAATAGGGGGCAAGTTCGCACAAATCAACCAACCAGCCGCCCTAAAAATATGGGAGGACGCTCCAAGAACCACCGAAGCCAGACAGTAGTTCAGGCCTGAAAACCAAGTTCGGCGTTTGCCCAAACAAAGCGGCTGCCAGCTAATCAATGGCCGGGGCGGCAAGATGAATATATGTGTACAATTGCGCAAACGTTTGCACAATTGTTTTCAACTTCCTACATTCGAGCCGTTAAAAAATAGTTGCCAGTAAGTGGTACTGCGATTGCCCAAATTTCCTCCGCTAAGGCAGGAAAACCGGGTTTAGCCTTTCACTTGCCGTTTGTTCATTACCAGCCGCACTCGTTCGTATCAGTCCATGGGTCGTCATCGTCATTCCTTGAGCCTGTCTCGCAAACAGCAGGCTTACCTCGCCGATTTTATCAGCTCTGATATTCTCTCCAAGCAACAGCGCAACCGCGCACAGGTGCTACAGCACTGGATTGCTGACCTGTCTGTTCAGGAGTCTGGCGAACTGCTAGGCCTGAGCATCGACCGGGTATATAGCATGCGCCGGGCATTTTCGCAGCAAGGTTTTAAGGACTATCTGCACGCTGTGCCTCGTTGCGGGGCGCCCAATAAGCTTACGCCCAAGCTCGAAACTCTGCTGCGCCGCCTTACCCAGCAGGCCGAGGCCAAAGGCAAGCGCCTCACCTTGTCCCTGATTGCCAAGCGCGTCGTGGAGCTCGGCTATGCCGACCGGATTTGCACGGTCACTGTGCAGCGTGCCCTCAAACAGGTAAAAGCCGCCAAGCAGCATACTGCCGCTGATCAATCAGCTTATGCGCTGGTACAAAGCGCTGGCCTCTCTGCCGAGCAGGCGGCTTAGCGTCGTTTCCCGCCGTTATATCAAGCCAGCTCCGGGCCTTGCTCGGGCTGGCTTTTTGTTTGCCCCATGAAATGTATTGGCCACAAAAAAGCAGCCGCACCTCCCGTCGATAGGAAATACGGCTGCTTTTTTGCGGCGGACCTAGTTACTGATTCCGCGTAGGGGTATCAACGGTAATGACGCCCCTACGTGCTGGAGCGGCTTTGGCCTTGCGCTGCGCCTTCCGGCGAGCAGCCCACCGCTTGAAGAAACCGGGTTTGCGGTGCTTTTTGCGGCCTTTATACCGCTTGTAGTTCGGACGAGGAATTGGGCGACTAGCCACGGTAAGCTCCGTCGTAGCGGCGCTAGCTTCCGATGCGGCCATGGCTACTCCTGGCTCCCCCAGGCATAGCACCGCGCAAAGCAGTAAGAGCAGTAGTTTGTACATAACGCAGAAGAAAGGGTGGACTTTACGCTTCACACAAACAACCTGAGCAGTATCAACCTACCGCTAACTCACATTGCTGGGCGAATTTTCCAGATTCCCTAGCTAATACTATACCAGGATGAAAATGGTGTTTTATAAACGTAAAAAAGTTCAAGCTGGATGCTCTTTTCCGCAAATCAAGTTCTCGTACTTTAAGCCCCCACTTCTGCGCGCTATTAAAATGGGTCGAAGCAATTGTAGGTACGCTGCTTAATAATCCGACCTTCCTCCAGCTCGAATACCATGCAGAACTGAGCTGCCAGCTGCTGGCCACGCACCAAAGGCCCAATGTCGTTGGCTAACGTAGCATGCCAATGAGCTTCTACCACGATGCTGCCATCCGGGCATTGGTGGGCCCGCTGCAATTCAAAATGAGGGTCCGCAAGCAGCTCCCGCCCAGCTCGGATGTTTTCCAGAATTTCGGCAAAGGAACGCCGCTGTATAGACCGGTTCAGAAGGTTTGGAAACTCTACCTGCTCTACGTCAGGGTGTAACACTGCTTCATAAGCGGCTGGATCTATTTCCAGCGCTTCACTGAGACTCAAAAAATTGGTAATGGTTTGCAAGTGTTCAGCCATAGGAGTGGGAAGGTCGGATAGTGTGGAGCCTCAAGATAGAGGTTGATGAGCTTTCAACGGTACTACCGGTACAACAGGCTCAGTGTTACAGCTAGTATATACTTTTAAAAATATATTATCCTTTTCCCTGGCCTTTCTACGGCACACCTGCCGCCGCAGCCCATTTTACTAGGCACGTCCAGGCAACCAAATGCCTCATAATCAAATCAACGACTGGCTAAAATGTGCCCGAGCAGTCTGCTCCCAGCGTAAGCAGGGGTGTCGGTTCTCTATGGCAACTTACTCCGTTATATTCCTGGTAAAAAACGAGAGCAGTTTACTCGTCCCCAGCAAGGTTCGAATAAACTGCTCTCATATAGTCAGATCGAATTGCCGATCAGCTATTTGTTACGCATTGGCTTGTCGACTTTCACCGAAGGAATTGCCTTACGCTTGCGCTTACGCATAGCCTTGCGGCGCAAAGACCAACGCTTGAACACTCCCAGCTTCTTGGCCTTGTGGCGGCTGTTGCCACGGTAAGGCTTATAGTTAGGGCGTGGCGTAGAAGTTTCTACCATCTCAGCTTTCTCAACTCCGTAGTCGGCTGAGGTAGCCTGTACCGTTTGCGGCTCTAGTAAAGTAAGCAGAGCACAAAGAAGAATGAGTATTGTTTTGTACATAGCAAAGATTTAAATGTTGAAAGAGCGAAAACAACGTCCCAATACATTGTATAAGTCCTAGATTTAGGCCTTATCACGCTTCTAAATTAATGACTATGTGTTAAATTATCCTAATTCATTTTATTAAATATTTGTAATCAGAATTAAACACAAATTGTTCTTTTTCAAGTCTATAAACTCTGTTCCTGCTCCTTATCCATTCTTCCTTTCTATATAGTTGCCAAAGGCATAATCTAATGCCCGCGTACCGCTTCTCTACTTTGTGCTCTTCAGCATAGAGCTATATGCTCGAACCTATAATCCAGCAGTGAGAGGAAAACCAATGCACTCTTAGGAGTTTAGACCACACCTATAGCATAGCGCTACAATACCAGAGCTTCGTCTCTTCTGCAGCACTTAGCTTAAAGTCCTCAGTAAGAATAGGCACCTGAGCTGCCCAGTATCCGCCTGCATTATATCTGTACAAACTTCGGACCCAGCCTATGCAGCAGTTAGGTCTACTCATTCCTGTTTACTTAGTCAGCTATTGCGGTACGCTCAAGTATGCTACCCTACTATATATAATAGATAGCCCAACCTAGTAACTGCTTCACGAACGCCCCATGTATTAACCACCCAAAATCGGAGAGAAAAGGATTCTGCCTCTGGAACCATTGATACCAGCTTTCCGGTTACGTAACCACTTCAGTTGCTTTATCGACCTAGCTTGCCTTATACTTATACAAGGTCCAGGTCATCTCTTTAAAAGCTCTGGGAGCAGGTACGAGGGGTGCTTAAAATATTTTTTAGACGGTAGTAGCATTTCCAAAAACTACTATTACTTTTGCAGTCCCGAATCGAACGGACGCGGGGTTCAGGCAATCGAAAGAAGTCTTCGAAAAAAAAGTTTTCGGTTTTAGTTTGGAAAGTAGCCAATAAGGCTCTTACCTTTGTCCTCCCAAATCAAACGGAAGCGGGCTACGAACGACGAGAAAAAAAGTTTTCGAGTTTGTTTGGAAAGTACGAAACAGAGTTGCTACCTTTGCAGCCCGCTTCGAGAGGAAGAGGGCACGGAAACGGAAAGCGAATCGAGGTTGAAAAAATATTTTCACTGAGAACTTGCTGAAACGAAAAAGGGTTGTACCTTTGCACTCCCAAACCGAACGAGGCGAGGGAAACGGCACACAGTAAGACGCTAGCCTAGCTAGCACACGGTTTCAGCAATAGGCTGAGGCACACGTTCTTTGAATAGTTGGAAATGACAAATAGGTAAGTCTTTTCTCTAGCAATAGGGGAGAGCAAAACAAGCGACAACGAAACGAGACTTACTCGTTAATACGAGTCGGATCAGCACTCGACATCAGCTTACTTACGAGTAAGTGTAGGAATTTATACAATGGAGAGTTTGATCCTGGCTCAGGATGAACGCTAGCGGCAGGCCTAATACATGCAAGTCGAACGCAGGGTAGCAATACCTTGAGTGGCGCACGGGTGCGTAACGCGTAACCAACCTACCTACACCTGGGGGATAGCCCGCCGAAAGGCGGATTAATACCGCATAACCCAACAGAGCGGCATCGCTTCATTGGTAAAGATTTATTGGGTGTAGATGGGGTTGCGTGCCATTAGCTAGTTGGCGGGGTAAAGGCCCACCAAGGCGACGATGGCTAGGGGACCTGAGAGGGTGATCCCCCACACTGGCACTGAGATACGGGCCAGACTCCTACGGGAGGCAGCAGTAGGGAATATTGGGCAATGGGCGAGAGCCTGACCCAGCCATGCCGCGTGCCGGATGAAGGCCTTCTGGGTTGTAAACGGCTTTTCTCAGGGAAGAAAAAGACCATGCGTGGTACACTGACGGTACCTGAGGAATAAGCACCGGCTAACTCCGTGCCAGCAGCCGCGGTAATACGGAGGGTGCAAGCGTTGTCCGGATTTATTGGGTTTAAAGGGTGCGTAGGTGGCCCGTTAAGTCCGGGGTGAAAGCCCACTGCTCAACAGTGGAACTGCCCTGGATACTGACGGGCTTGAGTCCAGACGAGGTTGGCGGAATGGATGGTGTAGCGGTGAAATGCATAGATACCATCCAGAACCCCGATTGCGTAGGCAGCTGACTAGGCTGGTACTGACACTGAGGCACGAAAGCGTGGGGAGCGAACAGGATTAGATACCCTGGTAGTCCACGCCGTAAACGATGGATACTCGTTGCAGGCGATACACTGTCTGTGACTTAGCGAAAGCGTTAAGTATCCCACCTGGGGAGTACGCTCGCAAGAGTGAAACTCAAAGGAATTGACGGGGGCCCGCACAAGTGGTGGAGCATGTGGTTTAATTCGATGATACGCGAGGAACCTTACCTAGGCTAGAATGCGCGTGACCGGTTCAGAGATGAACCTTTCCTTCGGGACACAAAGCAAGGTGCTGCATGGCCGTCGTCAGCTCGTGCCGTGAGGTGTTGGGTTAAGTCCCGCAACGAGCGCAACCCCTACTGTTAGTTGCCAGCGGATTATGCCGGGGACTCTAATAGGACTGCCTGCGCAAGCAGTGAGGAAGGCGGGGACGACGTCAGGTCATCATGGCCCTTACGCCTAGGGCTACACACGTGCTACAATGGACGGTACAGAGGGTCGCTACACAGTGATGTGATGCCAATCTCACAAAGCCGTTCTCAGTTCGGATCGGAGTCTGCAACTCGACTCCGTGAAGCTGGAATCACTAGTAATCGCGTATCAGCAATGACGCGGTGAATACGTTCCCGGGCCTTGTACACACCGCCCGTCAAGCCATGGAAGTTTGGTAGACCTGAAGCTGGTGCTCGTCACAGAAGCCAGTTAGGGTAGAACAAGTAACTGGGGCTAAGTCGTAACAAGGTAGCCGTACCGGAAGGTGCGGCTGGATCACCTCCTTTCTGGAGCGGTCCGACTCGTGAGTGAGTCCTCCTTCGTTGCTCGACTCATATTACCTATTGGTCATTTCCACTATTCAGATTTTAGATAAGTATTCTTCGATGAATGCTTATCGCTTTGAGCCGAACGAGGTTCATAAGTTCTTTGACGTAGGAAAACGAGTAAGAAGAAACAAAGCATCTATTACTGCTTGCAGTAGTAGACCAAGAGCTCTTCCTGAGTAATCAGGAAGTTACAGAAGTAACGAAGGGCACACGGGGGATGCCTAGGCTCTCAGAGGCGATGAAGGACGTGATAAGCTGCGATAAGGCCAGGGGATTAGCACATATAAGGTGATCCTGGCATTTCCGAATGGGGCAACCCCACTACGTGAAGCGTAGTGACCATATCGTAAGATACGGGGCAAACCCGGGGAACTGAAACATCTAAGTACCCGGAGGAACAGAAAATAACAATGATTCCCCAAGTAGTGGCGAGCGAACGGGGACGAGCCCAAACCGGGTTGGTTACGGCCAGTCCGGGGTTGTAGGACCTCAACATCTGATTGTTATACATTAGCTGAACGACGTGGGAAAGTCGGCCAGAGACGGTGAGAGCCCGGTAAGCGACCTTGTATAGCACGGTAGAGGATTCCTGAGTAGGGCGGGGCCGGAGAAACCCCGTCTGAATCCAGCGGCACCATCCGCTAAGGCTACATACTCCTGAGAGACCGATAGTGAACTAGTACCGTGAGGGAAAGGTGAAAAGAACCGGGAATACCGGAGTGAAAAGAACCTGAAACCGTGTGCTTACAAGCGGTCGGAGGCCTTTAGTGGGCTGACGGCGTGCCTTTTGCATAATGAGCCTACGAGTTACTCTTCTCTGGCAAGGTTAAATGCTTGAAGGCATGGAGCCGCAGCGAAAGCGAGTCTGAATAGGGCGCAGAGTCAGAGGAGGTAGACGCGAAACTTTGTGATCTACCCATGAGCAGGATGAAGGTTGGGTAAAACCAACTGGAGGTCCGAACCAGTTTCCGTTGAAAAGGATTTGGATGACTTGTGGGTAGGGGTGAAAGGCCAATCAAACTGAGAAATAGCTCGTACTCCCCGAAATGTATTTAGGTACAGCGTCGGCGTTGAGTTACTAGGAGGTAGAGCTACCGATAGGACTAGGGGGTGTCATAGCCTACCGAATCCTGACGAACTCCGAATGCCTAGTAATATAGCCGGCAGTGAGGCTTGGGGTGCTAAGGTCCCAGGCCGAGAGGGAAAGAACCCAGACCATCTGCTAAGGTCCCTAAATCCGGACTAAGTTGAACAAAGGAGGTCCACTTGCTTTGACAGCCAGGAGGTTGGCTTGGAAGCAGCCATTCCTTTAAAGAGTGCGTAACAGCTCACTGGTCGAGCGAGAGGGCATCGATAATACGCGGGCATCAAGTCCGGTACCGAAGCAATGGATTTACGCTTATGCGTAAGTGGTAGGGGAGCATTCTGGTCAGCGGTGAAGGTGTCCTGTCAGGGATGCTGGAGCGGCCAGAAAAGCAAATGTAGGCATGAGTAACGATAAGGCGGGTGAGAAACCCGCCCACCGATAGACTAAGGTTTCCTGATCAACGCTAATCGGATCAGGGTTAGTCGGGACCTAAGGCCACGCCGAAAGGCTACGTCGATGGACAGCTGGTTGATATTCCAGCACTTACTTACGAGAGTGATGCAGTGACGCAGAAGTGAAAGTACCGCGGGCGGACGGAAGTGCCCGTTAAAGTGTGTAGGTATAGAGAGGGTAGTCAAGTACGCCTTCTTTGCTGAACCACGATAGTACCTGGCGGCTTCGGCCAACGGGATAGTGTACCTAATCAGACTGCCAAGAAAACCTGCTAAGCGTTTTAATTCGTGAGTAACCCGTACCGCAAACCGACACAGGTAGTCAAGGAGAGAATCCTGAGGTGCTCGAGTGAATCACGGCCAAGGAACTCGGCAAAATGGTCCTGTAACTTCGGGAGAAGGGACGCTTCCTCTAGCGATAGAGAAGCCGCAGTGAAAAGGCCCAAGCGACTGTTTAACAAAAACACATGACTTTGCGAACTCGCAAGAGGAAGTATAAGGTCTGACACCTGCCCGGTGCCGGAAGGTTAAGAGGGGAACTTAGTCGCAAGGCGAAGGTTTGAATCGAAGCCCCGGTAAACGGCGGCCGTAACTATAACGGTCCTAAGGTAGCGAAATTCCTTGTCGGGTAAGTTCCGACCTGCACGAATGGTGTAACGATTTGGGCGCTGTCTCAGCCGTGAGCTCGGTGAAATTGTAGTCTCGGTGAAGATGCCGAGTACCCGCCACGGGACGGAAAGACCCCGTGCACCTTTACTATAGCTTGACATTGACGCTGGGTAACACATGTGTAGGATAGGTGGGAGACTATGAAGCGGTGGCGCTAGCCATCGTGGAGTCAACGTTGAAATACCACCCTTGTGTTGCTTGGCGCCTAATCTCTAATCGGGAAACAGTGTCTGGTGGGTAGTTTGACTGGGGTGGTCGCCTCCAAAAAAGTATCGGAGGCTTTCAAAGGTTCACTCAGTACGCTTGGTAACCGTACGCAGAGCGCAATAGCATAAGTGAGCTTGACTGTGAGGCCTACAAGCCGAGCAGGGTCGAAAGACGGATATAGTGATCCGGTGGTTCCGCATGGAAGGGCCATCGCTCAAAGGATAAAAGGTACGCCGGGGATAACAGGCTGATCTCCCCCAAGAGCTCATATCGACGGGGAGGTTTGGCACCTCGATGTCGGCTCGTCACGTCCTGGGGCTGGAGAAGGTCCCAAGGGTTCGGCTGTTCGCCGATTAAAGTGGCACGCGAGCTGGGTTCAGAACGTCGTGAGACAGTTCGGTCCCTATCTGTGGTGGGCGTTGGAGATTTGAGAGGACCTGACTTTAGTACGAGAGGACCGAGTTGGACCAGCCGCTCGTGCACCGGTTGTGACGCCAGTTGCAGCGCCGGGTAGCGACGCTGGGATGAGATAAGCGCTGAAAGCATCTAAGTGCGAAACTCACCTCAAGATGAGATCTCCCATAATAAGAGTCGTGGTAGACTACCACGTTGATAGGCTGCAGGTCGAAGGTCCGAAATGGCCGAGCCGAGCAGTACTAATGACTCGAGCGCTTCTAGTAAACCCAGTTCTGCTTCTTTCTTCTTACCCGTTTCCTGCGTCAACGTTATTGACTATGCAAACCTGCATGGACACCAGTAATGGTGGCTTTAGCACGGGTGTTCACCTCTTCCCATTCCGAACAGAGCAGTTAAGCCCCGTAGCGCCTATGGTACTACCTTCATC
The DNA here is from genome assembly GCF_022919135.1 of Hymenobacter cellulosivorans. Lineage (NCBI taxonomy): Bacteria > Pseudomonadati > Bacteroidota > Cytophagia > Cytophagales > Hymenobacteraceae > Hymenobacter > Hymenobacter cellulosivorans. The sequence goes on along the minus strand of NZ_CP095049.1, from coordinate 1,022,191 downwards.
GGTGGGAGAGTCGGTCGCCGCCAACCTTTTTCTAGCAACACCCCCTCGCGACTTCGAGCTGCGAGGGGGTGTTCTCGTTTGGGGCCTACCCGCCCCGGCCAGCCCGCTGCCGAACCCGTGGAAGGCGCGGTAGAAAGACGTGGCAACGCAGGCCTTACGCGGGGTAGGGGCGCGTTGCGGTTGGGGGCGCATTAGTGGGATGGGCGCGTCTGGCGGTTGAGCAGGGTGAGCAGCACACCATTGGTCCAGCCAAAGCCGTCCTGCAGGGGATATTCTCCGCCGCCGGCTAAGACGGATGGCTCAACTACATTATATTTCTCTAGGAGCTTTCCGGTTTGCAGAAATACCTGGGTGTTGAGCGTAATCCAGCGTTGACTAATTGTGTCGGCAAGAGCGTTATGTCGGTAGCGGCGTAGGCCTTCAATAGCCATGTACTGCAACGGTGCCCAAGCATTGGGTGAATCCCACTGTTGACCGCTCTGGGTTAGCGTAGTTTGGAGCCCGCCTTTTTGCAGAAATTCTTTTTGGATTCCATCAGCAACTAGTTTCGCTTGCTTGGGAGTAGCTATTCTAAACGTCAGCGGGAATGTGCCAGCAAGTGTCTTGGGGGAAGCCCTTTGGTTATTTTGCCAGTCAAAGTCAGTGAACCAGGATTTCTGCGGACTCCAACAGTAACGCTGGATGGCTTGGCGACGCTGCCTAGCTTTTCGTTGCCAGGCTTGGGCTTGTTCTCTTTTGTTCTGCGCTACAAAGCTGCGGGCAATGGTGTTCTCCAAGGAGAATAGCAGGCAATTCAAATCGACGGGCAGCAGAGCAGTAGTACGAATGCTGGAGAGGGTGCCGGTGGGACCGAACCAGCGGGTGCTAAAGTCCCAGCCCGAAGCAGCAGCGGCGCGGAGGTCCTGATAAACTGCAGCAGCAGGTCGGCCACTGCCTTGCGCAACAGCTACATCTTCGGCGTATGATTCTTCGCGCGGCTCGGTGCTGGAGTCCCAATATCGGTTGAGCAATTCCCCATTTGGCAAGCGCACTACGCGCCGGGTAGCCTTGCCTACGGCAAGGGAGTCGGCACCCTGCATCCAGTACGCATATTCTCGCAACAGCTGCGGCTGATAACGTAGCAAGACAGTGTCGCCTTGCGCTTGAGCCAGCAGTTCTACCATGAGGGAGAAAAATGGTGGCTGGGAGCGGGTCAGGTAATAGGTACGGTTGCCATTAGGCACAAAGCCATACTGATTGATCAGGAAGGCAAAATTATCGGTCATGCTGCGTACCAAGTCGAGGCGATTGGCTTCCCGCAGCCCAAGCATGGTAAAATAGGAGTCCCAGTAGTAGACCTCCCGAAAGCGCCCACCCGGTACTAGGTAAGGCTTAGGCAACGGTAACAGGGACGAGTAGGCAGGTACTGTATGGATGGCAGGTCGCTGTAAAACGGTCCAGAGCGTATCAAGGTGGTGACGCAACCCCTTAGCCACGTTACTATGATATTCGGCGGCATTGGCCGTAGGCAATTGAAAATGAGCTTGCACAAACCTGCTAAGATCAAAGCCTGGGCGCTGCTTTTCCGCATTCCAGGCTGCTAGGATAGTGCCTGGCGGCTGTAGTGGAGTCGCATCAACGAAGGTCTTGTTATCGGCAAATACGTGGCCTAATTGAACCGCTTCGAACAAACCGGGGAATAGCTGTCGGGGCGTGGCGTGCTGCGCCTGGGCTTTTGGCAGCAAAAAAATGAGGCAGGCAGCGGGAAAAAGTAGTTTGCGCATAGTTAAGCCGATAAGCTCTGCTGTACGCAAACAACCGTGTTTTGGGCTAGAGCGGTAGACTAGGCTCCTGTTCCCTGTTGTTGTTGAACCTTCAAAGCAGCCGTTATATAGGACGCCTAGTGGTTACCCGTAAGTATCCCGGGCACTCGGCAGAAAAGACGCTTTGCCATTAGAAGCCCTGAAGAGCTTACACATACCGTAACAGCTACCAAGAGCCGCTATTGTCGTTGGGGTCATCGAAACCACTGCCGCCGGAGTCACCCGAAGATGGGTCATCATAGGACGAACTCTCGTCGGAGGAAAAATAGTCGGGGCCGGAATCCGTGGTGGTGTCGCCGGAGAAGTAGTCGGGGGCAGCATTATCGGTGGTGCCGGAGTTGTCGAGGGCGGGGAAGCCGCCGCTGGTAGAAGGGCCTGCGGTGCCGTAGCCGAGTTGAGGTGTTGAGGTGTCGAGGTTGGACTGGTCGCTATGGGGGGCGTCGTGGGCAGAAGCCATCCGGTTACCGAGGTAGGCACCAGCGGCGGCGGCGGCGCCCGTCATGAGCATACCACCGACACCATTACCGCTACCACCGCCGCGGTTGGGTAGGAAGTCGGGTGCGGGCTGGCGACTAGGGCCTTGAGTATAGCTGCCGTTATTCGGGCGGTTGGGCAGGAAATCGGGCGCCGTATTACTGGCCACTGACGTCCCCGGGGTTGCTGAACGCCGAAAAAGGCGCGTCAATAGCCATAAGCCGCCGCCAAGTACCAGGGCCCCTATTAGCAGCGTACCCAAGCCCAAGCCCGATGACGGCTCTGGGGTTGCTACCGGCACGGAGCTGATTGGTTCAGCCGTTGTGGCCGGGGCCGCTGCATTTAAATCGGCGGAGGGCAGACTCGGGTCGGTGGGTGAAGTGGCGGCGGAAGGCGCCGGCTGATTTTTTTGCGGATTGGATTCGGGGTTGGCCGCTAGCATCAGGGTGTTCAAGCCCGTACGCAGCCCCGCGAAATAGTTGCCCTGCTTGAAGCGCGGGGTCATATCCTGGTTGATAACGCGGGCTGTAAGCTCCGGAGTAATGGCCGCCCGCAGCCCCGAGCCGGCCTGGATAGTGACCTGGTGCTCCTGGGCTCCAAGCAGTATAACCAGTCCGTTATCCTGTTCGCGCTGGCCGATACCCCAGGTTTGGCCTAGCTGCCGGCCATAATCAGCCACACTACGGCCACCCAGCGTGGGAACCGTCACGACGACTATTTGGGTGCCGGTTTTATCGGCGTAGCGGCGCAGGCCACCTTCCAGAGTCTTAGCATCGGCTACGCTTAGCAGCTGGGCCTGGTCGGTTACAAATCGAAAGGGTGAGGGGCGGGCCGGAATATCATCGGCGGGAGCTGCCCAAGCCGGCTGGCCCAAGGCAACGACCACGAGGACCCACAGGAGAAAGAAACGATGCATGGCGTAAGAAGTGAGGTGAGCAATTAGAGCTAATTCGCCTCACTTTTACGCGCCGGCCACCCCAGTGGCTATGGTCTTTTCCGCAAAACCCTAGGCGTAACCCGGACCCAGTTCCGCCCCAAAATCAAGGACCTACCGGTGGGGCGTAAGCAACGAGTAGACGGCGGTATCAAAATACTGCCCCCGAAACTGGTAGTTTTCCCGATAATGCGCCTCCTGTACAAAGCCATATTTGCGCAGCAACCGGATGGAAGCCGCGTTATCGGGGTCTAGCTGGGCCTCCAGGCTATGCAGCCCTAGCTGGTCGAAACTGTAGCTTATTACGGCCTGCAGGGCTTCTGCCATCAGGCCTTGGCCGGAAAAATCGGGGTGCAGGCCGTAACCTACTTCGGCCCGGTGATGCTGGGGCTGCAAGTGCCACAGACAGATGGTACCCAGCAAAACAGTAGGCTGCTGAGGCCAGCTTAGAGCCCAAGTAATGGCCTCGTTGGCAGCTTCCAGCTCTGCCAGGAGCCGCAGATGCTGTTGGGCCTGGAGCAAAGAAGGCTCTTTTTCACGGGGAATATAGCGCAGGAATTCCTCGTCGGAACGAAAAAAACGCATGGCCTCGGCATCGGCCGGAGTGAGCTGCCGCAGCAACAGCCGTGGGGTGCGCAACTCGGGGAAAGGTGTAAACTGAAACTGCAGCACGGCACTAGCCCTCCGGAGTGGGAGTTGTCGGCTGGCTGGCCGCAAATAGTGCCTCGGCCGTAGGTTTGAGGTCTATGGTAGGCAAAAAACCATTGGCCAGGGTCAGGACGGAAAATAACTGCCGCTGCAGCTCCTGGGCATTCAGTGGGCCCCTGCGCAAAGCCGTTTGGGCCAGGTGCAGCGACAAATCAGCCAGCACCAGCTTTTTCCGCTCCCAATAATCCGACTCTGCAGCAGCTCCTTGTTCGGTCAGGGAGTGGGCCTGGGTTATTAGCTGAAGAATTTGCTCGTGCATGGTGGTTAAATGAATGAGGCAGGGAGCCGCGACGGGGCAGGGTTGTAAAGCTAGACGAAACTGCGGTTCAGCCTTGACTGCGTGGTCAAAAATTATCGGCTTCGGGCTACCGGATCAAATGCGTGGCTACGGGGGGCTCACTAGGTTCAATCGGGCGTGCAAAACGTGAGAGGCCATCGGGGGCCGTACCAGCCGGCGCAAACCCATTGCGCTCCAGAACCCGCTGGGAAGTCAGGTTATCGGGCTGGGTGTGGGCTACCAACTGCCGGACCAGGCCCGTGTGGCTGGCTTGTTGTACCAAACCGGCCACCAACTCGGTAGCAAAGCCCTGACCCCGCCAGTCGGCCGCTACAGAATAGCCTATTTCGGCAGTGCCAGCCGCATCGGGCGGACCCAGAAAGCCGCCAGCCCCGATAAGCGTGGTCGGCCGGTCGTCGGTGGCTTTGCGCAGGGCATACCAGCCGTACCAGCCCGCTGCCGTGCGGCCGCCAGCCGTGAGCTGCTCCAGAAAGAAGCGCATAGCTTCCACATCGTATTCACCCGGGGGCCAGTCGGTCGGTAGCGCGGCGCCGAGCAGCACCGGGAAGTAGTGAGGCTTGTGCAGCTCAGCGGTGAGCAGGGCCCGGCTGGCGGCAATAAGTGTGAGGCGCGGAGTGTGGGTGATGAGCGGAATCATGGCTGGCTATACGGCTTTCCCGGAGTGGAAGAGCAAATATAGGTACCCTGACCCCCATCAACAGGCCGCCCAATCAGCTGATCAGATATAAAATAAGCTCCAAAGAGCTATTTTTGCTGGATTCCAAAGTTGTTGATCTACTATGGGCGCCGACGCTGAACATAGCAGCTCATTGTAGGTTGAACAGAAACCCCACTGCTGAACTGGTAGTGTGGTAGTATATTCCATGCGTGTACGTCTACCCCCCGCCATCTACTTTCAAAACACTGCCGGCTACCTCCTAGAGGATCCGGCGGGGTTTCTGCGGGTCAAGTGGACGGCGGCTCCCCGGCAGCTGGCGGATACCAAAGCCTTGTTTACGCACATGCTAGTCGCTCTGCAGCGCCACGGCTGGAGCCGGATTTTGATCAATCAGGTGGGAATGCTACCCTTTACGGAAGCTGAGCAGCGCTGGGTTGCTCAGGAGTGGGTACCACAGGCCGTGCGGGGCGGCTACCGGCACGGGGCCATCATCGTATCGGCCGATGTGATGGTGCGCCTGGCTACGGCCTATATCACGACCCATATTCAGGGCTTGCCGCTCCAGTACCGCTCGTTCGAGACGGAAGCTCAAGCCGAGGCGTGGCTGTTGCAGCAGCCGGGCCAGCCTGAGTAAGCCGCCCGACTGCTACAGCCTGCCTTAGGGTTTGGCAGTGCTCAGGGAAGGAGCCAGGGCTTCCTCGCTCAGCGGGTTCCAGCCGCGTAGCGCGGTTTCGTAGTTGTAGAAAGCGGCCTGATCGGCGTTGAGCTGCCGCGACCAGGTCGTGCGGGCCTTGGGGCTGGCACCGGGGCCCTTCGACTTGAACTCGGCAAAGAAAGCTTCCTGTTTGTTGTCTTCCTTGCCCCAATGGTCCCAGCCCTTGGGCTTGATGATGTTGCTCAGCTCACAGCTCAGAAACACGGTTTTGGCGGCCGGTTTCCAGGGGCGGCCCAGAAAGTACGACTCCTCGGGTGCGTCGCCCACTATTTTGCACCGCTGAAACACGTAACCGAAGCCGATGCTGTCGGGAGTAGAGGCGGCAGTGATGCAAGTGCCTTTGGGCTTGCAAAACAGGGTGCAGTCTTCGAACCAGGCCGTGGCAGCTCCCAGAATAAAGTCGGTGGTGCCCTCGATGTAGCAGTTCTTGTAAAACTGCCGGCTACCGTAGCCATAGGTGTAGAGTGTGTCGCGGAAACCCAGGAAGCGGCAATTCACGAAGCGGGCTTTGTCGCCGTACACCCACATAGCCGGGGCCTGACCAGCCAGGCCGGCCGAGTTCTGGAAAGTGAGGTTCTCGGCGCTGAAATTGTTGCCGAAGACCCGGAAGCTGGCGGCTTCAGAAGTGCCCAGCTTCTCGCCGCTTTCGGTCTGGCGGCCGTTGTAGTCGTCGTAGACCAGAATTGTCGCGTTCAGGTCTTCCCCCAGCAGCTTAACGAAGTTCTGCTTTTTGGCCAGGTTCAGCTTCTCTTTGTAAGTGCCTTTCTTAATAAAGATGGTAATCGGAACGTCATTGCCTTTCGGTACGGCATCTAGCGCGGCTTGCACCGTGGTGTAGGTGCCGCTGCCGTCCTGGGCAACTATAATCTGTTTAGTTTGAGCAAAGGCAAGGCAGGAGGAGTAAAGGAGCAACCAAACGAGTAGGAGCTTTTTCATGGTAAAGATGGAGGTGGGTATAACTGAGCATGATTTGAGAAAAATGATTGCAGGGTAGGTGCTAAAAATGCGCGTAAAGCAGGGGCGTGGTATTTGCGAGCAAAATAGGAGAAAAGAAAGTTCTATCAAAGGACGAAAGTCATGGCAATCGTCTGGGGTCGGCCCTGAATTGAAAGGGAGCTGAGGCTAGGAGTTACCCCAGGTCGGAGGTTTAGCCGGGAGGGTAGTTCCACTGTCGGGGCCAGTTTCTATCTTGGGCATTCTCCATACGCTCTTCCCGATGAATCCGCACCTTGCTGTCATTACCGCTTACTTCGACCTCGTCGATTCATTTACGACCGATCCGGCCGCGTATGCGGAGGTCCTCCACGCCGACGTAATTCAAACTGAATACCCCAACGCGCTGTACAAAGCCATACAGCGCCGCTCCTATACGGAGATTCTCGACAACCTGCGCATCGGGCGGGAGCTGCTGCACGACACACGGTTTGAGGTGCTGCGCACCCAGGTGTGTGCCGACGAGACGGTGATAGTAGAGGGCTTGTGGCAAGCCACGGTGTTGAACGACGTGATGAGCCTGTCCCGGGGGCAGCGCCTGTCGTCCCAGCTCTGCCTGATTTTCGAGTTCAAAGACGGCAAGATTTTCCGGCAGCGCCGCTACCCCTGCTACGAGGTGCTATAATCGTCTGGTTGGGTTTATTTTGTATTATTTAGAGTGTGAATTGGCTCTGAATAAACCAGACTCACGTTGAAAAAGAGAAGTTCCTCACCCGCCATGGCCCGCATCACCTGATGCGGGCCATGGCGTATATCTAATAACTCAGCACCTGGCTAGCAGCTGGGTTAAGCTCAGCGGTACAAATAGCGCCTGCTAGGTTGTCTGGCGTCAAGTATACTATTTGCCCCGCTGCTACGACCTATTAGAAAACAAAAAACCGGGGCACCCGCTTGCGCGGATGCCCCGGTTGAAAGCTAACGGGAACTAAGCCCCAGCCATCAGGTTACTCAACAACCAGGCGGGCCGTCTGCACCTGGGCACCAGCCTGCACCCGTACCAAGTACAGGCCAGCGGCGAGGTTCTGCAGCGACACGAACTGCTCCTGCTGACCGGCACCCTGGCGCACAGCCGTGAGCTGACGCACAGGCTGACCCAGCAGGTTCAGAACGGTGATGCCAGCCGAGGAAGCCGACGACAGGTCGTAGGCTACGCGCACAGTTTCGCGCGTGGGGTTGGGGGCCAGGGCCAGGCTCAGGGCCGAACGGCTAGCGGTGGTGCTGCTCGTGGTGGCTCTGGTGAACTGGTAAGCACCGGTGATGTCGTTAAACGTAACGGTGTAGGTGCCAGCTTCGGCAATCGGAATGTTCGGGCCACCGCTTACGCCAACACCTGCTGGAAACGTAGCAGCACCCCAGTTTACGTCCCAGGCGTTGTTGGCGCGGAATTTCACCTCGTCCTTGGTCAGGGGCAGGGTGATGGTCCACTGGTGGGCGTTGGTGCCCGTGCCAGCCGTCATAGGCGTCGATTCATTCCAGCCCTTGGCCGTAGCCGAGCCGATGATGCCAACCGTGGCGTAGGTCGTCTGGGCCATGGCCAGGGTCGTGCTGAACAGCAGGGCAACCAGGAAGGTAAGCGTGCGGGTAAAGTTTTGCATGTGGTGGGGTTTTAGAAAGTGAATTAATTACACAACAAATTAAGCTATAAAACCTGAAATAACCACTGATTAGGTTGATTTTACCGAAGCTCTCCGGGGCATCGATGAACGTACTTCGGGTAGTGGCCAGCGGGGCTGAAAAGCACAAGGCCCACCCCGGAAAAGGCAGGCCTTGCAATGTAGTAAGCGCGGGTCCGCTTGGCCCGCCGGGGCTAGGTGCGGGCCGTGGGCGTTTCGGAGGCTGTATTGCCGCGGAAAAGCAGAATGTCTTTGTCGAACATGTAAATACCGCTCTTGTCGTCGCCAACCAGTTCAAGCTTGTCGTTGAGGGTGCGGGCCAGGGCTTCTTCTTCCAGCTGCTCGGAAACGTACCACTGCAGGAAGTTGTGGGTGGCAAAGTCGCGCTCCTGTAGCGTGAGGCCGACCAGCTCGTTGATGCTCTCCGACACGGCTATTTCGTGCTTGAGAAAATCCTCGAACACGCGCTTCAACGACTGAAACGTAACCACGGGCTGGGGCAGGGCCGGTACCAGGGCAAAGCCGCCCCGCTCATTGACGTAGCGAATCAGCTTGAGCATGTGTACCCGCTCCTCGTTGCTTTGCTGGTAGAAGAAGTTGGTCACCCCATCCAGGCCGGGCTGAATTTCGGCCCAGGACGCCATGGCCAGGTAGGCCTGCGAGGATTGGGCTTCCATGAAGATTTGCTTGTTGAGGGCGTTTTGAACGAGTTTGGGGAGCATAGCGGGCCAGAGAAACGAGGGTGAGCAGGTAATTTACAGGTTTGTGTTTAACAGCCGATACAAAGTGCGGGAAGAGCCCGCAAAATGCCTGGCCCGCACGCCCCGAGCCCTGGAAATGCAGCTAAGATGAGGTGTTAAAGCTGCGTGGTAGCCGTGGGGGCCCGCAGGCGCAGGTACTGCTGCAGCCACACGGGGTAGAGGTTGTAGCCCAGATTGGTAAGCAGAATCAGCGCGGCCCAGCCCACGTGACCACCAGCCAGGGCGTAGAGGCCGGCGAATCCGAAGAACAGCAGCAGTACCACGTGAAACCGTTCCATGTGGTAGCTCCCGGCTACCAGGCCCCGCAACGCCCGCCGATTGGGCACGTGGCGGTAGTGCGGGTAGCGGCGGCGCAGCAACGTATTGACCACGGTACCGTGCTGCGTGAAGCGCCCAATCACCGGCACCCCGAGCTGCTGGTAGCGCCTCGGCGACTGACTTAGCTGCCAATACCGGAACCAGGTTTTGGGTACCAAATAGCCCAGCAAGCTCACGCCCAGCAGCCCCCAGAGCCAGGGCCGGGCCATGTGCTGGTAGCAGAAGACGCTCAGGGGCACCAAGGCCAGGCCCGACCAGAGGATGCTCGGCACGGCGTTGTAGCAGGCCAGCACCGCCGCGGAAGGAGCCGGTTTCTTTTCCTTAGGCATAGCAAAAACGCAAATAAGCCGAGCTCAACCATTCTAAGCGGCAGGGCCCGCCAAAAAACGGCTGGGGCCCTTCGCTACTTGCCCAGGTGCTCGGCTTTCCAGCGCATAGCCGTCAGGACCCGGGTATGGCCGCTGGGATGGTCGAAGAAAATAGCTTCTTCCAGCGGGGTCGGGTTGATTTTGCGGTACTCCGACAGCTTTATGGCCGTACTGGCAAAGCCGTCGGGCTGCCGGGCGGCATTCAGGCCAAACACGTCGGCTTCCTGCTCCTGGGTGCGGATGATGGTGTTGAAGCCCGGCTGGGCCAGAAAGGTAAACACGCCGAACAGCGCCACGACCAGCGGCAGGCCCGTCACGTCGCCGATGCTGCTAATGCCCCATCCCGGACCGTAGCGGCCCAGCAGGCGGTGAAACGCCCAGTCGACCAACCCCAGGCCCAACCCGATGATGAGCACGAGAAAGATGAGCATCTTGGGAATGTGGTTCAGCACGTAGTGGCCCAGCTCGTGGCCCATCACGGCCTGTACCTCGGCCGGGGTGCAGCGGTTGAGCAGGTTGTCGTTGAGCGACACGCGGATGGTGCTGCCCAGCCCGCTCACGTTGGCGCTGATGCGCTTGCTCTGCCGGGAAGCATCTACGAGGTAGACGTTGTCGGCCGGCACGCCGTTGGCCCGGGCCATGCTCAAAATCTGGCTGCGCATGGGGCCGGCGGGCAGCGGAGTGTATTTGTTGAATAGCGGGCTGATGAAAATCGGCGACAGAAACACCGCTACTACCATGATAATACCGACCAGGCCCGTAGCCCACACCCACCAGCGCCGCCCGGTGCGCCGGATGGCCGCGTAGAGAATCAGCACGACCACGCTGCCGATGACCACCGACAAGGCCAGGCTTTTGAGGTCATCGGTGAGCCACTCCCCGAAGCTCTGGTTGGAAAGCCCGTACTGGTGCTCCCGGAAATAGCTAACGTAGATATCCAGTGGGTAGCTCAGCACGTGGGCCAGCAGCAGATACAGGGCAATGTAGGCCAGGGTGGGCAGCACCTTGCCCGGCAGGCGCTGGGTCCAGGCCGTCAGGCGGCGCGAGAGGCCCAGCTTCAGAAACACGGCCGCCAACCCCAGGCCGTAGAGCATACTCCAAAGTTGCAGCCAGTAGCCGCCCTCAAAATAGGCGTCGGAGCTGGCCTTTTGGGCGGCCGTCAGGGAGTTGAGGTAGTGCTGGGTGGCGGCTTCTACGCTGAAGGCAGTAGAGTCGGGAGGCGCGGCGGCCAGCACGGGCACAGCCAACAGCAGCAAGGTAGCGGCCAGGAATAGTCGTTTGGTAGAAAGGAGCATAGAGAAAAGATAAGATGGTAAAGAGAAGGCGCCGGCGCGCAGCAGGAAGCTACCACTTGTGCGGCTATGTTGCCAGACCAGATGCGTAAGGACGGCCTAGCGTTGCCTAAGGTGGTGCTGTATACTTGCGGCACAGGGCCTGTAGCAGAGGATGCCTATCTTTGATTTTTACAGCAGCCCGCTATGAAGCCCAATTCCCTCGAAGCATTTTATACCAGCCTAAATGCCCGGCCCGATGATGCGCCGGCGGCCAGCCTGCCGCGTGAAGTCGGGCACTTCAACCTCTTCCGGGTCGAGGAGTTGATGCGCACCTACCCCAACCGACCGCAGATGACTTTTGACCGGCGGCAGTTTTATAAGATAAGCCTGATCCGGGGCCGCAGCCGGGTTGAGTACGCCGACAAAGCCGTAGAGGTCGAGCAGCGGGGGCTGTGGTTTGCCTCGTCGCGGGTACCTTACCGCTGGCTGCCGCACAACCTGGAGCAAACCGGCTACTTCTGCATCTTCACCGAGGAGTTTCTGCTGCCGGGCAAGGGCGGCATCGCGCTGGAAGAGCTGCCGGTGGTGCAGGCCAGTGGCTGCCCCGTTTTGGAACTGACTGAGGCCGAATACGCAGCCATTGAGACCCTTTTCGAAAAGATGGCCCAGGAAATTACTTCCACCTACTCCTACAAATACGACCTGCTGCGGGCCTACCTCTGGGAGCTGATTCACCACGGACAGAAGCTCCAGCCGACCCCGGCTGCGGTGCCCGCCCACAACGCCTCCGCCCGGGTGACGGCCCTGTTTGGGGAGCTGCTGGAGCGGCAGTTTCCGCTGGCTACTCCCCAGCAGCAGCTGCGCCTGCGCACGGCCAAAGACTACGCCGACGAGCTGGCCGTGCACGTCAACCACCTCAACCGGGTGCTGAAGGAAACCACGGGCCACACCACTACCACCCTGATTGGGGGGCGGGTAGCCCAGGAAGCCAAGATGCTGCTCAAGCAAACCAACTGGACCGTCTCCGAAATTGCCGACAGCCTGGGCTTTACCGACGTGGCCCATTTCTGCAACTTCTTTAAGCGCCAGACCAGCCTGACCCCCGGCGACTTTCGCAGTTAGCTCCGTTGTTTGAATGATGCAGTAGATGGTTTGACTCGCGCAAACACGTGCTGGCCCGCCCATCAGACCTTTGAGCAGTAGAAACAACCACTCTCAACAGGACCACTATTATGCGAATTTTCGTAACCGGCGCTACGGGCTTTGTCGGCTCGGCCATCGTTCAGGAATTGCTCGGCGCGGGCCATCAGGTACTCGGGCTAGCCCGCTCCGAGGCCGGGGCTCAGGCCCTAACTGCAGTCGGAGCTGCAGTACACCACGGCACCCTCGACGACCTGGACAGCCTACGCCGCGGGGCCGAGGCCGCCGACGGCGTCATCCACACGGCCTTCAACCACGACTTTACGGCCTACGAAACGGCTGGTGAAACCGACCGGCAGGCCATTGAGGCCCTGGGCGGGGTGCTGGCTGGCTCCAACCGCCCTTTGCTCGTTACCTCCGGACTGGCGGGCTTTGCTCCGGGCCGCCTGGCCACCGAAGACGACCGCCCCATTGCTTTGCCCCGCATGTCGGAGCCCACGGCGCTGGCTCTAGCCGCCCAGGGCGTGCGCGCCATTGTGGTACGCCTGTCGGCCTCGGTCCACGACCGGAACGACCACGGCTTTATACCGACTCTCATCAACATTGCCCGTGAGAAGGGCGTGGCGGCCTATGTAGGCGAGGGGCTCAACCGCTGGCCCGCCGTGCATCGCCTCGACGCGGCCCGCCTCTACCGTCTGGCCCTGGAGCAGGGCACCGCCGGCGCCTGCTACCACGGTTTGGCCGACGAAGGCATCCCGTTGCGCGACATTGCCGCCATCATTGGCCGCCACCTGAACGTGCCCGTCGTGTCCCTAACAGCGGAGGAGGCTCCCGGCCACTTCGGCTGGATGGCCCGCTTCGTGGGCCTCGATATGGCGGCTTCCAGCACCCTCACCCAGCAGCGCCTGGGTTGGCAGCCCACTCACCCCGGCCTGCTCGCCGATTTGGAGCAGGGCCATTACTTCGCCAGCTAACCGGCCGAATAGCCGCCCCGCCTCACAAACAAAAAGCCGCGCCCGGACATCTGGCGCGGCTTTTTGTTTGCCCGAGACCCTCGTAGCAGCTTACCCGATAAGGCTTATTCTGGTACCTGATACGGGCCGGTAATCCGCTTTTCCCAGTCTTGCTGCTGCTGCGGGCTCAGGGGGCCGTGCAAGGCGGGGTCCCGTTCCTGCCGGCCCTGGTAGCGCCGTTTATCCACCACGAAGTACACCAGGCTGTCGGGGGGAGCGGGGGCAAACTGCCAGGCGTTGTTATCGGCGTAGCGCCAGTACCGGCCCTTGGTCAGCACGTAGCGGCTGTTCCACTTAGCCGAGTCGCACCCGCCCGGAATGACGGGCTCGGTGCCGTTGCCGATGTAGAGGTTGGTGTAGTCCGGGCTGTTTTGCCAGGCAAAGGTCATCTTGCCGCCCACCTCAGTCGAGTGCCCGTTGTTGCAGCCGCTGAGGCTGCTGGCGGCCAGCAGTAGGCCCAGTGCTTGGGGCAGCCGGAAAGTTCTCATGGGCTGAAGCGCTTAAGGAGTTTGCCTTGGGTCGAATACACGGCGCTGACGTCGAAGTAGGGAATATCCTCGCACTGGTAGAGCACGCCCCGCTCGCCTACTCCAATATCGTAGCCGAAGCGCCCCCGCACTACTACCGTATCCTGGGAGCCATGCTTTACCCGCCGGCTGTAGTAGCGGTGAAAGGCCGTGGTGTCGCCGTAGTGGCCACTGGGGTAGGGCACCAGCAGCGTGGTACCCTTGAACAGCCGCCGCACCAAACTGCTCGGGTACTCAATCTTGACGACGGTATACGCCTCCTGAAACTCGTCGCAGCCCCAGTTGCTGGGCCAGGTAATCGTAACGCGGGCCGGGGGCAGAAACCGGTGCTGCAACGCGTCTACTGCTGCTCCGGCTTCCCCGTAGAGGATAACTCCCAGCAACAGCAGGACGGGAAGGGCCAGTAGGAGTCCCAGGCAGAGTAGTAACCGTTTCAGCATGGTGCAAGGTAGCTGCGCCGCCACTTAGAACGCAGAGGCTGTGGGGCTCCAAAACCAGGGCGTGTATTGCAGAACAAGTCCATTTGTACTATTTTGAATCTAGATTAGACCGTCGGGGAAGGCCCCGGCAACTTGCGCATATCCTGTTCTTCCCCTTTTTTATCAGAATCTATATGAAAAAACTGATTCTAGGTCTAGCCCTGTTGGGCTCTTTCACGGCTTGTCAGAAAGAAGACGCGGCTCCGGCGGCGGAGCCGGGCTTTACCTTTCGGGCTACCACTGCCGACGCCCTGGATATAGCCACGCACGATACCTGCTCCTTATTCAACAAGTCGAAGAATGCCCAGTCATTTTCCTGGGACTTCGGCAATGGGGTCACCTCGCAGGCCAAGCGCCCGGTGCTTTCCTACGACAAGCCCGGCAACTATATCGTAACGCTGACCACGACCAACGGGGCAGGCCAGAAAAGCTCGGTTTCCAAGACCGTGCGGGTGTTGGATGTCGTTGTGCAGCGTGTCATTGTCAACAGCGCCTACTGGTCGTTGACACCCATTCCGAACTTCAACGCCACCTGGCCCCAAACCGAGCAGGCCGACGTGTTTGTGCAGATTCAGCACGTGACCGAGAATAGTAAGTTTTTGCCCGGGGGAATCGTCGAGAATGCACCGGTGGTATTCCGGAGCGAGTCGCTGAAAAACGTGGTTCGGGACACGCGCACGCCGCTGACTATAGCTGTGCCCGGCAAAGTGGTGCTGGACAAGCGCAAGTTTGGCCGCAGCTTTTCGAGTGACTACTACCTAATCAGCCTGATGGCAACTGATGCTACCGGCACGTACTGCCTGGTGTCGAACATGTTTAGCGGGGGGAATGCCCTGGCCAAGGTCGATGATTTTGCCAGCCGCAAGTACGTCTACGCCGTGTCCCTGCTCAGCTCCCTGGAGGTAGAGTGCAGCTACGAGTAAGCGCCGGGTAACGGGAGGCTACCACCCAAGAGTAGCGCCCGGAACTGCCCCGGCTTCTAGCCTAAAAAGCCCTTTACCAGTGCGGTGGTAAAGGGCTTTTGTGCGTTGGTACTGCCCGCGGTGGGCTAGGAGAGGAAGGTCACGCCGCTTGGGCTTGGCCTCAAACGTATCCAAAGGCATTAGTCTCCGTCTGGTACGGGCTGCTCACGTGTTACTAGGTAGCTGGCCCAAAAGAGTGGAGGATATACACAATAGTGCTATTCGCCTGCCGGTTGAGCTAGGTCTTTTCTATACCTTTCGCCCGAATGAAGTCATGGTAATCCACTCTTCGGCCGCTTATACCCACCGGTGCGGCTGCTCCACTCCCTATCTAGTTGCCTTATGCGCATTGTTACCCGTGTTGCTTCCCTGGTTTGGGCAGCCGTTCTAGCTATATGCCTCGGCCGGGGCGAAGCGGCAGCCCAGGCGCCTGCCTGGCAAGCAGCTACTCCGCTGGTATCTAATCAAGTCGCTGGCACCTTGGTGCAAGAACAAAACTCGGCGGTGGATGCCAACGGCAACGTGTTTATCGTGGGCCACTTTCGGGGCACCGTAACTATCGGCGGCTTCGTCTTAGCCAATGCGGGCGACAATATCGACGGGTTCGTGGCTAAATGGAGCCCGACCGACCAGCGCTTTCTCTGGGTGCAGCAGCTAGGAAGCACCGGCGATGAGGATGTGGCCGCAGTGGCCGTAAGCGGCAACAGCGTCTATATAACCGGGAGCTTCTCCAGTCTGAGTTTGCAAGTGGGCGCCACCACCCTAACAAACGTCCAGAACGTTGGGTATAGCTCTTCGGATGTATTCGTAGCCAAGCTCATCGATGCCGGCACCTCCAGCAGCTTTGTCTGGGCCCAGCGGGCGGGGGGCATAGGCGACGAAACGGTGCGGGTGCTGACGGTCCAGGGAACCAGCGTATACCTTGGTGGTGCGTTTAAGGGCGGTCCGACAGTATTTGGGGATACCCCGCCTCTATACTGGGACTTTGGCTTCGATATGTTCGTGGCCAAGCTGACCGATAACGGGAGCAGCAGCAGCTTTAGGTGGGCCCGGCGGGCCGGTGGCATAAAGGATGAGTACGTCCTGGGCTTGGCGGTACAAGGAACCGATGTGTACTTCAGCGGCAACTATGCCAGCCCGACGGCAGGTTTTGGGTCCATTACGCTCTCCAACTCTTCCCCCACGGCCGTGTTTAGCACAGATGGCTTTGTGGCTAAACTCCGCGACGCCGGCTCTACCGCAAGCTTTGGCTGGGCCCTCAAGGTCGGAGGGGCCGAACACGACTATTGTCGGGCCCTGGCCATACAGGGCTCCGACGTGTACGTAAGCGGCGGGTTCAATAGTCCCACCATCAGCCTGGGCAATACCGTACTAACCAACGTTAACCGCGCCGGCACTTCCGCGGACGGTTTTATCCTCAAGCTCGCCGATACGGGCGCGGCTGCTACGGTAAGCTGGGCTCAATCAGTGGGGGGCGTAGGCACGGAGGAGGTTATCGGGCTGGCCCTAAACGGGAAAGACCTCTATGTGGCGGGCACCTTTGCCACCAGCCCGGCCGCGCCTACGGCGTCCTTTGGGCCCTATACTCTCACCGGCGCCGGCGACGTGGACATCTTCGCGGCCAAGCTCACGGATGACGGCCCGGCCAGCAGCGTGGCCTGGGTGCAGCAAGCCGGTGGGGCCAGCTACGACGGGGTCACCAGCCTCAGCCTGGCCAGCACCGGTATCCATCTTATTGGCCGAGTGCGGGCACCCAATGTCCGCTTCGGGACGCTGGTTATCAATGGCTCTTCTACCAGCAACACCAGCTACGTTGCCACCCTGGCCGAGCCAATCAGGCTGGCGGCCCACGCGGCAACTCAGCTGCCTGGCCTGGCCATGTTTCCTAATCCTGCGGCCCACCAAGTAACCATTAGCCTCCCAGCGCTATCAGGCACTACGACCGTCGGGCTTACCCTCACCGATGCCGTGGGCCGGGTGGTGCGCACCGCTACCTGCCCGCTGCCAGCCACGGGGCTGCGCTATGCTTTGCCTCTGACCGGCCTCGCCCCCGGGCCCTACATCGTACGATTGCAGGCCGGCGACCAGCAGACCGCCCAAGTCCTGGCGGTAGAGTAGGAAGTTCTCTGCCCCGACAACATCAAAAGGCCCGCGTCAGCTGTTGACGCGGGCCTTTTAGTTGATAAGTGCTTCCGAACTGCTAATAGCTTTCCTTCTGGAAGCCGAACTCCCGCAGCTTGGCCTCGAAGGTATCGGGGAACTGGGCCTTGATATGGTGAATGAGGGCGCGCAGGGCCTTGCGCACCTGCTCCTCGCCCTGGTCCTTGCTGCTGACCTTGCCGCTGCGCTGCCCGCTGGCGTGGGTTGTTTGCTGCACCAGCTCCTTGTATTCCTCCACTAGGGGCTCCCAGTGGGCGGTGCCGTACTTGTTCTTGTCGAATTTGTGCGCCTTAAGGGCTTTGAGCAGCTTGTCCAGGGACTTTACCCGCTCGGGGCGGGCGGTAGGGAGCCGGTAGTTTTTGCCCATCTTCTCGATGCCAAACTCTCCGTAATAGGCCGTTTTATCATCGTTGGCCTCGGCCAGGTAGGCTTTCACGTAGGTCAGGCTCTTATCCAGCAGCTTATCCAGGGTCTTCAGGCGCTTGGCTTGCGGGGTGCGGGCATCCCCGGCGGCATCGGCCGCGTCGCGGCTGTCGGCGAAGGCGGCCGCCTGGGCGGCAAAGTCGGCCTTGGTGAGCCAGAGCAGCGCCGGCAGCTCCGAGCTTTGCCAGGCCTTGGCGGCGTTGGTGGCTACTTCCGCCAGCGCAATGGCGGAGGTTGGTAGTTGGCCGGCCCGGTTGGCGGGCTTAGCCGGTTTGGCCGGCGTAGCGGCCGACTCGATAGGATTACTAGACATGGATAAATGAGTTAAAGGATACAACTTCAGGAATATACCGTTCTGATTGTATACTGTCAAGCAGTAGCCGAGCCCGGAAACAATTATTTCTAAGCCCCGGGGGAGCAGATGCGCCCGGCAACAAAAAAATAGAAGCTCCTCTACTCCCCCGGAGCCTTCCAACGATTGTTTTCAAGCTCCGGGGGAGTAGATGGGCCCTAAAACAACTGTTTCCAAGCCCCGGGGCAGCAGCCGGGCTTGGAAACAGTTGTTGGAGAGGTCAAGGGACTTACTTCCGGCCGTCACTGAGTGGCTGAAGGAGCTGCGACAGCTAGGGATTCTTTGGAATCAATGATTTTGCTGTTTCCCACGGCAGTTTAGCCCACGCAGACACCGTCTTTTCCTTAACCGTATTGAGAACTACCAGCCGATATATACCCCCTAGCTGAACAAGTGTATGCAGAGTGGCCGACAGAAGGTAACGGTGCACATCGCTACTAGAATAAAATGTAGATATACAGTAGCAGCCTGGCTCTTTTATGGTTATAAAGACGGATACTTCCGGGTCATTGCATCGAATGAACCTTCTGTCTTCCGAATACGCTAACTGCAAGCCGGTATTTTCTATTGCCTTTTGAATAATGACTTCTAAAGCTGGGAGTGGCTTTTCAAAGTAAACTGTTCCGCTAATGGGTGGAGTCATATCAGAGTAGGTTAGACAGTAAGTTTATAATTCGCTTATTCGTACCGAGCTATCGGCAGTCGCTCGGCTGTGCTGGGAACATCATAACTCACTCAGGCACCGTCCCCGAGCTCGTAATAAAGCTCCACGCACCAGCTGATTCCTATCAGCAGAAAAAGTATTCCAAAGAAGCTGTGCATTCTGCCTTGTGCAACTAATATTCCGCCGAACAGAAATAATAGAATCGGGCTTCCCAGCAAGCGAAACAGAATGAAGGCCCCGCTGCTGGAAAGACCAAGGCTAGTTCCAAAGGCGTAGGCAACCAGCGGTATGGCAGCAGCTATGGCCACCAGATACAGAACCAGAAGAAATCGGCGCTCAGTCATATTCAGTGTAATGTGGCTGTTACTCGGTACAGTCAAGCCCTGCGGGATCTTAAAAATCAGGTGAGTGATTTATTATTCTTCCTGTCTTGTCATAAAGCCACTTATAAGGTGCCCGTTCTTTTTCATACCAATTGACAGCCTGCAACGAGCCGTTTCTTCTGAAATGTAGGATCATGAGTAATTCAGCAGCTTTATAGTATTCAATAAATTCTACATGATTACTAGAGTCGTACTTAACCCAGATTCCATCCTTCTTACCCGCGCTACTTGCATTAAATAAAGTAACGTTTTTATTCATATTGGTATACACATATACTTTCTTGGTGTCTGTATTACCGGGTGCCATAGCAAATAGGCTATCCTTTACATACACTGTACTTTCTATCTTGCTTTTGCCAAGAACAAGCCCTGCTTTGTGATTCAGCTTGTTGTAAAACATCCGATATTTTACCGGCTTACCAGCAATAACAGTGTCTATAATTTCAATTTTATATCTACTGAATAAGCCTTGGCACAACGCTTCATCATTCATGAAAATGCCAAAGGTTGTAAGTGCAGCAATAAACAATTTCATGCGGTAAACAGAATACCTAAATACAAGTGAACAGCTAACTCAATATGCGCAAAAAGCCGCCGCTTCAGTAAGAAACGGCGGCTTTTATGCTAATCAGCTTTATTCTCTCCTTACGACCCGCAGGCCTCGCAGGCGTCGGGGTTATCCAGGGAGCAGGCCATGTCCGAGGCGTTCTGGGCCATGGCGTTCAGGGGCTCCAGGGTTTCGGCGGCTTGCTTCTGCACCGTGAACTTGATGGCGTCGGCGGCGGCTTTGGTGCGCAGGTAGTACATGCCGGTTTTCAGACCCTTCTTCCAGCTGTGGAAGTGCATGCTGGTCAGCTTGCCGAAGTTCACGTTCTGCACGTGCAGGTTCAGGCTCTGGCTCTGGCAGATGTAAGCGCCCCGGTCGGCCGACATATCAATGATGCGGCGCTGGGAAATCTCCCACACCGTCTTATACAGGTCCTTGATGTGCTGCGGAATGGTCGGGATGTCCTGCACCGAGCCGTTGGCGGCAATGATGTCGTTCTTCATCTGCTCGTTCCAGATGCCGAGCTTCACCAGGTCCTTCAGCAGGTGCTTGTTCACCACCATAAACTCGCCGCTGAGCACGCGCCGCACGTAGATGTTGGAGGTGTAAGGCTCAAACGACTCGTTGTTGCCCAGGATTTGAGCAGTCGAAGCGGTAGGCATGGGCGCTACCAGCAGGGAGTTGCGCACGCCGTGCTCTACCACTTCCTGGCGCAGGCTTTCCCAGTCCCAGCGGCCGCTCTCGGGCGTTACGCCCCAGAGGTCGAACTGGAACTTGCCCTTGCTCAGCGGAGAGCCGGGGAAGGTTTCGTAGGCGCCGTCCTTCTTGGCCAGGTCCTTGGAGGCCGTCATGGCCGCGAAGTAGATGGTCTCGAAGATGTCCTTGTTCAGGCCGCTGGCTTCGTCGCTCTCAAACGGCATGCGCAGGGCAATGAAGGTATCGGCCAGGCCCTGTACACCCAGACCGATGGGGCGGTGGCGCATGTTGCTGCGCTCGGCCTCCGGCACGGGGTAATAGTTGATGTCGATTACCTTGTTCAGGTTCTTGGTGGCGTGGTAAGTCACCTCGTACAGCTTCTGGTGGTCGAACACCAGGTGGCCGCCTTCTTCCTTCAGGAAGCGGGGCAGGGCCAGCGAAGCCAGGTTGCAGACGGCAATTTCGTTTTCGTCGGTGTACTCCATAATCTCGGTGCACAGGTTCGACGACTTGATGGTGCCCAGGTTCTGCTGGTTGCTCTTGCTGTTGGCGGCATCCTTGAAGAGCATGTAGGGCGTGCCGGTTTCGGTCTGGCTTTCCAGGATGGCGAACCACAGGTCCTGGGCCTTTACGGTGCGGCGGCCACGGCCTTCGCGCTCATACTTGTGGTAGAGCTTCTCGAATTCCTCACCCCAGGTGTCGCCCAGGCCGGGGCACTCGTTGGGGCACATCAGCGTCCAGTCGCCGTTGGCTTCCACGCGCTTCATGAACAGGTCGGGCGTCCAGAGGGCGTAGAACAGGTCGCGGGCGCGGTTTTCCTCCTTGCCGTGATTCTTTTTCAGGTCCAGGAAGTCGAAGATGTCGGCGTGCCAGGGCTCGATGTAGATGGCGAAGGCGCCTTTGCGCTTGCCGCCGCCTTGGTCTACGTAGCGGGCCGTGTCGTTGAACACCTTCAGCATCGGGATGATGCCGTTGGAAGTGCCGTTGGTGCCCTTGATGTAAGAGCCCGTAGCGCGCACGTTATGAATGCTCAGACCGATGCCGCCGGCCGACTGCGAAATCTGAGCGCAGTTCTTCAGCGTGTCGTAAATGCCCGTGATGGAGTCGTCCTTCATCGTGAGCAGGAAGCAGGAGCTGAGCTGGGGCTTGGGCGAGCCGGCGTTGAACAAGGTCGGGGTAGCGTGGGTAAACCACCGCTCCGACATCAGGTTGTAGGTTTCAATGGCCGAGTCGATGTCCTCCTTGTGAATGCCGATGGCCACCCGCATGAGCATGTGCTGGGGGCGCTCAATGACTTTGCCATCCACGCGCAGCAGGTACGAGCGTTCCAGGGTCTTGAAGCCGAAGTAGTCGTAGGAGTAGTCCCGGTCGTAGATAATGGCCGAGTCCAGGGTCGCGGCGTGCTTGTGCACAATTTCCCATACGTCCTTGGCGATGAGCGAGGCATTCTCGCCGGTCTTGGGGTCCTCGTAGGTATAGAGGCGCTTCATGGTGCTCGAAAACGACTTCGAGGTCACCTTGTGCAGGTTGCTCACCGCAATCCGGGCCGCCAGGATGGCGTAGTCGGGGTGCTTGGTGGTGAGCGAAGCAGCGGTTTCGGCCGCCAGGTTGTCGAGCTCCACGGTCGTGACGCCGTCGTAGATGCCGTCGATGACCTTTTTGGCGACTTCAATCGGGGAAATAAAGTTCTGATTGAGCCCGTAGCAGAGCTTCTCGATGCGTGCCGTGACTTTATCGAATTTCACGGATTCGCGGCGGCCGTCGCGTTTGATTACCAGCATAAGCGTGCGAGGTTGTGTTGGATTTATGTATGGAATACACCACGCCGTGAAAGGGCGGGGACTACGTGCAAAAGCAGGGGCGGCCGGGAACTTTTCCGGGCTTCCTGAAGCGGAAGTTATCGGCTTCCGTTGGGTAGGACAAACCTAAAGTTTAGAAGTTTTCCACATTAGGCTAAAGCAGTGCTGTTCAGGCCCTTTTTCGTCATTCATGCCCGGCTATATAGGGGCAAAATGACCCAGGAAATAAGGTTGGGAATGTGCCCGGGATTCGGTATTGTCG
Source organism: Hymenobacter cellulosivorans (assembly GCF_022919135.1). Classification (NCBI taxonomy): domain Bacteria; kingdom Pseudomonadati; phylum Bacteroidota; class Cytophagia; order Cytophagales; family Hymenobacteraceae; genus Hymenobacter; species Hymenobacter cellulosivorans. Next base: position 999,868 of record NZ_CP095049.1, on the reverse strand, counting down.
GGATAGGGGCCGGGCATAGTAAACGCCAAAAGCCCCCATTCGTGTATGGAGGCTTTTAGGCTGTTTTCGGGAAGCCTCACTTCCAGGCGTAGGCAAAGCAGCCGCTCAGCCGCCGGATACTCTCGGCGCTGAGAAACGGATATTTCTCCCGCAGGCTGTGCTCCACCTTCGGCAGCACGGTTTCCAGGGTTTCCTCTGCCCAGTCGACCGGGTAGTTCAGGGCCGCGTGGTAGGCTTCCAGCAGAAAGGAGTAGGTGGCCCCGCCGTAGCGGGCTTCGACTTCCTGGCCCTTGGCTTCGTCCAGCCAGGCATTGAGTACTTGGAGCGCCTCGTTGGCCTGGGCCTGTACGGTAAGGGGAACATCCATGGGCAAGTAGTTCTGCGTGGGCATTCGTGAAATAGCCCGCTACCTGCCTTTCTTAGGCTTGTAGTCCAGGCCGAAGCTCTGGGCATACTCGGTCAGGGCACCCAGACCCATCTTGGCCCGGCGCTCATCCACGTGGGCCTCGTCCTCGATAGGAAAAAGCTCCATTTTGCCCGTTATTGGGTTGGTGCGTAGCTGACTGCCGTAAATCTGGGACTTGTTCTGGTAGGTCAGAATCCGGTCTTCCACCAGGGCCAGGCTGGCGTACTCCAGCTCGCCCTTGGCCGCGGCGGCCCGCATCATGGGCGCGTACTGCTGCATGGTGGGCAGGTTGGAGTGCTGAATCACCAAAAAGGCCGTAACGCTGCCGTCCGGGCCTACCAGGCTCTTGCCCAGCCAGCCATACCGGTCAATCAGGGCCGTCACGCGCCGCAGGTTCAGCGAATCGGTGCGCTGCATGGCCCGGCCCAGCGAATCCACCTGTGGCGACTTTTGGCCATACTTCTCCACCACCGCTCGTGCGTTTTGCCGCACCCCCTGGTCACGGGCGTAAATTTCCTCCAGCTCCTTTTTCAGCGGCTGATTTAGCCGGGTTTGGTAGGAAGCAGCATCCTGGGCACAGCCGGCAATACTTAACACCAGCCCAAGGCTACCGGCAATACTAGCTTTCATGGCGAATAAGGGAATATGTAGATAGAGCAGGAGCCGAGCAGAAATGGCCAAACCGCAAACAGCCCCGCAAGCAACGCTAACGAGGGCTGAATTGATATCTACTTACAGGGGAAGAAGGACCGGTGGGACTCCCTGAGCTTACCTTCGGCCTAAGTCGCCGTCCGCGCCGGTTTCTCCACAAGCTACTGCACCACCAGGCGGGCCAGGGGGCTAAAGCCCGCCTCGGTTACAACCTGCACCGTGTACAGGCCCGCAGAAACCGTCTTGAGCGGCAGTGGCACCTGCGTGGCCGCGGCGGCAAAGGAAACCTGCTGCACCAGGCGGCCGGTCAGGTCGCGCACCACCACGGTACCGGCTTCACTGCGGGCGGGCAGACTCACGGTAGCGGCGTTCTTAGCTGGGTTGGGGTAAAGCGCCAGCGCAGCCAGGCTCTGGGCGGGCTTGGTGGCTAGCGTCACATTGCTCAAGCGGGCAAAGAAAGGCTCGTAGTTGGCACTATTGGCGGCCAGTTGGAGGTTGCCTAGTTGCACGGGCCCGTTGGCAGCGCCACCCACGTAGAGCAGGCCGTTCTGATCAAGAGAAAGAGCATTAGGACCGATGTCGCCGCTGTCGTTGCGCAGGCTCCAGCGTGGGGTTCCTTGCGGAGTCAGGGAGAAAATAGCGCAGTTGACGATGTTGGGTGCCGAGGCCGTCAGGCTTACGCCGGCCCAGTTGACGCTGGTCATAAACGGATACCCGACGTAGCTGTTGCCAGCCCCATCCACTACGATGCTCACGTTGTAGTTAGCCTCGGAAGGGGTGGAGAGGTGGCTCCATGCCAGCGTGCCTTGCGTTGTGTAGCGTGCTACTACCGCCCGGTACATGTCGCCCGATGGCAGGTCTTCCTCCACTTCGCCCACCAGGCTGACGTTGCCGGCAAGGTCGGTGCTTACGTGGCGCACTATGTTTCTCCCCAGGCTAGTTACGGTAGCAGGCAGCTTCACAGCCCACTGTGGGGTACCGGCCGGCGAGAATTTTACCAGCGCGCCATCCGAATTCATGTCCGAGGCCGTCAGGCGAATGGTACCGAATGCCGCGTTGCCCTGAATGCTGCCGCCCAGATAAATGTTGTCGGCCCCGTCGACGGTGATATCCTGGGGCCACTCGCTGCCGGTGCCGCCATCGTTGCGGGCCCAGAGTACGGTACCCTGCGGGTCGAGTTTAGCCAGCAGGAGGTCCTGACTAGGGTAAGAGAAGGCCGGGTTCTCGGTGCTGTTGAGCGTGGTAGTACCCAGTGTGACCGAGCCGGAAAACGAGGCCGTTAATACCACGTTGCCGGCCCCATCCATTGTAATAGCCTGACCGGCAGCATTACCCTGGCTGCTGGTGGTAGAGCCTATTCGTTTGATCCAGAGTAAATTGCCCGCCGGCGCAAACTTGGCTACGTAGCCGTTGAGCTGGTACCCACCAGCTGTGTAGGTAGGGTCCGTTAGGGTAGTGCCTTCAATAGTAATAGAACCGTAGAATGAGCCAGTCAGGTAGGTATTGCCAGCGGCATCTACCGCCAGGGCAGTCCCCACCGTTTCGTGGTAAGCCCCGTTCAAATGCTTGGCCCAGAGCAAAGTACCCGTGGCGTTGTATTTGGCTAGGTAGCTGTCGTAGTCGCCAGCCACGCTGGGCATCGTGCTGAACGTCGTGCCGCCCAAGTCCAGGGTGCCGTGAAAGTCGCCTACGGTAAAGACATTGCCACTGGCATCGGTCCGCAGCCCGTCGACGGCGGCTCCATTGCGTGTGGGGTCGGGGCCGCCGCTGGTCAGGCGCTTGGCCATAGTCCAGGTTGGGGCCGTCTGGGCCTGGGCAGTAAGTGCCGCTAGTAGGATTGTGCTTAGCAGGCCTGCTTTGGCCAGTTGCCAGGGAGTAGAGAAAAGCATACGCAGTAAACGATTGGGGGGAATAATGACAGGCGCTTGTAAGTCCGTTAGAAAACAGTTGAAACCACTGCTTTGCGCCGAAAGAAGGGTGGCCCAGCTTACAAATGTGAGGCATTCCTGAGCCGCTTGCAACACAGGCTTGCAGATATATTCTGCCTGAGTGGTAGACCCAAAAAAGCCCGGCTTCTGGGAGGAAGCCGGGCTTTTATAAGCTGATAAAAGCAGGTGCTTAAAAGTCCTCGTCGAGGGAGAAGGCGTTTTCGGTCCGTTCGCTCATCACGCCGGCCTTCTGGTACTCGGCCACGCGCTTCTCGAAGAAGTTGGTCTTGCCCTGCAGCGAAATCATTTCCATGAAGTCGAAGGGGTTCGTCGAGTTGTAGATCTTGCTGTAGCCCAGGCTCACCAGCAGGCGGTCGGCCACAAACTCGATGTACTGAGCCATGCTCTTGGCGTTCATCCCAATCAGGTTCACGGGCAAGGCGTCGGTCACGAATTCCTGCTCGATGCTCACCGCGTCGCGGATGATGCTGTGCACGCGCTCCTCGCTGAGCTTGTTTTGCAGGTAGCTGTAGAGCAGGCAGGCGAAGTCGCAGTGCAGGCCTTCGTCGCGCGAAATCAACTCGTTGGAGAACGTCAGGCCCGGCATCAGGCCGCGTTTCTTGAGCCAGAAGATGGAGCAGAACGAGCCCGAGAAGAAGATGCCCTCAACGGCGGCAAAGGCAATGATACGCTCGGCAAAGTTCTCGGAGTTGATCCACTTCAGGGCCCACTCGCCCTTCTTCTTCACGCAGGGCACGGTTTCGAGGGCGTTGAAGAGGCGGTCCTTTTCCTGGGGGTTCTTGATGTAGGTATCAATCAGCAGCGAATAGGTTTCGCTGTGAATGTTTTCCATCATGATTTGGAAGCCGTAGAAGCAGCGGGCCTCGGGCATCTGCACTTCCTGCATGAAGTTAACGGCCAGGTTCTCGTTCACGATGCCATCGGAGGCGGCGAAGAAAGCCAGTACGTGCGAGATGAAGTGCTTCTCGTTGTCGTTGAGGTTGTCCCAGTCTTTTTGGTCCTGGGAAAGGTCGATTTCTTCGGCCGTCCAGAAGGAGGCTTCGGCCTTTTTGTACATCTGCCACACATCGTCATTCTGGATGGGGAAGAGCACGAAGCGGTTGGGATTCTCGACGAGCAAGGGTTCCATAGCAAGGAAGTAAGGCGTGGAAAGATCTTCTAACAAAACCTGAACGGGCAGGAAGAACAGCTTGCCAACCCCGGGCCAAGGCGAAATGTTTGGCAGCTTTTTGGGGTGGCTGAGCCGGGTCGAAGCATCAAATATAAACTCCGACTCCGCCGCTTTCACGTTTTTTCTCCGCTAATTTTTCTGTATAGCTCCAATATTTCCGCATCTCGCAATTGACCCAAAATGGGGCGAAAAGAGGGCAATTGACCCATTTTTGGAAAAGTTATCCACATTTCACCTGTGGACAATTTGGTTTATCCACAAATTTAGTATGCGTGTGCCCGCTCAGGCGTTCCTTAAGGGACTGTTGAGGGCCTTGGCTACCAACCCTGCAAGGCCCCCAACTGACCCGAGTGAATGATGATTAACGAGTTAGGTTTGCTTTTGTGAAATGGAACTTCTACTTTTGCCTTCCATTTTTCAGAAACCGCGAAGACGCCGATGTACGCAATTGTCAACATAGCCGGGAAACAGACCAAGGTCGAAGCCAATAAATTTGTATACGCCCACCGACTGGCTGGCAACGTCGGCGATACGGTAGAGCTGGGCAAAGCCCTGCTGACCGACAGCGACGGGACCATCACCATTGGTGCCCCCACGCTGGACGTAACCGTAACTGGTACTATCCTGTCGCACGTACAGGGCGACAAAGTACTGGTATTCAAGAAGAAGCGCCGTAAGGGCTACAAGAAGCTGAACGGTCACCGTCAGCAGTTCACCAAAGTAATGATCAACAGCATCGGCTAATTAGGGCTTAGTTGTTAGTGCTTGGTGCCTGGGTTATTCCAGCGTCGCTCGGCTCTAACGCGACATTCTAAGCACTGATAACCAAGCACTAAGTACTAAATACAATGGCACACAAGAAAGGCGTAGGTAGCTCCAACAACGGCCGCGAATCACATTCCAAGCGCTTGGGCGTGAAGATCTTCGGCGGTCAAGATATCATTGCTGGTAACATCATCGTGCGTCAGCGCGGCACCAAGCACCACCCCGGCCAGAACGTGGGTATCGGCAAGGACCACACGCTGTTCGCGATGGTAGACGGCACGGTACAGTTCCGCAAAGGCCGCAAGGACCGTTCGTACGTAACGGTTGTTCCGGTTAGCGAAACTGCCGAGGTTGCTGCTTAAGTAGCTCCGCTACAGCTCTTTGGAGCTGGTTCGATACAGAAAAGGGATAGTCCTACCGGGCTATCCCTTTTTGCGTTGCGCCAAGCAGCCCGCTAGCCGAGGCTAGGTGAGCGAGTATAGCACTGGCTTACTTGGGCTGGCGTCCAGCTCCAGGCTGGTGATTTGTAGGTTGAGCAAATACAGACCGTCAACCACTGCACCGGGCACGAAGATGAGCTCCGTAATCGTGCAGTGCGCGCGCGGGTTGTCAGGATATTGCCAGAAAGCGTGGTGGGCGAGCAGGGCACCCTGGTCTTCCTCCCGGTCGACGCTGGGCAAATCCAAGAGTAGGTGTTCAATATTGCGGGCTACGAGGTAGTGCGCCAGGGCGGGTTCTAAATAAGTGGGGTTGGTGCCCGAGTATTGGCGGTGGTGCTTGGCATCGTCGTTGGGTAAGGTCCGAAGCACCAAGGCCTCGGGAGCCACAACAGCCGCTTCCACTAAGGGCTGCACGTCGGCTAGCATTACTACTAAGTCCCCATTGTTTTGGGGGCGCGGCGCTACGGATACCAACTGGGCTACGAACAGGAAGCGGTGTAAGCAGCGGTTGAGCGTGGCCTCGGACGCGGGGCTGATGTGGCCGTAGCACTCGGTATGAGTACCGTTGCCGTGGGGCGTCAGGTGGACGCGCTGGTAGTTAGTGCTGCCGCCCAGGGCCACGCTGCCCACGAAGCTACCGACCCGGATAACGTCGAACTCCACCGGCTCAGCCCACCAGCAGTTGACCTGCCCGGGACCCGGCGCCAGAGGCAGAGAAATGTCCAACGGCGTGGCGGGGTCGAAGGAAAACGTGCGGCCTTGGTAAGAGTAAGTGGCAGACATAACGGGACGAAGCAGGCGAGTGGAGCCCTAAGATAAGAGCAGTAAGTCAGGACTAGTCGGTGCTATAACTGGGGTAGTAGTCAATCCAGAGTCAGCTGGAAACCTGCTGCGCGGGCCCGACCGTAGCCGATTTTTACTCAGTGGGCAGCATATTAAGAATCTGGCTGATTTCCGGGGCGTGGCTCAGAACCATGAAGTGAGTGCCGCCCGGAATCAGGTGCTCTACGGGCGTGGGGCCGGGCGGGAATACCCGGTCGTGGGAGCCCAGAATCTGGATGCTCTGACCTACGTTGGTACTGTCCCAGTGCAGGAGTCGGTCGATGGCCCAGCGGGTGTAGTTGGGTTCCATGTCCTTCAGGATCTGCTTGAAAACCTGATACTCCTCGCCATTGCGTACCCCGAAATACCACTGTCCGGCCCGGGGAAACAGCTTGAGCATCTGGGGCGGCACCAGCTTATACACCCGGGTGGCCCGGATGACGCGCAGCAGTCGGGGCAGAGCGTCGGCGTCGGGGATGCTGGAAACTAGCACGGCACGGGCGTAGGGGCGCAGGCGGGCAATTTCCAGGGCGACTACGCCCCCAAACGAGACACCCACCACGAAGCAGGGCTGGTCGGGCGGTACAGCCTGGGCCATACGGGCCACGTACTGGGGTAGGGTTTCGGTGGCCTCGGGCGTCAGCCAGTGGATTACGTGTGCCTCGCCGTCGAGCAAGGGCAGCAGGTTTTTGAATACCCGCTCATCGGCGCCCAGGCCAGGAATCAGGTAGAAGACGCGGGCAGCAGAGGCAGACACGGAGCAGACGGTTAGCGTTAACGCAAGAAACAGCCATTTCACGGCTCCAGGCGCATGAATACTCCTTCCAGGTAAAAGATATTGTGGGGCATACTGTCCTCTTCTTCCTCGGGCTCGTCGGCGGGATAAGTGCAGGAGAGCTTCATGGCCACGCCATCCAGCGGCACCGGCGGCGAGTCCTCGGTGGTGTATTCCAGCAGGCAGGGCCAGTCCGTAACGGTGGCCAGGGCGTCGGCAATCTGTTCCTGCAAAGCTTCCGTCCGCGGCCCGGCCAGGCGCAACAGCAAATCGAGCGTGGGAAACTGCAGCCCTAGGTGGAAGAAGTGGATGTCGTCGTCAAAAAAGGTGGTGGCCCACACCGTCACGTCGTCGGTGTTATCAAAGACAATGGCCGTAATCTGGACTTGCTCGACAAAAAAGTCGGTGTCATCCACAAGAGCATCAACGAGGCGTTTCATCTTCTGAACATACGTAAATCCAAGCCGTGAACTAAGCCGATTACGCAGATTTCCCCGATTTTGGCGGTCAGCGTGGCGCCAGTTCCGGCAAGCGGCTCAGGGGAAAGGAGTTAAACCAAATCTAAAAAACGCCGGCTCCCGGGCCGCTCTGGCCTAAGCCTGGCTGAAGAGAAAGACCTTGCTATCCACATTCAGTACTTGGGTGCCGTTGGCTAATATCTCGGGTTGGGTACCGGGCCAGTGCGAATGGCCACAAAAGACGAGCGTTGGGTCGCCTTTGGTCAGGACGGCCGTTAGCTGCTCCTCGCCCTGCAAGCCTTTCTCAGCAATAGCCGGCGACAAGTGGGTGAGCAATATATCCGGCTGGCCCTGCAGTAAGGCCGCCACTGCGCGCAGGTAGGCCGCTTCAGGCAGCCGGAAGTTTTTATCGGGCCTTCCAATGATGCCGCTGATACCTGCCACGGCCAGCCCGTGCTGGTGTACCATGCCCTGGGTCAGGAAGCTTGCCTTGTTCAGAGCCTGCACCTGATGGATGGCCGGACCAAAATCGTCGTGGTTGCCGGCAATGCCAATAGTGCGCCCGAAAGCCGCGTTGAACTTGTTCCAGACGCTGATGGGATTTCCGCTTGCCCCGCGCCTGGCTTTGTTGGTATACAGGTCGCCGCAGAGCAAGGCCAACGTACGTTCCTTCGCAAGCCCCGGAAAGTACAGCGCGTACAGCAGCTCCAGATAGTCTACCACGACTTCCCCGAGTAGGACATCCTCATCCTCGGCCGGCACCACGCCCTGCAGATCAGAAGCAACCACCAGGGCGCTGACCGTTTCGGGTAACCCCCGAATCGTGCCCGTGTAAATAGGAAGCTGCTGCTCACTGGGCTCCGTTTCGTTCGGCGCAGTCGTCCAATAAGAAATTGCTTCCAGCGGGGTAGGACAGACCGAAGCAATTTGAAGGCGCGTCATAGTATTCCCTTGATATGTGGCCTTTGGCCAGCGTTACGCCTCCGGCTCCAGAAATAACTCCAGGGTAATCTGGTCGGCCAGTAGTTTACCGCGGTCGGTGAGTACCAGCTGGGGGCCGCGCACGGTGGCCCAGCCGTTGTGTTCCAGCTCCCGCAGGTAAGGTGCCCGCGCCGTGCGCAGGTCGGTGCCGAGCGTGTGCTGCAAGTAGTCCAGGTCGCAGCCCCGGCTGGTGCGCAACGAGGTCATCAGGTACTCGTTGGCCCGGTCGGTGGGCGAGAGGGTTTCGGAGGTAGCGGGCACCACGCCTTGTTCCAGCACGCTGGTCACGTACTGCGGATTGTTTGCCACGGCGTACTGCCTACTATAACCATTAAAGGAGTGGGCACTGGGGCCCAGCCCCAGGTAGGGCACGCCGCGCCAGTAGTTGGAGTTATGGCGCGACTCCCGGCCAGGCCGGCAGAAGTTCGAAATTTCGTACTGCTCGTAGCCGTGGGCAGGCAGGCTCTGAAGCAGCATTTCAAACTGTTGGGCCACGAAGTCATCGGGGGGCGCGCTGAAGGAGCCTTTGCGCAGGCGGCGGCCAAAGACGGTATCGGGCTCGATGGTCAGAGCGTAGCAGGAGAGGTGAGGCACGTTTAGGGCAAACGCCGCGGCCATATCCTGTTCCCAAAGCCCATGGTCGGGCGCGGGCACGCCGTAAATCAGGTCCAAGGAAATATTCTCAAAGCCCGCATCCTGGGCCGTGCGCACCGCCGTGGTAGATTCCTGGGCCGAGTGGGCGCGGTTCATCAGCCGCAAATGAGGCTCGTGGAAGCTCTGCAGGCCGATGCTGAGCCGGTTGATGGGCGAAGCGGCCAGCTCCCGCAACTTGGCCGGCGTGAGGTCGTCGGGGTTGGCTTCCAGGGTAATTTCGGCCTGCGGGCTGACCGCGAAATGCCGGTAAATAGCTTCAAACAGCGTATGCAACTCTGCCTCGGTCAGCAAGGACGGAGTGCCGCCGCCGAAATAGATAGTTTCCAGAGTCGCGTCCGGCCCCAGGTAATCGCGCCGGATTTCCAGCTCCCGCACCAGGGCTTCTACCAGCTTGCTTTTCAGGCCCATAGACGTGCTGAAATGGAAGTCGCAGTAATGACAGGCCTGCTTGCAGAAGGGAATGTGGAGGTAGATGCCAGCCATGAAAAAGAGAAAAGCGCCCCGCAACAAGAGCCGAGCAACGCTGGAAAACAGCGCCGGGCCGGTGCTTCGTTCACTGCGCGAACTGCCGAACGGAGCCGGGCCCGTATTTTCGGGAAATTAAAAGCGCGTTTTCGCGTTTGTGTTTCCAAATGTACGTCCGTGCCCTCGTTTTCCTGCTGCTTGGTAGCTGGCTGCTTTGCGGCCGGCCCGGCGCCGTGCGGGCTCAGACGCCGACCTTGCCGGTGCCCAATCAGCCCGGCCTGAGCACCCCGCCTCCGCCGCCCGCTGCCACCGCCCGGCCCGATTCCAGCGTCCGGGCGCGGCAGGTTCGGAGTGCTAACCGCCGGATTATCCGCCTCGAAACCGAAGCGGCCGACCAGGCCGTAGTGCGCCGCTACCGCTACCGCACCGTGGTGCCTGATTCGCTGACGGCCTTCCGGGAGGTGCGCGACCTGGTGCTGGCCTTGCAGGCGGCTTCGTACCTGACGGCCTCGGCTGATGGTATGCGCTGGAGCCACGACACGCTGCGGGTGCAGCTCTACGTAGGCGAGAAATTCCGCTGGGCCCGGCTGCGCAACGGCAACCTCGGCGACGGCCTTATGACCCGGGCCGGCTACCGCGAAAAACTCTACAACCGTACGCCCTTCGAGCCCAACGAGTGGCGCAAGCTTCAGCAGAACCTGTTGGCTGAGGCCGAAAACCAGGGCTACCCCTTTGCCGCCGTCCGCCTCGACTCCCTGGAGCTGCGCGGGTCCGACATCAGCGGGCGGGTCGTGCTGGACCGGGGCCGGGTAGTGGTGTTCGACTCGATTCAGATAGTGGGCAAGACCAAGACGAAGAAGCGGTTTTTAACCAAGTACCTGCAGATTTTTCCTAACCAGCCCTACAACCAACAGCGCGTGGACGCGGCGGCGCGGCTCCTGCGGCAGCTGCCCTACCTGCAGGTGCAGGCCGAGCCCGAGGTGCGCTTTTCCCAGGGCCGGGCCCGCCTGTATCTGTTGCTCGAAGACCGGCCTTCCAACCAGTTCGACGCCATTGTGGGCGTGCTGCCCAACCCCTCGCCGGGCGTGGGCCAGAAAAAAGTGCAGCTCACCGGCGACGTCAACATCAACCTGCGCAACCTGAGCGGGGGCGGTAAGCAGATCGGGCTGCAGTGGCGCAAGCTCGACGCGGCTTCCCAGCAGCTGGCGGCTCACTACGTGCATCCCAACTTCTTCGGGACGCCGCTGGAACTGGGCGGCAACTTTGCGCTCTACCGCCAATCCAACTCCTTTCTGACGGTGCAGCCCCGCCTGCAGGTGACTTACCCTACGGTACGGGCCGGCCGCATCAGCTTCTTTACCGAGCGCCGCAGTTCCCGCCTGCTGGCCGACACGGTCAAGACCCTGCGGGAGCTGACCGTGCTGCCCGACAACATCGACTCGCAGTACAACTCCTACGGCCTCGACTACAACTGGAACAGCCTCGACGATTTGCTGTTTCCGCGCCGGGGCTTTCTGGCGGCCGGACAGGCAGCAGTGGGCACGAAGCGCATCACCAAAAATGCTGACCTGGAAGACTCTCTCTATAACCGCGTGCCGCTGCAATCCACGCAGATTACGCTGGGGCTGCGGCTGGAGCGGTACTTCCGCATCGGGCGCGGCGGCGTGCTGCTGACCCGCCTGCGGGGGGAGTCTTTGGTAAACGAGCGGCTGTTTCTGAACGACATGTTCCGCATCGGGGGCTTGGCCACGCTGCGCGGCTTCAACGAGTATGCCTTCTACGCCAACACCTACGGCATCGGCACCGCCGAATTCCGGCAGTTCACCGGCGCTGATTCCTTCGTGTTTCTGTTCGTGGATCAGGCCTATCTGCGGCGTGACCTGCAGAACGACAAGACCCGCGAAGCACCTACCGGCGCGGGCGCGGGGTTGAGCTTCCGCACCGGCGCTGGTCTGTTTCAGTTCGTGTACTCAGTGGGCCGCTCCGAAAATCAGCGCATGTCGCTCAGCAACTCCAAGATTCACTTCGGCATCATCAGCCGGTTCTGAGGGAGTTGGTTGGCGCATAAAAAAGCCCGCTGTGGAAATCAGAGCGGGCTTTTTTTTATAATAAAAGGAACCCGGGCTACGCTTACTTCAGGGCGTTTTTCAACTCGCCAGCGGCCAGGTCCTGGGCTTCTTTGGCCTGGGGCACTACGGCGCCCATGCCGAAGAATTCGTGGGTTACGTTGTCGTAGTTCTGATACTTTACCGGAATACCAGCGGCCTGCAGCTTATCAGCGTAGGCCTTTCCCTCGCTCATCAACGGGTCGATGCCGGCCGTGATGACTGTGGCGGGTGCCAGGCCTTTTACGTTAGGAGCCTTCACGAGCGAAATCAGGGGGCTATTGCCGTCGGCCGGGGTGCGCAGGTAGTGCTTGAAAAACCAGCCCATAAACGGCTTGCTTAGCGGTTTGGCCTGAGCATTCTTCTGGTACGAAGGCGTGTTCATGCTGTAGTCGGCAATAGGGTACACCAGCAATTGGTGTTTGGGCTGCATTATGCCTTTGTCGCGGGCCATCATGCAGACGGCCGCGGCCAGGTTGCCGCCGGCACTTTCTCCGGCCACCGCCACGCGCTTGGGGTCACCCTTGATGGCGGCGGCGTTCTTCAGTACCCACTGGTAGGCCGCAAATGAGTCGTTGTGGGCCGTAGGAAACTTGTTTTCCGGAGCCTGCCGGTAAGCCACCGACACAAAAACCGCGTTGGTCTTCTCGGCCAGGGCCCGCACCGATGGGTGGTAGGTATCTAAATTGGCAATTACCCAGCCCCCACCGTGGTAATATACCACCACCGGTAAGGGGCCGGTAGCCCCCTTGGGAATATAAATTCGTGCTTTCACGCCCGGGGCCACCTCTTTGCTCATCGTGTCGAGAGGGGAAGGCGGCGTGGGAATGCCGAAGTCCTGCATCACGGCCATGGTGGCGTCGGTAGCGGAAGGCGCTTTGCGGACCTCGGCAGGCGTCAGCGTTTCGGGCGGCGTGGGACCTTGTAGGGCCGCCAGCTTCTCGATAACGGTCTGCATTTCGGGCCCGATGTTCGGAGCCCAGGCCGGGCTCGGCCCGGCCGGCTTCACGGGCCGGGGGCCGGCCGTAGCGGCCGAATCGACGGCGACAGAGTCAGTGGCGGCCGCAGTGGCCCCCGACTGCTCGTTCGTGTTGGACGTGTTGCAGGAGGCTAAGCCCAAAGAAGAGGCAAAAAGAGCGGCGGCCAGCCACGCGGGGCGGCTGGCAACAAGAATAGGCGTAGTCATGGTGTGGTGGTTAAGTGCGGTTGAGCTTTCCACTTAGTACGACTGTTGAGCTTAATGGTTGAATAATTCTTAGTTAAGTTAGGACGGCAGGACGCGGATTGGCTTTGCTTTGAAAGCAATGGAAGTGAGCCGAAAAATTATTGTTGCTGATAATCAGGTTAAAGGCTCTGATGAGGGGCTCATTATACCCTCAGATGATGCATTTCCGAAAAACCCTCTTACATTTGCATCACCAAACAGTGCGGGGTGGAGCAGTTGGTAGCTCGTTGGGCTCATAACCCAAAGGTCACAGGTTCGAGTCCTGTCCCCGCTACCTAAAAGGGCGTTTCCAATACGGAGACGCCCTTTTCTTTTGTGCCCAAGGCTGTTGATGGCGCGTGTTTACGACTTTGCCGCGGCTTATTGGGGGCCCGTAATCAGGGTTGCTACGCCGGGTGATAGAGGCGGGTCCGTCCTGCACGAATAAGCCTTGGTAAGAAGCTGAACCGAAAAGCATCCGGCTTGAGTGTCTCCGGCAAGCTTGCCTTCTGGCGCCGGAGCAAGCCCCGCATGGGCTGGTCGAACAGGAGGATGATGCGTCAATCCGTAAGTTTGGGGCGCCGCTGGTCTGAATTTTAAAACTAGCCGGACCATTTCCTGCCCTACTGCTGATATTCTGCGCTGGCAGCTTGCCATCCTGGTAAGTGGCCTGTTTCCTTTGCGTATGCCGTTGACTCTTGCCCGCTTTTTCTGCTTGTTCAGCCTTTTAATCGGTGCTGGCTCTGCTGCCCGAGCCCAGACGGCCGCTACTGCCCGCCAGCCCACCGGCGACGTGTACGTGGACGGGCAGGGGGTGCTGCGGTGGCAGCAGAACCAGCAGGAAGTAGCCCTGTTCGGGGTCAACTACACGGCCCCGTTTGCCCACGCCTACCGGGCTCAGCGGACCGTGGGCGGTAGCCCCGAAAAAGCCATTGACCAGGACGTATACCACCTCTCCCGGCTGGGGCTCGACGCATTCCGCATTCACGTCTGGGACGTGGAGATTACCGACACGCTGGGCAATCTGCAGCAGAACGAACACCTGCGCCTGCTCGATTACCTGGTGGCCCAGCTCAAGCAGCGCGGAATTAAGGTTATCCTGACGCCCATTGCCTACTGGAACAATGGCTACCCCGAGCGCGACTCGGGCACCGGCTTTTCCAGCATCTACTCCAAGGTGCAGGCCTATACCAACCCGCGCGCCATCTGGGCCCAGGAAAACTATCTTACGCAATTCCTGAACCACCGCAACCAGTACACCCAGCTCCTCAACCGCGAGGACCCCGATATTCTGGCCTTTGAGGTGTGCAACGAGCCCCGCTACCACCAGCCCGCGGCCGAAGTCACGGCCTTTGCCAACCGGATGGTGGCCGCCATGCGGGCTACGGGCTACCGCAAACCCATTTTCTACAACATTGCCGAAAACCCGGGTGTCGAGGAAGGTATTCTGCCCGCCAACGTAGATGGGCTGACTTTTCAGTGGTACCCGGCCGGACTGGTGAGCGGGCACACGCTGCGCGGCAACCTGCTGCCACACGTGGACCAGTACTCTATTCCGTTTCGGAACGACCCACGGTTTCAGCGCCGGGCCAAGATGGTGTACGAGTTTGAATCGGGGGATATTATCCAGCCGGTGATGTACCCGATGATGGCCCGCAGCTTCCGGGAAGCCGGCTTTCAGTGGGCCACCCAGTTTGCCTACGACCCGCTGGTCATTGCCTACGCTAACACCGAGTACCAGACCCACTACCTGAACCTGGCCTACACGCCCGCCAAAGCCCTGAGCCTGCTGATTGCCAGCAAGGTATTTCACCGGGTAGGGCGGGGCCAAACCTTCCGCCGCTACCCCGCCGATTCGGTCTTTGACGCTTTCCGGGTCAGCTACCGGCAGGGCCTGAGTGAGATGAACACCGAGGAGGAGTTTTATTATACTTCTTCTACACAATCGATTGCCAAAAAAGCCTCCAAGCTGCGCCACATTGCCGGCACTGGCAGCTCCCCGCTTGTGCAATACGGGGGCTCGGGGGCCTACTTTCTCGACCGGCTGGCTGCGGGGGTGTGGCGCTTGGAAGTGCTGCCCGACGCCGTGGCTATCCGGGACCCGTTCGAAACAACTTCTCTGCAAAAGCCCGTCACCCAGATTCTGTGGAATGACCAGCCGCTGCGCCTCGCGTTGCCGGAGCTGGGTCGCCGCTTTTCGCTGCGCGGGCTGAACGAGGGCAACAGCGCCCAGGCCCAGGCCACGGATGGACGCGTAACGGTGCGGCCAGGCGTGTATCTGCTGGCCGCTGCCGGGAAAAATACCAGCGCCTGGACGGCCGATTCGAAGTTGGGCCCGCTGCGTCTGGGCGAGTTTGCCGCCCCCGAGCCCACTAGGCTCGGCCCCCAGGTGCGCCACACGCCGGTAGCCCAGGCCACGGCCGGGCAGCCGCTCACCATCCGGGCCACGATGACCGGCATTGAGGCGGCCGACAGCGTGTATCTGATTGCCCAGCACTACTACGGCCGCACCCAGGCCTTCCCGATGCGGCAGCCCGCCTATGCCACCGTCGAAGCTACTGTGCCGGCCGAGCTGACCTATACTGGCTTGCTGCGCTACTGGATGGTGCTGAAAAAGGGCGGGCAGCCGCTCACGTTTCCCGGGGGCTTCAGCGGCTCGCCCCGCGACTGGGACTATTTTTCCCGGGAGCAGTGGGAAGTGCCGTTGGTTAGCGCCAAAACGCCCTTGTACTTATTTCGCGCCGCCGCTGACAGAGAGCAGGTAGAGGCCCGCGCCCTGAGCCGCAACAGCTGGACCGACTACGTTACCACCGAAGCTGCCGGGGCTTTGGCCTTACGCTTCGGGCAAGGCGCGGCCAAGACTGGACCTCAGGCCGCGGAAACGGGCCCGGCGGCCTGCCTGCGGGCCTACTACGGCGACAAGCTGCAGGGCCGCCTCCAGGACCTGAGCGGTTTTACGGAAGTGGTAGTCAAGGCCCGGGCCAGTCAGCCGGTGGGCGTGCAGGTGCTGCTGGCTAACAAGGACGCTGCCGCCTTTGCCGCCCCAGTGCCCCTGACCACGGAGCTGCGCGAGGTGCGGGTTCCGTTGAGCAGCTTGAAAGCCAGTGCCTTGCTGCTGAGCCCGCGGCCGTATCCCGGCTTCCTGCCCCTGCGCTTTCAGAGCCAGAATCCGGGTGTGCTGAAGCTGGCCGATACCGAAGTGCTGCAAGTACTGGTAGACGCGGCTGCGCCCACCGGCAACGGTCCGGTGCAGGTTGATATTGAATCGATTTACCTCCAATAAGCAGCGGTTGGCCTGCCGGCAGTTGGTGCCCGGTGGTTTGCTGGCTTTTACCCTCTAGCTCATGCGTTTTTTCTCTTCTGTCCTCCTGGCCCTGGTGCTGACCGTAGCCGGCCCGGCCGCGGCCCAGTCCCGGCAGGATATTCTGCTGACTTCCAACTGGAAATTCACCAAGGGCGACGTGGCCAATGCGGCTCAGCCCGGCTTCAAAGACGACAAGTGGCAAACCGTGAGCGTGCCCCACGACTGGGCTATTTACGGCCCGTTCAGCAGCACCAACGACTTGCAGCAGGTCAAGATTGAGCAAAACAACGAGAAGCAGGCCACGACCAAAGCCGGCCGCACCGGCGGGCTGCCCTTTATCGGGACGGGCTGGTACCGGCGCCGGCTGCCGGTGCCGGGCTTCGGGCCGGGCAAGCGGGCCGAGCTGGTCTTCGACGGGGCCATGAGCAACGCCCACGTATTCGTGAACGGCAAGGAGGTGGGCTACTGGCCTTACGGCTACAACTCGTTTCACTTCGACATTACCTCCTTTCTCAACCCCAGCGGCGACAATATCCTAGCTGTGCGCCTGGAAAATCAGCCCGAAGCCTCGCGCTGGTACCCCGGCGCCGGGCTGTACCGCAACGTGCATCTGCTGGTCACCGACGAAGTGCGCATTCCGGTGTGGGGCACCTACGTGACAACGCCGGAAGTAACAGCCGACTACGCCCGGGTGAAGCTGGCCACGGAGGTTGCCGTTCCTGAAGGCCGGCTTATCGGCCGCGAAGGCGCTAAAATCAGCGTGAAAGGCAGCCGCGACGAGCATATCGGGCGCGGGGCGTTGCGCAAAGCCCTGTACCTGCGCCTCGATACCGACATCCGGGATGCCCAGGGCCGGGTGGTGGCCAGCAGCCAGACTCCGTTGGAAAGTGGTCTGCCGACGGTGGAGCAGGCGTTTACCGTCGTGCGGCCGGCCTTGTGGAGCCCCGAAACGCCCAGTTTGTACACGGCTACCTCCCGCCTGTATGCCCAGGACCTGGAGGTCGACACGACCTTCCGGCTCAAGGACGAGTACACCACCCGCTTCGGTATCCGCTCCTTTACGTTTGAGGCCAACAAGGGCTTCTCGCTGAACGGGCAGCCGCGTCGGTTCCGGGGCGTGTGCAACCACCACGATTTGGGCCCGCTGGGCGCGGCCATCAACACGGCGGCCCTGCGCCGGCAGCTCACGTTGCTCAAGGACCTGGGCGCCGACGCCATTCGGACGACCCACAACATGCCCGCGCCCGAGCTGGTGAGCCTCTGCGACGAAATGGGCTTTATGCTGATTGTGGAGTCGTTTGACGAGTGGAAAAAGCCCAAGGTAAAAAACGGCTACAGCCAGTATTTCGACGAGTGGTCGGAGCGCGACGTGGTGAACATGGTGCATCGGGACCGGAACCATCCGTCGGTGATTATGTGGAGCATCGGCAACGAGGTGCCCGACCAGTGGGCCCCCGGCGGCACCAAGATTGCCCGGCGCCTGCAAGACATTGTGCACCGCGAAGACCCGACCCGGCCCGTCACGGCTGGCATGGACCAGTTCGACGCGGTGGTCAGCAACGGCTTTGCCGCCCTGCTCGACGTGCCGGGCTTCAACTACAAGCCCCACCGCTACCCCGAAGCTTACACCAAGCTGCCCCAGGCCCTGATGCTGGGCTCCGAAACAGCTTCCACAGTCAGCTCCCGCGGGGTGTATAAGTTTCCGGTGGTCGTGGCCAAGGACAAGAAGTATCCGGATAACCAGTCGTCATCTTATGATCTGGAAGCCTGTAACTGGTCCCAGACGCCGGACGAGGAGTTTGTGCAGCAGGATGCGCTGAACTACCTGATGGGCGAGTTTGTGTGGACCGGCTTCGACTACCTCGGCGAGCCAACGCCCTACGACGAGTCCTGGCCTTCGCACAGCTCCTATTTCGGTATCATGGACCTAGCCGGCTTGCCCAAAGACCGGTTTTACCTGTACCGCTCCCGCTGGAACCCCACCGCGCCCACGCTCCACCTACTGCCCCATTGGACCTGGCCCGGCCGCGAAGGCCAAACCACGCCGGTGTTCTGCTACACGAATTACCCCTCGGCCGAGCTGTTCGTGAACGGCGTCAGCCAGGGCCGGCAAACCAAAGGGCCTTCCGACAAGCCCCAGACCCGCTACCGCCTGATGTGGAACGACGTGAAATACGCCCCCGGCAGTATTAAGGTAGTGGCCTACGACGCCCAGGGCAAAGTCGTGGCCGAGGAGGAAGTGCGCACCGCCGGCAAACCCCACCATATCCGCCTCGTCACGGACCGCAGCAGCCTGGCCGCCGACGGGCAAGATTTGGCCTACGTAACGGTGCGGGTGGAAGACGCCCAGGGTAACCTCTGCCCCGAAGCCGCCAACGAAGTGCAGTTTAAGGTGTCGGGCGCGGGCAAGTTCCGGGCTGCGGCTAACGGCAATGCCGCCAGCCTGGAGCTGTTTCACGAGCCGCACATGAAGGCGTTTCAGGGCCAGCTGGTGGCCGTAGTGCAAGCCACCGACAAAGCCGGGGCCGTGCAACTGCAAGCTACCAGCAAAGGCCTGAAAAGCGCCGCCGTAACTATCCAGACCGGCAGCGCCAAATAAAAGCATCCGGTGGCCTGCTGCCCGCTGTGGCGGTGGGCCGCATTTCTGTTGAAAAGGCCGTTCGGAATTTCCGGGCGGCCTTTTTGTGTTTTACCTCAGTACGTCCAACTGCTGCGCCGGGCATCGTTGATTTGTGCGGTAGATGCGCGGGTTTGTGTCTTCCCTGGCGTGAGTGCCGTAGGTAGTTTTGTAGTGTTATCTGACCTTAGCCTCCGCGTTATGAAACCCATAGATTCGTCCACCCTGGCCTTGCTCGATTTGCGCTGCCCGCGCTGCCACCAAGGTTCATTGTTTTCCTATCCGGCCTATAAGCTCACCAAATACGCCGTGATGCCCGAGCGGTGCCCCGTGTGCAGCGTGGCCTACGAGCCCGAGCCGGGCTTCTACTGGGGGGCTATGTTTGTGAGCTATGCCTTTTCAGTGGCTTGGTTTGCCATCGGCGGGGTGGCGGCTTACTACCTGTTCAATGACCCCTCGGTGTGGGTGTACGTGCTGCTGGTCACGGGTTTGGTGCTCGTTACGGCCCCGGCCACCCTGCGTTATTCCCGGGCCATCATGCTCTATTTGTTTGGGGGCATCAAATACGACCCTAACCTGCGGCGACTTCCCGGCGCTGAATCTTCTCCTCGAAGTCGGGCCAACGCCCCCGCTGTTTTGTAACCCCCGGCCCCGCCGTCAGAAACCCTGGCCGCGGGGCTTTTTTCTGGTTTCTGGTCTGCTACTTTTCCGCTTTCCGCCTTAGTCCCGCTGCGTATGGATGATTTTCTTGCTGCCCGCTCCCAAATGGCCCTCTCGCTGGGCTTTCACATCATCTTTTCCTGCATCGGCATGGTCATGCCGTTCTTCATGGCCGTGGCCCACTATTACTGGCTCCGGACCCGGGACGTAACCTACCAAAACGTGACCCGGGCCTGGAGCAAGGGCGTGGCTATCTTCTTCGCCACGGGGGCCGTGTCGGGCACTGTCTTGTCGTTTGAGCTGGGTTTGCTGTGGCCCAAGTTTATGGAACATGCCGGGCCTATCTTCGGCATGCCGTTTTCCCTGGAAGGCACGGCGTTCTTTATCGAGGCCATTGCCCTGGGCTTTTTCCTCTACGGCTGGGACCGGTTCAACCCCTGGTTTCACTGGTTTACGGGCGTGGTAGTGGGCGTGAGCGGGCTGGCCTCGGGCATTCTGGTGGTGGCCGCCAACGCCTGGATGAACAGCCCCGCCGGCTTCGACTACGTGAACGGCCAATACCTCAATATTGACCCCATTGCGGCCATGTTCAACGACGCCTGGCTTTCCCAGGCCCTGCACATGACCCTGGCCGCCTTTGCTGCCACCGGGTTTGCCGTGGCCGGCGTGCACGCCCTGATGCTGCGCCGGGGCCGCAACATGGATTTCCATACCCGCGCCTTCCGCATTGCCGCCGCCTTCGGGGCCGTGGCTGCCCTGCTCCAGCCCCTGAGCGGCGACTTTTCAGCCAAGGACGTGGCCCGCCGCCAACCGGCCAAGCTAGCCGCCATGGAAGCCCACTTTCACACCGAGAAATCGGCTTCGTTGGTG
The DNA here is from genome assembly GCF_022919135.1 of Hymenobacter cellulosivorans. Taxonomy (NCBI): domain Bacteria; kingdom Pseudomonadati; phylum Bacteroidota; class Cytophagia; order Cytophagales; family Hymenobacteraceae; genus Hymenobacter; species Hymenobacter cellulosivorans. The sequence continues at coordinate 979,571 of NZ_CP095049.1, read as the reverse complement.
TTGGGCGGGTTGCCCAACGAGGATAAGCAGCGCGTGGATTACGCCATCAAGATTCCGGGCATGCTGAGCTTTCTGGCCCACGGCAACTTCGAGCAGGAAGTCACCGGCCTCGACCGAATTGCCCCCCAAAACCGCCCGCCGGTAGTCGTGCCCCATATTGCCTTTCAGCTGATGGTAGGCCTGGGCACGCTGATGATGGGCATTGCGGCGGTGTACTTCTTTGCCTTGTGGCGCAAAAAGCAGTGGCTCACGAGCCGCTGGTTGCTGGGTTTGTTTGTGGCCGCTACGCCCGCCGGCTTTATTGCCGTGGAAGCCGGCTGGACGGTCACTGAAGTCGGCCGGCAGCCCTGGATTATCAACGGGGTGATGCGCACGGCCGACGCGGTGACGCCCATGCCCGGCATTGCCTACTCGTTTTACCTGTTCACAGCCGTGTATTTGTCATTGAGCCTGGTTGTGGTTTTCCTGCTCTACCGCCAGATTCGGATGGTGCCCGAACTCTACGACGTGCCGGCCGGTACGCCCGAAGCCGCCCACGCCTAGCCGCTGCCTGTATCTATGGACTACGTTGTCATTACCTTCCTCTACCTGGCCATTCTGCTTTACCTGCTGCTCGGCGGCGCCGACTTTGGCGCGGGCATCATCGAGCTGTTTACCTCCCGCAAAAACCGCCGCGTAACCCACGAAACGCTCTACCAGGCCATTGGGCCCATCTGGGAGGCTAACCACATGTGGCTCATCATTGCCATTGTGATTCTGTTCGTGGGCTTTCCGCGCATTTACAGCGTCATGTCGGTAAGCCTGCACATTCCGTTGCTGCTCCTGCTGCTGGGCATTATTGCCCGGGGCACGGCCTTCGTGTTCCGGCACTACGACGCGGTGCACGACCGGATGCAGGGCGTCTACGCCACCATCTTCGTCTATTCGAGCCTGGTCACCCCACTCTTTATCGGCATTCTGGCCGGCAGCGCCCTGGCCGGCTACGTCGACCCCGCCGCCCCCGACTTTCTCTCGGCCTACGTCTGGAGCTGGCTGCACTGGTTTGGGGTGGCCGTGGGTGTTTTTACCGTGGCGTTGTGCGGGTATCTGGCCTCGGTCTATACGATAGGAGAGGCCACCACCGAGGCCGACCGGCAGCGCTTTATCCGCAAAACCCGCCTGCTGACGGTCGTGGCCTTTGCCGCCGGAGCCTTGGTGTTCGTGGCAGCCCGCTACGAAGGGTTGCCGCTGCTAACCTGGATTTTCGGCAATCCAGTGGGAATCACCGCTATTGGGCTGGCTACCATTTCGTTGGGTTTGCTGTGGTACGTGCTGGGCCAGGCCAGCCGCACCTGGCTGCCCCGGGTTCTGGCTGGCTTCCAGGTCACGATGATTCTGCTGGCCGTGGGCTACACCCACTTCCCCAACTTTATTCGCCTGCGCAACGGGCAGCACTTGTCGTTGTTTGAGCAGCTGGCCCCGGCCAAAACCATTTCGGCCCTGGGTTGGGCCCTGCTGCTGGGCAGCCTGTTCATTCTGCCGGCCCTGGGCTATTTATACTACAGCTTCCAGCACGTATCGAGGCCGCAAAGCGCGGAGGCGCACGGTGGTTAGTAACGCCAAGCTCTGCTTTGCGAGTCGTTGACCGGTAATCGGTGCCGTAGGATAGAAACGTTTCTTTCAGATAGCGAGGCTGAAACTTGCCGTGTAGGCCAACGGCGGATTTTTAAAGTTCAGCGGGTACCTTGCTGCCCGCATGAAAGCTCCCAATCTGCCCGTTCTGGCCCTCGACGCATTTCCGCACGCCGGCAATAACCATTGGTACTACGTGCAGCAGCTAGAAGCCCACGTGCGGCAGTTTCCGCACGTGAGTGAGCCCCACGCCCACAATTTCTACCTGCTGCTTTACATCACCCACGGGCAGGGCTCCCACACCATCGATTTGGTTACGCACGACATCCGGCCCGGTAGCCTGTTTTTTCTGGCACCGGGTCAGGTCCACGCCTGGAACATGTCGGCCGAGGCACGGGGCTTCATCCTGTTTTTTACCGCCGAATTTTACCTGCAACACTACCCGGCCAGCCGCCTGGCTGAATACCCGTTTTTCGCCCCCGGCCAGGCTCCCGTGGTATACCTCGAGCCCGCCGAAACGCACATTCTGCCCTTGTTTGAGCGAATTTATGAGGAAGAACGGGCCGCTGCCGCCCACCGCGACGAAGTGGTGGGCGCCTACGTGTACCTGATTCTGGAACTGGCCGCCCGAACCTATCCGCTCCAGGAACCCGCCCAACTATCGGCTTACGGCTTGCAGCAGGTACATGAATTCAGCCAGTTGCTCAACGAGCATTTCCGGCAGCAGAAATCGGTGCGCTACTACGCCGCCGAGCTGGCCCTGACAGCCAACCACCTCAACGCCATCTGTCGGCGGGTGCTCAACAAAACGGCCAGTGACCTGATTCATGAGCGGGTAGTGGCCGAGGCCAAGCGCCAGCTCACGCACTCGGCCCAGTCGGTGGCGCAGGTAGCTGATGCCGTGGGCTTTGAGGATGCCTCCTACTTTGCCCGCTACTTCAAAAAGTACGTAGGCCAGACGCCCGAGGCTTTCCGCCAGGGCTACAAGTACTGAGCGGCCGTTTTGTAGCATTCAAAAAGCGAAAGGGCGCGGAATGCTACAACCTGGTAGCATTCCCCAATGGCTTTCCACCGAATGCTATCAGGTGCAAGCCAATATTTTTTCGGTAACGCTACTTAAGGAACTGAGCCGGGGATGCTGATGCCGCCAAAATGCTGGTGAAGGGAATGTTTTTCAGGGCAAAAAGATTAGGAGCAGACTCGCTACGGTTGAGTTTGAGCTAGGGAGGCGCCAGTAGGGTTATGAACTTGCCGTGGTATTAAATCAGTTGTCCTTGCTTTATATTTACCTTCTATTCTTTCCTGTTCCGCATGTCGATTACCCTCCACCGCCCGGCTATCCTGCAGTTGCTGCGCACCGAAACCCGGCCCTACCACGATGCGCTGGAGCAGAATGAGTTCAACCGGGCCTTGCAGGAAGGCACTGTCACGGTGACGGTTGTGCAGCGGTTTCTGGCCAAGATGTACGGCTTTCTGGTGCCCTACGAAGCCCGGCTCCGGGCCCAAGACCTCGGCCCGGAGTGGCAAATCGACCAGCGGCTGCGGGCCCACCTGATTCCCCAGGATCTGGGCGTGGCGCCCGAGTCATTGCCCGTTTGCCCCAGCATGCCGGCCCTCACGACCTGGCCCCAACTGTTGGGCTCGATGTACGTATTGGAGGGCTCCACGCTGGGCGGGCAAGTACTGGCCCGTCAGCTGGCCAAGGCCGGAATAGAAGGCCGAACGTATTTTATGGGCAACGGTGAACAGACCGGCCCGCTATGGAAAAGTTTCTGCCAGCTGCTGGCTGAGGCCGCTACCGAAGATAATCAAGCGCAAATCGTGGCTTCGGCTGCCTCAACGTTTCAAACCCTGCACGCGTGGATCGAGAAACCGTAATCTACAGCGACGAAAGTCTGCTCAACTCCCCTATTACGCTGACTAACTGCGACCGGGAGCCTATTCATATTCCCGGTTCGGTGCAGCCCTACGGCTTTCTGCTCTGCCTAAATCCCGAAACGCAGCAAGTAGTACACGCCAGCGAAAATACCCTGGCTTTGATTGGCGTGCCCGCCGAAGACCTGGTGGGTCAGCGCCTCGACCGGGTGCTGGGACCGGCTACCATTGCCGAAATCAACGAGCTGCTGCCCACCCTGACGGAAGTAACCAGGCTGATTGGAGCCCGCCTGACCTCAGTAACCAATGAGCCGTTCTATAAAATCATTCTGCACTGCTTCGACGGGCTGCTGTGGCTGGAGTTTGAGCCCGTGGCCGAAACGGCGGTTAGCGCCGTCGACTTGCCTTCCCTGAACCTGGCCCTGGGGCAGATGCTGGGCGCGGGCTCGGTGCCGGAGTTCTGCCAGCTGGCCGTCGAGCAGGTGCGCGACATCACCGGCTTCGACCGGGTGCTGATGTACCAGTTTGCCAAGGATGCCAGCGGCGAAGTAGTGGCCGAAGCCAAGCGCGACGACCTGGAGCCCTTTATGGGCCTGCACTACCCGGCTACTGATATTCCGCAGCAGGCCCGGGCCATGTACCTCAAAAACTGGCTGCGCTTTATTCCCAACGTGAATTACGAGCCGGCCAAGCTGGTGCCGGTGCTGCACCCGCAGGCCAACCGCCCGCCCGACATGACCTATGCCGTGCTGCGCAGCGTGTCGCCGATTCACCTCGAATACATGCGCAACATGGGCGTGGCGGCCACCATGACCATCTCCATCATCCAGGAGGGCGTGCTCTGGGGCCTGATTACCTGCCACCACATGGAACCGCGCCTGGTAAGCTACGAGCTGCGGGAGCTGTGCCTGTTTCTGGGCAAAACCTTCTCGGCCCTGCTCAAAACCAAGCAGCAGCAGGACGAGCAGGCCTACCGCCTTCACATCCGCGACACCCAGGTGCGCATTTTCGAACTGGTGGGCCAACACAGCAACTTTGTGGAGGGCCTCTACCAGCGCATGCCCACTATCCGCGACGCTTTTAACTGCGGTGGGGCGGCCATCTGCTTCGAGGGCGACATTATCTCGCTCGGCACCACACCCACCAAAGAGCAGATTGAGGACCTAATTCAGTGGCTTAAGGCTAACGTGAAGGAAGACGTGTTTCACACCGACTCTTACGTGAAGCACAACCCCGAGGGCCTGGCCATTCGCGGGGTGGCCAGCGGCTTTATCGCTATTTCCCTGGCTCAGGAAGCCGGCGACTACATCATCTGGTTCCGGCCCGAGCAAATCCAGACCGTGACCTGGGCCGGGCATGCGCAGAAAGCTGAAGTGCTGCAGGACGGGCAACTGAAACTCTCGCCCCGGCAGTCGTTTGAAGCCTGGGCCCAGACGGTGGTCAACACCTCGGCGCCCTGGCTGCCCATGGAAATAGAGGCGGCCCAGGAAATCCGCCTGCACCTCTCGGATGTCCGCCTCAAGGTGTTCAACGAACTCCAGGCCCGGGCTGCCAGCTTGGTCCGCCTCAACTCGGAGCTGACGCGCAGCAACGACGAGCTCGACTCCTTTGCCTACGTGGCCTCCCACGATTTGAAAGAGCCCCTGCGCGGTATTCACAACTACAGCATCTTCCTGCTTGAAGACTACGCCGAGAAGCTCGACGAGGAGGGCGTAATGCGCCTCAAAACCCTGGTGCGCTTAAGCCAGCGCATGGAGTCCTTGCTCGAATCGTTATTGCAACTCAGCCGGGTGGGCCGGCAGGAAATCAATATTGAGGAAACCAACGTGCAGGAGCTGGTCGATGACCTGGTGGATTTGCTCCACCCGCGCTTCGAGCAAACCCGCACCGAGGTAGCCATTATGGATGTGCTGCCTACGTTCCGCTGTGACGCGGTGCGGATGCGGGAAGTGTTCAACAACCTGCTCACCAACGCCATGCGCTACAGCAACCAAGATGAGAAGCGAATTCGCATCGGGCTGGCGGCCGAGGGCGTGCGCGGGCCGCGCGGCACCGGCAGCCGGGACGATTTTCACGTCTTCTATGTTCAGGATGAAGGTATCGGCATTGATTCACGTCATCATGATGCTATCTTCAAGATTTTCAAGCGTTTGCACCCCCAGGAAAAATATGGTGGGGGTACGGGAGCCGGCCTGGCCATCGCCCGCAAAATGGTTGAGAAGCAGGAGGGTGAAATCTGGGTTGAGTCGGTACTAGGTCAAGGGGCCACTTTTTATTTCTCCATTTCAAAGCACCTCTAAGTGATAGCCTCAACTCATAAACCCATCCTGGTGGTGGAAGACAGTGTAGAAGACTTCACGGCGCTGGGCCGGGCTTTCCGCAAGCACGCGCTGCCCAACCCCCTGTTGCGCTGCGAGGATGGCGACCAGGCCCTGGAGTACCTGCAGGGCTACGGCAAGCGGGAGGGCTGGCCGCCGCAGCTACCCGTGTTCGTGTTGCTCGATTTGAACCTGCCCGGCACCGACGGCCGCACAGTGCTTGAAACCCTGAAGCGCGACCCGCGTTTGCAGTCAATTCCAGTGATTATTTTCAGTACCTCGACCAACAGCCGCGATATTGAAGACTGCTACCGGCTCGGGGCTAACAGCTATCTGACTAAACCCATTGAGTACGCGGCGCTGGAGGAAAAAACCCGGCTATTGGTGCGTTACTGGCTCAATACCTCGGAATTACCTTCGACCAACTAGGTTATTGCCCGCGTGAAAAAAATCCTTCTCGTTGACGACAACGAGCACGATCGGATGTTGTATAAGCGCTATCTGGGCAAGCAGATAGGGCATGAGCGGTTGGAAATATGTGAAGCTACCTCGGGCGAGGAAGGAATTATGCAGTTTCGGCGAGAACGGCCCGACTGTATATTGCTCGACCACAACCTGCTCGATACCGACGGCCTGACCCTGCTCCAGGATTTAAAGCAGCACACGCCACCCGATACCCTGTGCGTGGTCATGATTACGGGCGGCGGCAGCGAGGAACTGGCCGTGCGCGCCCTCAATACCGGTGCTTTGGATTACCTGGTCAAGGGCCGCTTCGACCAGGAATTGCTGTGCAAAACAGTATTGCACGCCATTGAGAAAAACGAGTGGCGCCAATATGTGGCCCGTTACCACGGTCAGCTGCAAACCGTGAATCAACAACTGCGCGAGTCACTGGATGAGCTGACCGAAGCCCGCCAGCAGGTACAGCTCACCAACGCCCGGCTGCTGGCGGCCAACCAGGAAGTAGAAACCCGCAACAAGGAATTGGCCCGCACCAACCGGGACCTGGATAACTTCGTCTACGCCGCTTCCCACGATTTGAAGCAGCCCATCAACAACCTGCGGGGCTTGTTTGAGGAACTGCGCCGTACCGCCACCTTCGACGACCCCGACGAAGCCCAGGTATTGCGCCTGGTCGACGAATCCCTGCGCGACCTGACGACCACCGTCACCGATTTGTCGGCCGTGGTGCAGGTAGACCGCGCCCCGGGCGAGGAGAACACCGAGCCCGTGCTGCTGGCCGACCTCACCGCCGATGTGCTCCAGACCCTGCGCCCTCAGCTGCTCGACGCCCAGGGCACCGTACACACCGACTTCGACGCGCTACCCGAATTAGTGACCGTACGGACCAGTCTGCGCACTATTCTGCTGAATCTGCTGGCCAATGCCGTGAAGTACCGCCAACCCGAACGGCCCCCACATATTACGGTGCGGAGCAGCCTGGTGGAAAATCAGGCCGTGCTGGAGGTGCAGGACAACGGTCTGGGCATTGACCTGGAGCGGGACGGCGCGGAGCTGTTTCATTTGTTTCGGCGCTTCCACCCCGAGGCCGGGGAGGGTACCGGCGTGGGCTTGTTTCTGGTAAACCGGCTGGTGCAGGCCCAGGGCGGCCGCATTGAGGTGGAAAGTGAGCTGGGCGTGGGCACCACGTTCCGTATTTTTCTGAAACAGCCCGCCTAATGCCCACCCTGGCAGCTACGGCCGCAGGTAGCGGCTAAGCTGGGAAATGGAGCTGATGCCTAATTCCCGGGCTTGTTGGCGGCGCATGAGTAGGGCGTAAGTGTTGTTGAAACCCAGTGGGGCCAGCCACTCCAGTCCGTAGCGCCGACGGAATTCCTGCTGCACGTAGCCGAACACTGCTAATGGCCGTCCCCCGAGTGAGTCGAGTACCGCAGGAGAGGGCTGGAGCAGCACTAGCAGGCCCGTGCCGGTGTATTCGGGGTACATATCGATGGCGCCGGTGCGCAAAGCTTCGAAGCAGATGGTAGTGCCGCCCAGACCGGTTTTGGTTTCCACGGCCAGGCCCGTATTGCCCCGGATCAGGGCCGCGTACATTTCGAGCAGGATGTATTGCTCGGCAAAAATCTTGGAGCCCAGCCGTACTACCGGGGCGCCCGCGGCTAGGGGACGGGGCTCCTGCCAAAGGCCACGCCGGCGCAGAAACGCCTCAGCCACGGCCCGCGGCTCCTGGTGCAGGTAGTCGACGCGGTAGTTGAGGTTGGTCATCACCGAGTCGGAAATCTGCCCGGCCAACTGGGCCAGTACGCCGCTGAGCTCAGGGTGTTGTTGAAGCACTGTCGGGCGAATCACCGGGGCGGCGTAGTAGGGCGGGAACACCCTCCGGTCATCCTGCAGCACCTGCAGGTTATAGGCCCGGATGCGGCCGTCGGTGGAGTAGCCGTCAATCAAATCGACATCCTGGTGGCGGGCGGCCTCATACACCAGGGCCGGGGCTAGCACCACGCTGGGCAGACGGCGCAGCTGGTAAGCACTTTGCAGCCCCGGTAGCCCGTCGGCCCGGCCCACAAACTCCGGGCTGAAGCCGGCTAGCAGCTTGCCCGTGGCGCGGGGTAGCAAATACAGCCCCCCCAGCAGCGGCAGCAGGATGAGCAAGGCAGCCCCGATACGCACCAGCCGCCGGGAACTCAGGCGCTGCAAACCCGCCAGGGCCGCATCGAAGCCCAGTGCCAAAGCGGCAGCCGGCAAAGCCCCGGCCAGAATCATGACCGGATTGTTCAACGCTATGCCGCCGAAAATGAACTCCCCCAGGCCACCGGCCGCTACGTAGGCCGCCAGCGTCGCCACGCCCACGTTGATAACCGTGGCCGTGCGGATGCCGGCAAAGAGCACCGGCAGAGCCAACGGCAATTCCACCCGACGCAGCACTTGCCCGTCGGTCAGGCCCAGGCCTCGGGCAGCTTCCACCACGGCCGGGCTCACGCTCTGAATACCGGTGAGCGTGTTGCGGATGATGGGCAGCAAGGAATAGAGGAACAGCGCGAAAATGGCAGGTTTGGGCCCGATGCCGAGCAGCGGAATCAGAAAGCCGAGCAGGGCAATGCTGGGCACGGTTTGCAAGGCTCCGGCCACGCCCAGCACAGCCGGCGCCCAGCGCGGCCGGCGGGTGAGCAGCAAACCCAGCGGCACCCCGAGCAGTACGGCCAGCAGCAAGGAGGCAGCAGTGAGGCCAATGTGCTGCAAGGTTTGCTCGCCCAGCTTGCCGGCCTGGGTGTGCCAGAAGGTGAGTAGCTCGGTTAGCGTTTCCATGCAGTGTCGGCGGCTTGCACGGCCTGCCCGAAGGCGGCCATAAGGTGGGCTACGTCAAACGGATACTGGGCCGCGGTGCCGTTGGTCAGGTTTTCCAGGGTTTCGTGTACCGTTGTGGTGACCGAGTGGGACAGTACGGCAGCAGGTGCCAGATAAGGCTGCAGGTCGGTCAGAGTGAATACGCGTAGCTGCAGGGCCAGCCGCTCAGCGGCAAAAAACTGGCGCACAAAGTCGTTGGCGGGCTGCAATAGCAGCTCCCGTGGCGTACCCAGCTGCTGCACCCGGCCCTGGTTGAGCAGCAGAATACGGTCGGCCAATTCGAAGGCTTCGGTTACGTCGTGGGTCACGAGGACTACCGTTTTCTGGCGCAGTTCCTCCAACTCCCGAAACTCGCGCCGGATGCTGGCCCGCGTGATGGGGTCGAGGGCGCCGAAGGGCTCATCGAGCAGGATAATGGGCGGGTCAGCGGCCAGGGCCCGGGCCAACCCCACGCGCTGCTGCTGCCCGCCTGAAAGCTGGTGCGGATACTGCCGGGCGTAGCGTTCGGGCGGCAAGTGTAGACGGGCAAGCAAGGCAGCCGTACGTTGTTCTACCTGCACATCAGTCTGGCCCAGCAGCCGCGGTACCACCCCAATATTCTCGGCCACGGTGTAGTGGGGCAGCAAACCGACTTGCTGAATCACGTAGCCCAGACCCCGCCGCAACTCGGCCGCCGGCTGGCTGCGCACGTCGTGCCCGTTGATTTCCACCACGCCGGCGTCGGGGTCCACCAGGCGGTTGAGCATCTTGAGCAGGGTCGTTTTGCCACAGCCGCTCGGCCCGAGCAGCACCAGGGTTTCGCCGGCCGCCAGCTCAAACGACACGTCCTGCACCACGACGTGGGGGCCATATTGCTTCTGAACGTGAGCAACGCGAATGGCGGGAACTAGGTCAGCAGGCATCAGGTAATTGAAAAACAGAAAATGCGCGGCAGTTTAGGCAACAACCGTCAAGGTATACTTTTGTGCTATGAACCCGACTCTTACCCTTGCTCCGGCCACGGCCGCCGACGTGTCCGCCCTGGTGGCTTTCGTCAACAGCGTGTACCGCGGCGAAACCTCCCGGCAGGGCTGGACCACCGAAGCCCACCTGCTCGACGGCCCGCGCATCGACGCCGAATCGTTGCTGGAACTGCTCAGGGCTGAGGCGGCCACGCTGCTCATGGCTCGCAATTCTGCCGGGGAGCTGGTGGGCTCGGTGTATCTGCAGCGGCAAGAAGCAACCATGTATCTGGGCATGCTCTCGGTGGACGCCACGCGGCAGGGTGGAGGCATTGGCAAATACCTGCTCGGGGCCGCCGACGACTACGCCCGCGCCCAGGGGTGCACCCGCATGAAAATCACGGTAATATCGGTGCGGCATGAGCTGCTGGCCTGGTACGAGCGGCAGGGCTACCACCGCACCGGCGCCACCGTACCCTTCCCCGACAACCCCAGATTCGGCATTCCGCGCCAGCCGCTGGAGCTGCTGGTTTTGGAAAAAGAGCTCTAGAACCCGCCTCTAGCCCGCGGCGGCCGGGACCGCGAGGCTGGGCTGGGCCGTCAGAGGCAGGGTGACGACAAACTCGGTGTACTCGCCTTCCTGGCTTTCTACCGTGAGAGTTCCGCCGTGCCCTTTAGTTATCAAGTCGTAGCTTAAAGCCAGCCCCAGGCTAGAGCCGACTTCGGGAGCTTGGGTCGTGAAGAACCGCTCAAATACCTTGGGCAGCAGCTTGGGCGGAATGCCCAGGCCATTGTCGCGCACCCGGATTTCGATGTAGCAGCCCACCTTGCGCGTGCTTACGGCCACCTGCGGGATGTAGCCTTCCTGGTAAAGCAATTGGCGCTGCTGCACGGAGTGAAAAGCGTTGGTAAACAAGCTGATCAGTGCCCGGCCCAGGTCGTGACGGATGATGGAAAGGTTGCCCACGGTCGGGTCGAGCGTGGGTAGCAGGGCCGCGTAGAAAGAGCGGTTTTTGGCCCGGGTGTCGTGGTAGGTCAGGCGCAGGTAGTCCTCCACGAAGGCGTTGACGTCGGTGGCCTGCAGGGGGCCAGGGCTGGTGCTCGAGTATTCCAGCATGCCAGTCACGATGGATGCTGCCCGCTGGCTGGAGCGCACAATGCTCTGCTGGTACTGGCTCAGCGTCTGTAGGTTATCGGCTACCGTGTCGGGCTCGGCTACTGCATCGGGCCTGACCAGCTCCCGGCGCAGGCTCTCCACCACGTCGGCGCTGACGCCGGCCAGGTCGCGCATGCTGTTGACGGGTGTCTGAATCTCGTGGGCCACGCCGGCCATCAACTCGCCCAAAGACGCCATTTTCTCGCGCAGCACCAGCTGGCTCTGGGTGATTTTGAGCTCGTGCAGCATCCGGCCCAGACTGTCGCGCTGACTGGTAATTTCCTCATTGAGCTCCGATAACCGGGCATTCGCGCGCTGCTGCAGGCGGTTGTTACGCCACAAAAGCAGGGCAAGCAAAATCAGGCTACCCAGCACGCCGGCCAGAATATAGAGCCGGTTGCGGGCCTCGAACTGGGTGCGTTCCAGCTCCAGTTCCCGCAGGCGCTGCTGCTCGGCAAACCCGATGGCATCGAGCTGCTTGATGCGCTGCGGATTATACAAGCTGTCTTCGGCCTGCAGCATAATGTGCATGTACTTGAGCGTACTGTCGGTGCGCTGCCGGGCCTGGAATGCTTCGGTGAGCAGTTGGCTGGTGTGCACCACCCCGATGATAAACGGCAGCGACTGGGCCAGCACCAAGGACTTACGGGCGTAGTACACGCTCGAATCGAGTTGCTGACGGCTGTGGTACAGCTCGGCCATGTATTGATAGGCCCGGCAGGCGCTGCGCCGGTCATTTTCCGGAAACGAGGCCTGGGCGCTACGCCGGTAGTAGGTCAGGGCCTCAGCGGGCTGGCCGAGCGAGGCGCGTAACAGGCCCAGCTCCCGCAGCACGTAGGGCAAGGGGGTGCCCCAGCAGCTCTGGTGCACGGTTTGGGAGCGGCGCGTAAGGTCGTAGGCACGGTTCAGGAAGTACTGGGCCGAGTCGAGTTGGCGGCGACCCTCGTAGCTGGCGCCCAGGTTGGTCAGCACGCTAATCAGCTGGGAATCGTCGCCGAATCCTTGCTCGTAAATCCTTTTAGCCCGGAAATAATATGACAGGGCCGGGCGGTAGTCTTCCAGGGCGTGGTAGAGCAGGCCCATCTGGTTGAGAGTGCGCGCCGTGGCTTCCGGGTCGTGGCTTTGCTCGTGGAGTTGCAGGGCTTGCAAATCGATGCGCAAGGCTTGGGGCAGGTTGCCCCGCTCACTCATCAGAATGCCCAGGCGCGACAGACAGCGGCCTTCACCTTTAGCGTAACCAATGCGGCGGGCCAGCTGCAGTCCTTGCCGGGCGTACCACAGCACCGAGTCGAAGCGGGAATAGCGGTAGGAGGCGCTCAGGTCGGCCAGTACCAGCACGCGGGTCGTGTCATGAGAGGCTCGGGCCAGGGCCGTGCGCAACCCGGCCGTCTGCGGACTTTGCGCCCGCGCCCACCCGCTAAGCAACGTGCAGTAACCTAAAAATAGTATGGGAAGTAGTTTCCGCATGTGTAAAAGTAAGAAACAACTATTAGCCGAACAGTATATTACATGGCTAATATGTTATTTTGCCTTTGCGCTCAGCGGATTGCCCTCTCAGCAGGCAAGCTGCTTACATCCCGAACTTAGGCAGGGTGTGGGCGGAACGAAGCTACTCCTGCTCCCCAGTTACCGTGCCGACGACAAGCTCCGCAGTGGCCGTTACCTCGACTATAAGTGCATGCCTTAAATCGGGTGGGCGCAGCCGATGGCCCATGCGGAGCCGAGTTGCGTACAAGGCTGCGGCCGTAGTAGCTTGCGGCTGCCGCCCGTCGTGCCGGGCTTCACCTCTCCGTTTGTCGCCCCGTGAAAAAACTCTCCTCGCCGCTGGCTTCTCTTGTGCAATCCTTGGTTGGCCTGTTGCTGGTTGGGGGCTTGGCTGCCAGCTGTGCCCGCCGGCCCATTGCCGCCACCGCGCCGCCCGCCTTTGCTACCATCAAGGAGGGCGAGTTGCGTCAGGACCTGTTTGAGCTGGCCAGCGACAGTCTGCGGGGCCGCCGCGCCGGCACTCCCGACGAGCTGCGTGCCGCCGTGTGGGTAGCCGAGCGGGCCCGCAAGATTGGCCTAGAACCGGCCGGCGACAACGGCACCTACTTCCAGTTTTATCAGCTGCGCCGCACCACCGTTTCCGCCGACACCCGCATTCAGCTCAACGGCCAGCCGCTGCGCCTGTGGCAGGATGCCTGGGTAACGGCCCCGGTGGAAGCCCACCTCAACGCGCCGGTGGTATGGCTCAACAGCATGGCCGATACCACGGGCCGCAACCTGCGGGGCAAGGTAGTAGCCATGAAGCTGTTGTCGCCGGTACCGCTGCCGGCGCCCAAGATGAGCTTGTGGGGCTACCGCTACATCTTGGCGGCCCTAAGCAAGCAAAGCGCGGCGCTGCGAACCAAGGGGGTTGCGGCTATTTTGCTGGTTGCCAACGCCACGGCCGAGCCTCAGTTGGGCTTTGTGGGTCACCGCTACCAGGATGGCCTCTACCAACTCCCCTCCATGCCCGTCGCTACGCCCGCCGCGCCGGTCATTTTGCTGCGGCAGGCCGCCCAGGAGTACTTTCAGCTGGGTACCGCCACGCTTAAGGCCGACCTCGGAATGGAAACCTTCGAGTATCCGTCGGTCAATGTTATTGCCCGGGCACCCGGCGCTGATCTGGCGCAGGCCAAGGAAAACGTGCTTTTTAGCGGCCACCACGACCACGACGGTATCGGCACGCCCGTGGCTGGCGACTCTATCTGGAACGGGGCCGACGATAATGCCACGGTGAGCGTAGCCATGCTGGCCATCGGGCGGGCCTGGAAAAAGCGGCCGGGCCAACGTTCGGCGCTGTTTGTGTGGCACGGTGCCGAGGAGCGCGGCCTGCTGGGCTCCCGCTACTATGCCGAAAATCCAACCGTCGCCAAGTCGTCCATCGTGGCCGTGCTCAATGGCGACATGATCGGGCGCAATGCTCCTGATTCGGCGGCACTGCTGGGCTCTACCGGTCCCCACCGCAATTCCACACCCCTGGTGGATATGGCGCTCAAAGCCAACCAGCAGTTCACTAAGTTTAGCCTCGACACTTCCTGGGACAGCCCCGACCACCCCGAGGGCTGGTTCTTCCGCAGCGACCATGTGCCCTACGTGCGAGCGGGTATTCCGGGCCTGTTTTTCACCACCTTGCTCCACCCCGACTATCACACGCCCCGCGACGAGGCCTCGCGCATCGACATCACCAAGCTGGCCCGCATGACGCGCTGGATGTACGCCACCGGCTGGGCCGTATCCAATACGCCCGCCCGCGTCACGGTGGACCCCGGGGCCAAGCTGGAGCGCTAAGCCAGAATCCGGAAGCGGCGGGAGAAGTACTTTCCGCCGCTTCCGGAGGAAATTGGAGTTTGTAAAGTTATTGTCGGAGTTTGAAAATTTATTTTGGATTATAAATATTCCTATTACCTTGCATGCGTATTCCAGTCGGGGCCCGGAATACCTGCTATAATAACGTCCCAATTAGTACTTCATTTTATTTCGATAGCACGCTTATTCATTCGGTTTCTTTCCTCGCTATTTACCTATTAGACTAATTATTTAATTCTCCCAAGCTTCCTGCTTTCAAAGTAAAAACCAAGGATATTTCCTGGGCTGATTTCGCGTATACTTTATTTTATTTTTACTTATTCTATTATCCCTTGCCAAGCTCTTTTTGGTACCTGTTGACCCTGTTCGCCACCGGCGGACTGGGGCTACTGAGCGGGTGCGCCCTCCCTTTTTCTGCGAAGTTGCCGCTCCGGGTTTCGGGGCAGGTGGTAGACCGGCACACGGCCCAGCCCGTGGCGGGCGCTACGGTACAGCTCTACGCCCAAGCGGGTAGTGGGCTGGCGGTAGGCGGCTATGGCTCAACCGGCAAAACCCACGCTGCGGATGCCCAGGGGCGGTTTAGCTTTGATGCAGTGCTACCCAAACGGGCGCATTTTCTGCTGTTGGCCCAGGCCCCACCGGCCTACCACACCCTCTGGAGCGAGGCACCCGTACTCAGCCGACGCCACCCACGGGAAGGGCTCCGGGTACCGGTACAAGCCCCAGCCTACCTGCGCCTGCACCTGCTTGACGACCCACCCAGCTCCCGCGCCATCATCCGCGTGTATGGCTACGGCAGCAATGTGGATGAATTCAACTACCCCGTGACTTCGACCCATATCCGGATGCTGGACGCGGGCGAAAAGCGCCGAATTAATTGGGAAATTCAAGCTGAAAACGGGCAGAAATTAACGGGGGGCCAGGACTTACTGGTGCCTTCTCTTGATACGCAAACTGTTACTATTCACTTCTAATATTTTATTTTCAACCTCTATTATTAGTACCCTATCTATTTAGCTATTTTTATGAAAAAACCGTTATTAATCCTTGGGATGCTGGGGATGTTCCTGCCTTCGTTTGGCCAGGAGGAGCCCACCACCACTATCACGCAGGAGCTGCAGGCCAGCTTGAATACCCTGGACCCGGCCCGCATCAAGACCCGGGTGCTGTACGACTTGGCAATGCCAGTCAGTAAGCCCGAAAACTTCACTGGCAACGCCGAAGCCGTCAACAGCTACGACAACTGGGAGCAGCAGTACACCGAGTTTTACCTGGCCTCGCTCGACCGGAGCAGCCTGCCAACGCTGGAAGAGCTGCGCGGCCGGATTCAAAATAAGCTGAAGGCCGGCCAGGTGCCCCTGCTGGTGCTTAACTACGAATACGACAAGCTGCTGCCCGACGCGGCCAATCAGAAACTCATAACCATCGACTCGGTCAATGCCCAGGTGTACGACGGGCCCGACTGGAGCCGCAGCCCCTATACCCAGGGCCGGGTGTTTGCTACGGCTCTGCCGGTGGAGAAATACAGCGGTAGCTACGAAGTATACATCGGCCCGGAATTCTGCTTCGGCAACCACACGACCAAGGACGTGTGGCTGGACACCGGCGACGGCAGCGGCTGGAAGCCGCAAACCATGGGCACTTCCACCACGGCCGTATGGAACAACAACGAAGTATACTCCCGCTCCACTGTCGGCACCGATGCGGCGGGCACGGGCAGCGCCTCGGCTTCGCTTCAGCAGCAGCAGGTGTGGGTATACGCCGATGGCGCTTACGCCACGACCACCGTACAGCAGGCTCGTACGGCTTCCATTCAGCCCGACCTAGCCCTGGGCCTCGCGGCCTCGCGCCTGTGGGGTTCTTTGCCCCGGGCCCGGGCTATGGCCTGGGTGAAATGGGGCAACGGCAATACCAGCGGCAAATTCCGCAAGCCCCTGATTTTTGTGGAAGGTATTGACTTCCGCAAAATGCGGGCGGGCAGCTCCTGCTTTAACTATGCTCCCGCCTCCACCGGCCCGGTGCCTTTGTCTAATTTCCAATCGACGGGCTGTATTTTCAACGGTAGTGGCACGGGTATCTTCCGCAACGGGGAAGCCGGCTGGAACGAAATGGTCGACTACAACGGCGACTATAAGGCCCTGGAAAAGCTGCCGGCTTTGCGGGCCGAGCTGCAGCAGCAAGGCTACGACGTGGTGTACCTGGACTTCACCGACGGCGCCGACCTGATCCAGAACAACGCCATGGTGCTGGTCGAACTGCTCGACTATATTAATAACTCCGCCAACCGCGCTGCCGATGCTCAAGAGTCGGTGGTGATGGGAGCCAGCATGGGCGGACAGGTGTCGCGCTTTGCCCTGGCCTGGATGGAGCAGCAAAACCTGTGTCACAACTCCAAGCTCTACGTTTCGATGGACTCGCCCCACCGCGGCGCCAACATTCCGCTGGGCTTGCAATACATGGTCGACCGTCTGGCCGACGTCTGGATTGGGTCGGGTAGTGCTAAGGAAGCCCGGGAAGATCTGCGCACCCTGGCCAGCCGGCAGATGCTGATTTACCACTTCGACGACGGCGCGGCCATGTCGTACCGCAACGAGTGGCAGGCCTGGCAGAACTCAGCCAACAGCTATCCTTCGCTGCTGCGCCGGGTGGCCGTAGCCAACGGCAACAGTCAAGCCTCGTTTATGCCCGGCTCCTGGCCCGGCATGGAGCTGCTCAGCATCAACCAGCACAATATTCTTACCCTGGGCACCGGCGACGCCTTTGCCTACGCCATTCCCGGCGCTTCCTCACGGGGCAACAACAACGTTATTTTCCGCTACTCCAAGCAGTACAGCCTCAAATGGCACTACAAGCAGGTGTCGCCCAGCATGCCACAGTACGATACGGCGCCGGGTTCTACCTACCGCACGGCCGGCATTATCCGGAGCCAGAAGCCGGCTTTGTTTAACAACGGCCCGGAGTTCCACACCTTCATGCCGACTATCAGCGTTATCGACGCCTTCGTGGCGGGCCCGGTGTGGAGTCCTAACCTGAACTACAACGTGGCCGCCAACATTGCCGCCGACCGGCCCGACCGCACCAAGTACGCCTTCGACGCTTACTTCGCGCCTTCCCAGAGTGAGCCGCACGTGCAGGTAACCAATGGTACCGGCTCGTACCAGGGCAACACCTCGTACTACTCCAACAACACCAGCTGGATTCTGAATGAGCTGGCCCAGTCGAACACGGCCCTGCCTCAGAGCCTGTCGACGGTGTACAACTTCGGCAACGCCTACCGGCGCCTGCTGCCCTCGGTGCAGGTAAACAGCGGTGGGCAGCTCTACATCAACAACGGGTATCTGCCCGCTAGCGGCGGTACTTCGGCTACGCAAGCAGCGCCCGGCCCCGGCAATTTCGAAATGTACACCTCCAACTGCGGCACGGTGGTGCAGCTCAACAGTGGTGGCATCTTCGCCGTGGGCGTCAGCAGCAGCTACACGGCCAGCCTGAACATGAACAACAAGAGCCTGCTCGACCTGCGCTCCGGGGGCCGGGTAGATGTAAACGTGGGCTCGGTGCTGCGCATCAAGCCCGGTGCTACCCTGGTGGTGCGGGCCGGCTCGGTGCTGAACGTGTATGGGCAGGTAATTGTGGAGCCCGGTGCCTACGTCTGCGTCGAAAACTCGGCGAGCATCGTGGTGGCCTCCGGTGGGCAGTACACGGTGCAGAGCGGGGCGTATCCTACGGCTAACCCGGCCCTGAACCTGGGCACCCTGGCTTGCGGCTCGGTTCCGGTAACGTGCAACACGGCCACGGTTACGATTTCCTCAACCATTGTCAACTCCAACCTCTGCGAAGCCCAGTACCGCCTGACGGCAACCGGTACCAATATCGGCAGCAACTTCCGCTGGACCATCGACGGCTACCCAGACACGTACTTCGATGGTAGCCAAACGGCTACGGTCTGGATTGACCAGTACTACAACAACGTGCCCGTTTCAGTGACGGTAAACAACTCCTGCAACGGCGGCAACTCGCCTACCGCCAGCCGGACCGTGTACCGCACCTTCCCTAAGTGCGGCTACGTGCGCCCCGACGCCCAGCGCATCAGCCTGTACCCCAACCCCTCGGATAACTACCTGCTCATCACCTCCAAAGATCCGGCCCGTACCAGCGGCGAGGTTGTGAGCAGCTTGACCGAAGCAGGCACCCAGGAGCAGTCGGCCTACGACTTCCAGAACTTCCGGGTGGAGCTCTATGACGGTCGGGGCAAGCAAGTGAAAGTAGAGCAAACCCGGCAGGGCGAGCTGCGCCTCGATACCTCGAAAGTACCCAACGGCCTGTACCACATTAAGGTGATTCAGGGCAAGGAAATACTGGAAGAGAACATCAGCATTCAGCACTAGCCCCACGGCTTGCGGCGAATGAAAAAGGCCGGCAGGAATATTCCTGCCGGCCTTTTTGTGTTCAACAACACCACATGCTAGTGCAATACCAGCTCGGGTTCGGGTACGGCCTCCGGCTGCTGCGGACCGTATTTGCTGTGCTCGGCCCGGTAGGCCCGCTCGAAAATCAGGGGGAAGATGAACAGGGTGAGCACCGTGCCAGTCACTAGGCCGCCGATAACGACGATGGCCAGGGGCTTGGACGTTTCGGAGCCGATACCGGTGCTGAGCGCGGCCGGTAGCAGGCCGATGGTGGCCATCAGGGCTGTCATGACCACCGGGCGCACCCGGGTCGTGACGCCGTCGAGCAGGCTGGCGTCGAGGCTCATCTTGCGGAGCATGTTCTGCTTAAAGACCGAGATGAGAATCACGCCGTTCTGAATGCAGATGCCGAACAGGGCAATGAAGCCGATGCCAGCCGAAATCGAGAAGTTGGTGTGCGTAATGAGTAGGGCGGCAATGCCACCGATGATGGCAAAGGGCACGTTGAGCAGCACTAGCCCGGCGTCCTTGAGGTTGCCGAACAAGATGAACAGGATAAAGAAGATCAGGCCGAGCGAGATGGGCACCACCTGCATGAGGCGCTCGGTGGCCCGGCGCTGGTTTTCGAAGTCGCCGGTCCACTTCATGGAGTAGCCTTTGGGCAAACTCACCACCTGATTCACCTTTTTCTGGGCTTCCTCGATGGTCGAGCCCATGTCGCGGCCCCGGATGCTGAACTTCACGGCTGAGAAACGCTTGTTGTCGTCGCGGTAAATGAGGGAGGGGCCATTGACGGGGCTGATGGTCGAGATTTCCGAAATCGGAATCATTTTGCCCGCCTGAGTGGGCACCATCAGGCGACTGATTTGGGCGGGCGTCTGGCGGTACTGTTCCTCGTAGCGCACCCGCACCGGGAATTTCCGCTCGCCCTCGTAAAGCTGGGTGGCCTGCTTGCCGCCCACGGCCATTTCCAGCACGGCGTTGGCGTCGGCCTTGCTCACGCCGTAGCTGGCCATGCGCTGCTCATCCAGCTCGACGTGCAATTCCGGTTGTCCAATGTTGCGCAAAAGCCCTAGGTCGTCGATGCCCTCAATGTTCTTGAGCACGTTGTAGACCTCGCCGGCTTTGTGCTCCATCAGGGCCAGGTCGGTGCCGTAAATCTTGACGGCAATGGAGCCCTTCACGCCCGAGGCGGCTTCCTCCACATTGTCCATGATGGGTTGGGAGAAGTTGAAGTTGACGCCGGGGAAGCGGGCCAGCTGGCCCTTCATGTTGTCGATGAGCTGCTCACGGTAGGCGGCGTGCTTCATCTTGTCCTGCACTTCCTTGGTGTGCTTGATCTGAACCAGGAACTCGTTGTTGTAGAAGCCCGTCGGGTCGGTGCCGTCGTTGGGGCGGCCGGTCTGGCTCACCACATCCGACACCTCGGGGTAGGAGAGAAACACCCGGCGCATCTCGTTGCAGAGCTTGTTCGACTCATTGAGCCCGATGCTCAGCGGCAGCTGGGCCCGCACGTAGATGGAGCCTTCGTTGAGCTCGGGCAAGAACTCCGAGCCCAGGAATTTGAACGCGCCCAGACCCGCCACTACCACCACGGTAGCCACAAGCAAGCTGATGGTCTTGTGGCCGTAAGTCAGGCGGAAGAAGCGCTGGGCCCCGCGGTTGACGCCCCGCACGAAGAAGTTGTCCTTTTCCTGCACGTTCTTGTTCAGCAGCATGCTGGCCAGTACCGGTACCAGGGTTAGCGTAAATATCAGGGCGCCGAGCAGGGCAAAACCCAGGGTCCAGGCCAGGGGGGAGAACATCTTGCCTTCCACCTTTTCAAAGGAGAAAATCGGCAGCAAGGCGGTGATGATGATGGCCTTGGAAAAGAAAATGGCCTTGCCCATGTCCCGGCCGGTTTTCTTGATGAGGCCTAGCTTAGCCAGATTGTTAAACTTGGCCATGCCCACCTTGTGCGCCTTGTGGTCGAGGGCCACGAAGAGGCCTTCCACCATGACCACGGCCCCGTCGATGATAATGCCGAAGTCGATGGCGCCCATGCTGAGCAGGTTGGCCGACATGCCCTTGAGCCGCAGGCAGATAAAGGCAAACAGCAAGGCCAGCGGGATAATGACCGACACAATGACCGTGGTGCGCCAGTCGGCCATGAACAGAAACACGATAACCGTCACGAGCACGATGCCTTCGAGCAGGTTGTGGAGCACGGTTTCGGTGCTGAAGTCGATGAGCTGCTGGCGGTCGTAGAAGGTCTTGATTTGCACGCCTGCGGGCAGGATCTTCTCGTTGAGTTCCTGCACCTTGGCCTGCAGGCTGGCAATAACTTCGGAGGGGTTTTCGCCCTTGCGCATCACCACGATGCCCTCTACCATGTCGTCATTGAGGCCGCGGCCCACTTTACCCAGCCGGGGCAGGGCCGATTCCTGCACCAGGGCCACGCTTTTAATTAGAATCGGGGCCCCGTTCACGTTCTTGATGACCGTGTTGTTGATGTCGCTGATGTTGTTGAGCAGCCCGATGCCGCGTACCACGAAGTTCTGCTGGCCCTGCTGAATCACGTCGCCGCCCACGTTAATGTTGGAGCGCTGAATGGCCTCGTACACGTCGAGCGGGGTGATGCCGAAGGTTTGCAGCTTGGTCGGGTCCACGCTGATTTCGTAGCTTTTCACCTCGCCGCCGAAGCTGTTCACGTCGGCCACGCCGGGCACAGCCTTCAGGTTGCGCTCTACCACCCAGTCCTGAATGGTCTTGAGCTCCCGCACGGACTTGTCCTTGCTTTCCAGGGTGTAGCGGTAGATTTCGCCGGTAGGGCCGTAGGGCGGCTGCACTTCCGGGTCGATGCCGTCGGGCAAATCCACGCCGGCCAGCAGGTTGTTGACCTGCTGCCGGGCAAAGAAGTCTTCCACGCCGTCGTCGAAGATGACCTTCACCACCGACAACCCGAAGAGCGAGGTGGACCGCACGCTGGTTTTCTTCTGCACCGGGTTGAGCCCGATTTCGATGGGGGCCGTGACGAACTTCTCAATTTCCTCGGCAGAGCGGCCCGGCCACTGGGTGATGATGGTGATTTCGGTGTTGGTAACGTCCGGAAACGCCTCAATGGGCGTGTGCCGGTAGCTATACACGCCGCCCGCAACAATTACGGCCGTCATGAAGAAGACGAAGAAGCGGTTCTTAAGCGAAAATGCGAGGATGTGTTGGATGAACTTACCCATGATAAATCGGGGCTGACGGATGTGTAATTAGGCTGGACCGAAGCGCAAAGCATCCCGCGTGCTGACGTTGCAGCATCGTTAATTAGAAAGTCAGTTGGGCTGAGGGTACCACAGCATCTCCACCTCTTTGGTACCACTGCCACCGGGCTCCAGGGGCACTGGGTGGCAGGTTCAGCCTGACAGTTTCTTTCGCACGCGGGATGCACTATCGGCGCCGCGGCCAGCGGGTTGGGTGGGGTTCTGGCTTTCCCCGCAAGTCTGTTTAGTCGTTCAGCTCGTCGTAAATGAGCAGCTGATTCTGGGCAATGATTCGCTCCCCGTCCTGCAGGCCGCTTTGCACGTAGCTGGTCTCGCCCACGGTTTTGGCCACTTTCACCTCCCGGGTTTCCACGTGGCTCCGGTCCTTGAAGACCATCACGAAGTTGCGGTCCTTGTCGAACACCACTGCCTTGGCGGGCACGGCCAGCATTTTCTGGTTGCCGCTGGTATTCTCCACCTTGATTTGGGCGTACATCTCGGGCTTGAGCAGGTAGCCGGGGTTCTGGAGGCGCACCCGCACTTTCATCACCTTGCTTTCGGGGTCCAGCACGTTGAACACCTTGTCGATTTTGCCGGTGAAGTGCTGGTCGGGGTAGGAGAGGGTCGTCACGTCGGCCGCGTAGCCTTCCTTCACCTTGCTGATGTCGGACTCGAAGACGTTGGCCATAATCCAGACCTCGTCGAGGTTGGCGATGGTGAAGAAGTTGCTGACGTTGTCGTCGTTGTACTGCATGTTCTCCGTCACGTTTTTCTCCGTGATAAAGCCCGAAATCGGGGCCTTGATGGTGTATTTGCCGTCGGCCGACACGCCGTAGACGCCCATCTGCTTTCTGGACTTGCCCACGTTGCCCTGGGCTTTTTGCAGCTCCTTGCGGGCCAGGGTCACGTCGCGCTCCGAGGCCAGGCCGGCCTGGTACTGGTCTTCGAGCACCTGCAGGTTTTTGCGGGCAATATCGAGGTCGGTGCCGGCGGCGCTGCTTTGATTTTGCAGGTCGGCAATTTCGCCCGAGCGGATGATGGCCAGCACCTGCCCTTTCTGCACGTAGTCGCCGAGCTCCACGCGCAGGTCTTCCACCACGCCGCCCACCAGCGGAAACACCTTGGCCGTTTTGTCGCCGTCGGTGGCAATCTGGCCCGACAGTGTCAGCTCGTTGCGCACCGTCTGGGCGTGCACCGTGTCAATCTTGAGCTCCCGCAGCATCGTGTCCGACAGGGAGAAGCCGGCCTCGGCCGTGGGTTTAACATCAGCTTCGTGTTGGGAGCAGCCGGCCAGCGTAAGGCTCAGGGCAAAAGGCAGGAGAGGGGCAAAGCGGTTCATATAGGTTGCTGGAAATGTCGTTTGGAGAAGAAAGCGGCGGCCGGTTACTCGGCTTTGAACACCGGGCGGCCGACGGCGAAATTGAGCTGTTCGAAGGCCCGCACCCGGCTGGCCCGCAGGCTGTTGAGCTGCACAAGGTTGGCTTTGTAGCTCTCGTAGAAGTCCAGGAATTCCACCAGGGTCAGGTTGCGCTTGGCGTAGCTTTGCTCGATGCCGCCGATGAGCCGGTCAAAGTCGCCGGTGTCGCGGTTGGTGCTTTGGTAGAGCTGGTCGGTCTGGCGGGCCAGCTGGTAGGCCTGGCGCACGTCGTTCTGCACGGCCAGCTGCTGCTGGTCGAGCAGGACTTTGCTGCCCTCGGTCAGGGCCCGGGCTGTGCGGATGTTGCCCTGGTTGCGGTTGAACAGGGGCACGGCCACGCCCAGCGTCACAGCGTTATAGTTCTGGATGTAGTTGCCGGCCCGGTCATACACGTAGCCTACGGCCAGGTCGGGCGTGGCTAGGGCGCGCTGCAAGCGTAGGTTTTGGGCTTGTTGCTCGGCATAGGCCTTGCGCACTTTCAAGTCGGCGCGCTGCACCAGGGCCGTGTCGGCCAGTTGTTCTTCGGAGTAGGCTCCCAAACTCAAGCTCCGCAGGGCCGTTGGGTCAGCTATAGGCCGGTAATGGGTGCCCGAGTTGTCGCGGAGCAGCACGTGGAAGTCGGCCTGCTGACTGGCAATGTCGGCCAGCAGAGCCTGCTTTTCGTTCTGGAGCTGAAACAGGAAGGCTTTCAGCCGAATCACCTCCTTGAGAGCAATGTTGCCCTTGTCGTACTGGCTCTGGTATTGAGCTACGGTCCGTTGGAAGGTGCTGATTTCCTTGTCATACACCCCGATGGTCTGCTGCTTGAAGTACAGGTCGTAAAAGGTGGTGCGCAGCTGGTAGCGCAGGTTGCGCTGTAGGTCTTCGAAACTGAACTGCTCAACCAGCGCGTTTTGCTGGGCCACGCCCGCGGCGGCTTTGCGGCGGCCAGCTAGGGCAACCAGCTGCTGCACCTCCAAGATGGTGTTGCCGGTGCGGGTCACGTCCAGCACCTTGCGGGTCTGGGGGTTATAGGTGTTTTGCTCAATGCTCACCGTGGGGTTGTCCCAGAGCCGGGCCTGCACAATCTGGGCTTCGGCGGCCGTTACGTTGTAGCGCTGAGCCAGCAGCGCGAGGTTGTTCTGCACGAAGCGCTGTTCGGCCTGGGGCAGCGTGAGCCGGATAGTATCGGGGGCGGCAGGTTCCGGAGCGGCGTAGGCAGCACTGGTCAGCAGTAGGGCCGCTAGGAGGGAAAGGAGGCGTTGCATATCCTTTGGAAAGGTTCGATATGCAAGAGTACGCCGGTCGTATTAGGCCCGAATTAGAGGGGCATTAGAAACGGATTAGAAGCTGAATATTTCGATAAAAAGACGCTTTCAGCTTACTTAAAGCAGTTTTTTGGATGAGACTAATTGGCCAATAACACAGCGTGGGCGGTTAGGTCCACCCAGTTTAGCCGGCGCCGAACACCACTTCCACCACGGTCCCGTTGCCGAGCCGGGACTGAACGTACAACTGCCCGCCGTGTAGCTCAATGATGCGTCGGGCCAGGGGCAGACCCACGCCGTGGCCCACCACCGCCCGGGCATTGTCGGCCCGGAAGAAAGGCTGGAAGATGCGGTTCAGGTCTTTCGCTGCAATACCAATGCCTTGGTCCTCGACCTGCAGGAAGATTTGGTCGTGCCGGTAGCTGAAGCGTACGGCCACCGGCTGGCTCCCGGAATACTTCAGCGCGTTGTCGAGCAGGTTGGTCAGGGCCCGGCGCAGCAGCTGGCGGTTGCCCTTTATTTCGAGCTGCTCGGGCATAGCCGGCAACTCGTCCATCGTAACCTGAACGCGGCGGCGCAGTTCGGGCAGCAGGGCTTCCCGGGCCTCCCAGAGCAGCTCATCGAGCCGAATTTCTTCCCCGTGGTCGGCGGCATTCTCGACCTGGGTAAGGTCCAATAAGTTATTAATAAGGAGTTTAAGCTCCTGCAATTCGTTGAGTACCGAGCTCAGGGCCTCGCGGTAGGCGGCCGGTTCCCGGTCCCGGTTGAGCAGCACCTGAATTTCGCCGATGGTAGCTGTGAGTGGAGTGCGTAGCTCGTGGGAGGCATTGCTAACGAAGGTGCGCTGTCCCTCGAAGCCTTCTTCGAGCCGTTCGAGCATCCTATTAAAGGTGCGGGCCAGGCGCGTGATTTCGTCTTGCTCACTGCGGCTCAGTCCCTGCTCATCCACGCGCAGGTGCAGGTCGCGGGCCGTAATCCGGTCTACCTGGTCGTTGACGGCGGCAATGGGAGCGAGGGCCCGGCCCGCAAAGACCCGCCCGGCCACGTAAATCACCACCAGGCTGCCCACGAAGATGCAGGCCAGCATCGTAGCCAGATGTTCCAGCCGCTTACGGCCCGACAGGTTTTCGGCGGCGGCCACAATGATGTACTCGCCCTGATTGTCGCGGTAGAAGATGCCGACAGCCTGCCGCGCGCCCAGCTCGAAGTACACTTCTTTCTCGGTCAGAATACGAGCCAGAATCTGGTCGGAGATGTTCACGCGCCGGTCCTGCTCAATAAAGCGCGGACGGAGCTGGGCATCGTAAATCTGAAGAACCTCACCTGCCAAGGTGCGCAGGTAGCGCCGCTGAAATTCCCGAAAGGCCTCAGCCCGCAGTTCATCCTGCTCCAAAAACACGTAACCCGTCACCTCGGCCCGGTCGCGCAGGCGCTGGTGAAACTCATCCTGGGTGTAGTCGGCCTGCAGAATGTATACCACCGACATAGCTGCCAGCAAAATTACGGCAACAAGCCCCAGAAAGAGCCAGGTAAGTCGGTTACGGATAGTCAATTCGGTAACGGTTAATGTGCGAAGGTGGGTTGAATGTGCTGAGGTGCTAAGGTGGCTCAATGTGGAAAATTTGCTCCCTATATCCTTGCGAGGCACTAGCCGAAGTAATCCGTCCTCTGCTGGTAACAACTCCCCTTTTACCAGAAAGCTCTTTTCTGTTCGTGCGACAAAGGTCTTTTCACTTTAGAGGGCGGAGTCCCACGGATGTAGCTCGCAAGGACCCGGGTTCTGGCTCAGCACATTTCCCACCCTAGCACATTAACTCTCTTCCCGCATTACGTAGCCCATGCCGACCACAGTGTGAATCAGTTTTTGGCTGAAGCCTTTGTCAATCTTGTTGCGCAGGTAGTTTACGTATACATCAATGACATTGGAGCCCGAGTCGAAGGAGTCTTCCCAGGAGTTCTCCGCAATTTCGCCCCGGCTCAGCACCCGGCCTTTGTGGCGCATGAAGAGCTCCAGCAGGCCAAACTCCCGGGCCGTGAGCTTGATACTTTGCCCGCCGCGGGTAACGGTCTTGGCGGCCGTATTCAACACCAAGTCAGCC
The DNA here is from genome assembly GCF_022919135.1 of Hymenobacter cellulosivorans. Taxonomy (NCBI): domain Bacteria; kingdom Pseudomonadati; phylum Bacteroidota; class Cytophagia; order Cytophagales; family Hymenobacteraceae; genus Hymenobacter; species Hymenobacter cellulosivorans. The sequence continues at coordinate 952,632 of NZ_CP095049.1, read as the reverse complement.
AGAGTGAGGGTAGCGCCTTTGGTTTCGTGGCCGCGGCGCCGGGTCAGGGCCCGCACCCGGGCCAGCAGCTCCGGAAAGTCGAAGGGCTTAACCAAGTAGTCATCGGCACCGCCATCGAAACCCTGCAGCTTATCGGTCGTTGTGCCCAGAGCCGTGAGCATCAGAATAGGGACCTGCTGGTCTTGAGCCCGGATGGCCTGCAAAACTTCCAGGCCGCTGAAATGGGGCAGGATGACGTCCAGAATAATCAGCTCGTAGGCATGAGCCAAGGCCAGTTGCCGGCCAAAGCGCCCATCATAGGCCACTTCCACGTCGTAGCCTTCCTCTTCCAGGCCGCGCCGGATGAAGGCAGAAACTTTCGGCTCATCTTCCACGAGTAGGATTTTCATGGCCCTAAGGTACTACAGGGTTCGACCAACTTGTTGCTTACCAGGGCAAGCCGAAGGAGCAAGACTAAAGTAGAGGAGAAGGGTGAGGCGTGAATGAACCCAGGTACCCGCTACAGTCAGGCCCGGAGCCGGGAGGAAAATAATTGCATAAAAAGTAGGCTAAACCAGTATGATTTTCATTGTTTTTTATCTGGGGCGGTAAGACGAGAAGGAAGTCGGCAGAGAGAGGCAAGGCGGGGCTTTACGTGTGCTATAAGTGTATAAGCAAGTTGTGAGGCAACTTGCAAAACCGTTTTTCTAAGCCGATGAGTGGGTTTTTAGGTTTGCATTTCCCAAACAACGTCTCAATATTTGGCCTCCCGCAAACGTTTGTGGCACCTTCTTCCGGCAACCAAGCTCAGGTCGGTATTACCGCTGACTACTGAATTGGCCCCGACTGGCTGCTCTCATTTTTGCACTCCTGCTGCTTCTTTCCCGACCTCCGCTCCGCTCTCTACCCTAGTCTCATCCCACCTATTGCTGCTGTGGTCCACCGGGCTCCAGTCTCAATGCTGATTCCCCACCAATCCAGCTTAAGCAATATGAGAACTCAGTTCTACGCACATCGGGCGCCGCAGGGCGCGCCGGCTTCATGGGTCCGAAGGGTGCGCCAAGTCGCGCTGACTGCCCTTTGCCTATTTGGGGCTCCCGTTGCCGGGTGGGCCCAGTGCAACCAGCTCGTGTGGGCCGATGAATTCAACACGCCCGGCGACCTTAGCAAGTGGCAGGTATATGAAGGCGACGGCTGCAACGTAGGCAACTGCAACTTCGGCAATGCCGAGCTGCAAGCCTACCGGGCCGCCAATGCTACCGTTACAGGCGGTTTTCTAAACATTGCGACCCGCTACGAAAACACGGTAGTAGGCGGCCGCACCTACAACTACACTTCGGCTAAGCTACAGTCGAAAACGGCGAGCGGCGCCCTGCAAACCTTCAAGTACGGCAAGATTGAGGCCCGCATGAAGCTGCCCTCGGCCCAGGGCATCTGGCCCGCGTTCTGGATGCTGGCCGACCCCGGCAACTGGCCTTACACGGGTGAGATTGACATCATGGAGGCCAAGCATAAGAACCCTAAGTCAGTGGCGGGCACCATCCACTACGACGCGGGCGGCTGGCACTTCACCGGCCGTGAGTATAGTGGCACGGTCGACTTATCAGCTGATTTTCACGTGTATACCATTGAGTGGGGTCCCGACCAGATCAAGTGGTTCGTAGATGGCACGCTCTACCACACGGCCTCGCCCGAAACGACTTTTGGTAACGCCTGGCCCTTCAACACCAACAACTACTACCTAATCCTGAACACGGCCGTGGGTGGTCCCGGCACGCCGTTTACCGGCAACACCGCGCCCAACCCCGCCGACTATCCCAGCACCACGCAGGTCGACTACGTGCGGGTGTATACCGGACCCTCCAACTACGCTGTGTACGGCGACGGACAGGTATACCAGGGAGAGCAGGGCAAAACGTATCGCCTCGACGCCATTACCGGCGCCACCTACAACTGGTCGGTACCCTCCGGCGCAACCATTACCAGCGGGCAGGGCACCAATTCCATCCAGGTAAACTGGGGCAACACGGGCGGCACCGTAACGGCTAGTGTTGCAGTAAATGGCTGCGCAGCTACTACTTACACCAAAGCCGTAACGGTCAGTGCGCCTTTGCAGCTCGACCGAGTGTACGAAGATTACGAAGCCAACCGCGCCCTGACCTACGGCACCATGACTGGCGTGCTGACCCAGGCCACCGCCAACCCCGCTGCTGTAGCCCCGAATACCTCGGCCAAGGTCGGGAGGTACGTGCGCAACGGCTCCGAGCAGTATGACGTGCTCTATGTGCGGGGCCTGACGGTAAGCAACGCCTCGGACTTTGCCGCCGGCCGCCGCAAGGTGTACATGGACGTGTACTCCACTGCCCCGGTGGGCAGCAAAATCACGATGCAGTTTGAAAACAGCCGCACCGTGCTGGCCACCAACTACCCCACGGGTCGGCAGAGTTCCTACTTCGCTACTACCAGCCGCCAGAACGCCTGGGAGACGTTGGAATTTGATTTTGAGAAGGTTATCGACGCGGGGACCAGCGTCTACGACATCGACAACGTGGTCTTTCTGTTCCAGCCGGGCATTACCTCGGGGGCCACGTTCTACCTCGACAATATCCTGGTCAAGAAGAAGCCCGATGCGGCCGTAGTAGCTACTGACATCCTGGAGAACTACGACGGTACCAGCCGGATTACCTTCGACGCCACGCTGACCAACGGTGCCTACACACCGGCCGTGGCTAACCCCAGCGCCACAGCGCCCAATACCTCGGCCAAAGTAGCCCGGTACGTGCGCAATTCGGTGGAACAGTATGACGTGCTGTTCTTTACGGCCGGCACGCCCGGTAGCGTAATTGAAGATGCCAGCCTCTTTAAGGACCAGACCAACCAGATTCTGGTAGATGTGTATACCTCGGCTCCGGTGGGTACGCCGGTGGTTTTGAACCTGCAGAACAAGGCCGCCGCCGCGGGCTCGTACCCCGCCGGCCGCAACAGCAGCTACGAGGCCCGGACCACCAAGCAGAACGGCTGGGAAACCCTGACGTTCTCCTACACCTCGTCGCCCGACGCGGGTACGGCCAACGTGAGCATCGACCAGCTGGCCTTCCTGTTTGCCAACAATTCCCGCACCGGCGACACGTATTACGTGGACAACATCCGGGTGGCCAAGTACGCCGCGCCCCCGACTTACACGGCCGGGACGGTGTTCGAAGACTACGAGGCGACGCACAACCTGACTTTCCTCAGCGCCGACGGCACTTACACGCCCACTGTGGCCAACCCCTCGGCCGTGGCTCCGAATACCTCAGCCCGCGTGGGCCGCTACGCCCGCAACGCCACGGCGACTTACGATGTGCTGGCCTTCCGCACTAACTCGATTAAAGACGGCAGCGCCTACAAAAAGGGCGACAAAGTGTTTGCCATCGACCTTTACACTACGGCCCCCGTCGGTACGGTTATTTCGTGCCAGTTGGAGAATGTAGCCCAGTCGAATACCGGCAACTACCCCACCGGCCGCCACAGCATCTACCAGGCGGCCGTGAAGCAAACCAATGCCTGGCACACGCTGACTTTCACCTTCGCCAGCGCCCCGGACCTGGGTACGCCTGACATTGACGTGGACAAGCTCGTGTTCCTGTTTGCTCCCAATTCGACGACCAGCGCCACCTACCACATCGACAACATCCGCAGCTTAGTCAAGACCGGAACGACGCCAACCAACGCCGTACCCACCGTCAGCCTGACCTCGCCCACCAGCGGCGCCACGTTTGCGGCCCCGGCCAGCATCACCATCAGTGCCAATGCTGCTGACTCCGACGGTGCGATTTCGAAAGTAGAGTTCTACAACGGCACCACGCTGCTGAATACGGACACGACCAGCCCCTACAGCTACACCTGGACGGGCGTGGCAGCCGGTACGTACTCGATTACGGCCAAGGCCACCGACAATGCCAACGCTACCACGACTTCCTCGGCGGTGAGTGTGACCGTGAACGGGGCAGGCAACACGGCCCCCACGGTTAGCATTACGGCTCCAGCCAACAACAGCAGCTTCACGGCTCCGGCCAGTGTGAACATCACGGCCAATGCTGCTGATGCCGATGGGACTATTACCAAAGTAGAGTTTTATAACGGCACGACCTTGCTCGGCACCGACACGGCCAGCCCCTACAGCTTCAGCTGGACGGGTGTAGCAGCTGGCACGTACTCGATTACCGCCAAGGCTACCGACAACGGTGGAGCTGTTACGACTTCGGCTGCGGTGAACGTCACCGTAACTGGCGCTCCTACGGGTACTAATCTGGCCTTGAACAAGCCTACCACGACTTCCTCGACCGAAGCACCCGAAATGAGTGGGGCCCTGGCTGTAGACGGTAATGCAACGACCCGCTGGGCCAGCGCCTTTGCTGATCCGCAGTGGATTTATGTGGACCTCGGGGCCCGCTACAACGTGAGCCAGGTGAAGCTGAGCTGGGAAGCCGCCTACGGCAAAGATTACTTGGTGCAGGTTTCCAACGACGCGGCCTCCTGGACTACGGTAAAGACCGTAACCAGTAACACCACGCTCACCAACGACCACACCGGCCTGAGCGGTGCCGGACGCTACGTGCGCATCTACGGCACGGCCCGTGGCACCACGTACGGCTACTCGCTCTATGAGCTGGAAGTGTATGGCACGCCGGCCAGCACCAGCAGCACGGTATGCGGCGGCACGGTAACCAACGGCGACTACCGCTACGAGGTCAGCACCGCCAACGGTACGGTAAGCTGGAAGTTTGTGCCCCTGACGCCTATTGCCGGCAGCAACATGGCTCTGCTTTATGTGAAAGTAGGCTCCGGTGGCTACGCTGGTTACAACATGACGGCCTCGGGCTCCGACTTCGTATTCTCCCAGCCTCAGGCAGCCGGTGCAGCCTTATCGTTCTACTTCACCTACCGGGTGGGCACTACTGGTACCGAGCGTAACTCCAGCGCCACGCCCCACAGCTACACGGTGGGCAGTACCTGCACCACGCCCCAGGCTACGCTGGCGGCTACCACAGCCAAAGGCAGTGTTATTAGCGCGGCTTACCCCAACCCGGTAACCAACCAACTGACCATAGAGCTGCGCGGCAATTCGGCCCACCAGCTGACCGTGACGGATGCTCGGGGCGCCATCGTCCGCACCCTGGCCACGCCGGCCGGAACCTCCATTGCCCAGCTGAACTTGGCTCAGTTGCCCGGCGGGGTCTACTTCCTGACCGTGCAGAGCGGCAGCGGGGTGGAGGTGCAGAAAATTATGAAGAATTAAGCGCGTGCCTGGCCCGATGACCACCGCTGGCACTGCTTCACAATAGTAAATGGGAGAGGTGAAGACCCTGGGTGGGCTTCACCGAAACGGGGCGGGATATTCCCGTCCCGTTTCTATTTCCGGCATTTGGTTAACCCTTTCTCGTTATGAAAACTTTTGATTGGCAGCAGCTTACTCAGCGGCTGTGCGGTTCTCTGCTCCCGCTGGCTGTGCTGGCCTCACTCGGGCTTCATAGCCCAGCCCAGGCCCAAAAACTCACGATGCTGCGCGCCCAGGGCGGTAAGACGGTAGATGCCGGCGGCAAGGAAATCGTGCTGCGGGGCTTCAACGTGGGCGGCTGGCTGTTGCAGGAAAGCTACATTCTTAAAACCGACACTCTCGACTCCCAGGCCCGCATCCGCGGCGGCTTACTGCGCACCATGTCGGACAAGGAGCTGGAGGATTTCTACGCCGACTACCGGGCCAAGTTTGTCACCAAGGCCGACATCGACTTCGTGGCGGCTCAGGGTTTCAACTGCGTGCGCCTGCCATTTCACTATGACCTGTTCCTCACCCGGGAGCAGCGCCTGGAGCGCAATAAGGTGAGCCGCACCCCCCGCAACCCGAAGGCTGTAGAGGCCTACGTGCAGCGCCTGACGCAGTGGTACGACCAGAACCAGCTCTTCACCGATGCTCAGAATCTGGACGGTTTCCGCATCATCGACGAGGTCTTGAATTGGTGCGCGGCCCGCAATATGTATGTCATCCTCGATTTGCACGCCGCCCCCGGCGGCCAGGGCTTCGACCGCAACATCAACGACAACTTCGTACCCCTAGACCTGTGGAAGCGCAAGGACAGCAAGGGCCGCCTCATCTACCAGGACATTACCGTGCGACTCTGGGAAAAGCTGGCCGCCCGCTACCAGCAGGACCCGCGTGTGGCCATGTACGACTTCATCAACGAGCCGCATAAGGTCAACGCTGAGAATGGGTTGTCGGATGATAACGCCGAAATCAATTCGCTCTACAGCCGCCTCATCAACGCCGTGCGCCGTCAGGGCGACCAGCACTTGGTGTTGCTCGAAGGCAACGGCTACGGAAACGAGTACACCAACCTCACGCCCGATAAGCTCCAAATTCAGGACCGCCGCAACCTCGTCTACAACGCCCACCGCTACTGGTGCCCCAATGACCCGGCCGCTGCCGACCCCAATCCCAACCAAATCAACCTGCTGGCCAACCTGGCGGCTTTCCGCGACAAATGGCAGGTACCAGTATGGGTGGGTGAAACCGGTGAAAACTCCAACGAGTGGTTTGCCGGTGCTGTGCAAGGTCTTAACAACCAGAATATTGGCTGGTGTCACTGGAATCTGAAGCGGGTAGAGGGCGTTACCAGTCTGCTGCGGGTCCGCAACTACGGCAGCATCCTGACGCCGGAAGGCCGCACGGCACTGCTGCGCAACATTCAGTTCAAAGAGTGCATCCCCAACCGCGACGTTATTGCTGCCCTTACCGGCCCGAGCCAGACCCGCGTGCCGTACGCCGCCCTGCGTATTCCCGGCACCATCCACGCCACCGACTACGACATGGGCCGCAACGGCATTGCCTACCAGGATGCCTACGCCGAGCGAGTTGATTACCGTAAAGAAGCGCCCACCAACAACGGCAGCGTGTACCGCAACGACGGTATCGACATTCAGGTCAACTCGGATAAGCCTTCTAATGGGTTTGCTATCAGTGACATGGCTACCGGTGAGTGGATTAACTACACCGTTACGGTAGCCAAGGCTGGAACCTACACGTTGCAGGCCCGGGTGAAAAACGATACGAACGCACCGGCCAAGCTTAGTGTTAAGCTCGACGATGCTGTAGTTGGCTCTCTGACGGTAGCTCAAACGCCGGCTTCCGCTCCCTGGACAACTATTGCCGTGCCCACTACTGCCTTACCAGCCGGCAAGCATACCCTGCAGCTCTACGTGGAGCAGCCGGGCGCCAGCGTAAGCTGGCTGCAGTTCAACCCATCTACCACCACCCCAACAACCCAGGGCGGGCAATAGTCCGCGCCCGGCCAGGAGCGTCACTTTTCGGGGCCTCGGCGTGCCAAACAGACACCCGAATACACCCCGCATTGCTGGTACTGCTGGTAGCCCTGCGTTGGTTTCCTTAAATTGGGAGCTACATGAGGCCCTACATCCGAAAATTCCCCCGACTTCAGGCTGCCGGTCTTCCCAACTGGCTCATCTTAGGCTGCCTGTGCCTACTTCTTTTCTGCTTCAGTCCAGCCCGGGCGGCTCCACATGAAGATACCCTGCGGATTCACGCCGGTATTAATGAGTTGTACGTCAAGCCGGTATATTATAGCGTGCTCGAAGACCCCTCGGGCCAATTGACCCTGCAAGACGTGCTGAGCCCGAAGTGGAACAGTCGGTTTCAGTCGGGTGACGTAACCTCGGGCGGTAAGCAGGCCGGCAACATCGAAAATACCGAATCGGCTTACTGGCTGCGTATCAGCGTCCATACCGACGATTTCGACGAGCATCACTGGTACCTGGAGATGTTCGACTCCCACATCAACGACCTGACTTTTTACGGGCCCAACCCGGCAGATGGCCGCACTACGCCCGTACGTACCGGCGCCGACTTTCCTTTCTCTACCCGGCCTTACGCTTATAAAAACTTCCTGTTCAGCCTCCAGTTACAGCCGGGTCAGACGCATACGTACTATTTGCGGCTGAAATCCAGCTCCAAAACCAGCTTCCTGGGCCGGTTGCGTAATGAGGCCATGCTTTCCTCGCACTTTCAGAGCGAGTACGGTATGCTCGGCGGCTTTTATGGCGTGCTGCTGATTATGGTAGTGTATAACTTGTTCATCTTCCTGTTCATCGGTGAGCAAACCTACCTGCGCTACGTAGCTTATGTATTGAGTTGCAGCCTATTGTTTCTTTCGGAAGACGGGTTGGGCTTCGAGTATATCTGGCCGACGCTGCCCTGGCTTAACCAAATCGTGAATGCCGGGGCCCCAATTCTGCTGCTGCTCACCTTTGGTTACTATGCCCGGCCCTTTCTGGATGCACCCCAGCGCCTGCCGCGTTTCGACCCAGTGTTGCGGTTGGTGGTGCTATTCAGCGCGGGCTTGTTGTTGCTAGACACCCTCTTTATTCAGTCGGGCTTTAGTTTTTGGCTCTACCTGTTGCCCTATGGTATGCTGTATTATGCTGCTATCCAAGTGTATAGGCAGGGATTTCGGCCGGCTCGTATCTTCTTGCTGGCCCAGGCTGGGGTAGTGGTTAGCTTGCTGTTCCTCATTACCCGCAAGCTGGGCGTCGATTTTTTTAACAACGCCTTCACCGTGTATAGCATGAACGTGGCCTTCGTATTCGAGGTGGCAGTGCTGTCGTACGCACTAGGTGAGAAAATCAAGAGCATTAAGGACGCCACGATTCGGGCCCAGGAAAAATTGGTGAAACAGCTGCGTAAGAAGCATTTAGCCCAAGACAGGCTAGTGGAGCAGCTCAATCAGAACCAAGCTCTGAAGGATCAACTCAACTCCGAGCTGGAAGAGCAAGTAGCGCGCCGCACCGAGGAGCTGCGCCGGCAAAGTGAGACCATTGTAGCTCAAAACCGGGAACTGCTCCAGGCTAATGGCTTGCTAGCCTTACAATCGGCTGCTATTGAGAAGCTTAACGCCGACTTGCAGCGTGACTTGCAAGAGGCGCAAACGGCCCGGGTACTCTCCAAGGAGGTTGATTTTGGTGAGTTCAGCCAGATTTATCCCGACAAAGATGCCTGCCTGAGCTACTTAGCCGATTTGAAATGGGCCCAAGGTTACCGCTGCCGTAAGTGCGGACACGAAAAGTACTGCGACGCCCGCGAAGCCCACGCCCGTCGCTGCACCAAATGCCGCTATGTGGAGTCGGCCACAGCCTACACGATGCTGCAGAAGTGTAAGTTCTCCATCATTAAGGCCTTCTATGCAGTCTTCCTGATTTACACGCACAAAGGCAATTATTCTTCCCAGGAACTCTCCCGGGTTTTAGAACTCCGCCAAGGTACCTGCTGGAGCTTTAGTCAGAAGGTTTTAGAAGCTATGCGTCGGCGTCGGCAAGCTCCTGACTACGATGAAAATGAGGGTTGGACCCACATTTTGCTAGACGCTACTACAACTGTGGAAGAGGACCAAGCCGTAGCTGAAACCGAGCGCTCCTGAGTATCTGCAAACGTTTGCAGCACAAATCGGTGTAGCACACAGAAATATTTTTGAAAAAAGAGGCCCTAGCGCCTCTTTTTTCATTGTTTTTTAGCCGTAAGTGCAATTCGATGACAAAAGTGGGCTAGGCTCCTAATTAGCCCGAATAGGGGGCTTAGGTGTGTGTGGTAAGTGTATAAACACGATGTGAAGTAGGCGAAAAAACGGCGTTTAATGAGCGTATGAGGCGTTTTTGCTCTTGCATTTGCCGAACAAGTCCAGATATCTTTGGGTATTCCCCCCAGCAAAATGACTACTACTCATTCCAACTTGGTGGCTCCCGTTGGGGCTGTTAAGAGCTCTGTTTCTTATGAGGAGGTGCGGTTGGCTCACGTCGCCCGCGTACTTCTGCTGGGTGCTGCACTATGTGCCTGGAGTAGCTGCCAACGTCCCAACCTGCAAACGATTCCGGCTGCATCGGCAAATAGTATTCCTCCGTCACCTGCGGCTGGTAGTGCCCAGCCCCGCGCTGTGGTGAGTGAGCGGGTAGCGGCGCTGCTGGCCCAGATGACGCTGGAGGAAAAAATCGGACAGATGACCCAGCTCACTAACACGGTCATCAATAACACTGGAGTTCAGCGCGACATAACCCTGGATTCGGCCAAGCTAGTGCCTCTGATCCGGCAGTACCACGTAGGGTCTTTTCTGAATGGGGAAGCCGTACCCGCTGCGCAGTGGGTAAAATACTCGGCGGCCCTGCAGCGCATTGCCATGCGCGAGTCGCGCCTCCACATTCCTATTATCTACGGTATCGACCACATGCACGGGGCCAGCTACGTAGCGGGCACGGCAATTTTCCCTCATAACCTGAACCTGGGCGCGTCTTTTAATCCGGAGTTTGCTCGGCAGACGGCCCGCGCCACGATTCTGGAATCGGCCGACCTGGGCCACCACTGGGTGTTTGCCCCGGTACTCGACTTAGGCGTAAATACTTACTGGCCGCGGGTATACGAAACCTACGGTGAAGACCCACTGGTGGCTTCGGTCATGGGTACGGCCTTTGTCAAGGAATTGCAGGAAAATAAGGAAATAGCGCCTTACAAGGTGGCTGCCTGTGGCAAGCACTTTCTGGGCTACTCCGACCCGCGGAATGGCTGGGACCGAACCAATGCCATGATTTCGGAGCAGCGGATTCAGGAGTTTTTCCGCCCCTCGTTTCAGGCAGCCATGGATGCCGGCCTGAAAACCGTCATGATTAACAGCGGCCTGATTAATGGGGAACCGGTACATGCTTCCAAGGCCATTCTGACCGATTTACTGCGCACCCAAATGGGCTTCAAAGGTGTGGCCGTAACCGACTGGGAAGACATTATCCGACTGGTGCGGGTGCAGAAAACGGCCGCTACGGAGAAGGAAGCCACCTTTATGGCCATTGATGCCGGCGTGGACATGGCCATGACGCCCTACACCACTAATTTCTGCCGCTACGTGAAGGAGTTGGTGCAGGAAGGCCGGCTGTCGGAGGAGCGCATAAACCTTTCAGCTGGCCGTGTGCTGCAGCTGAAGGATGAGCTGGGCCTTTTCGAACATCCCATGCCTCGTACCGACCGCCTCAACCGTATCGGCGACCCGGCCCTAAAGCAACAGGCCCTGGCTGCCGCCCGCGAATCGATGGTGCTGCTCAAGAATGAGAAGCAGACGCTGCCCCTGGCGCCGGCTACGGTGAAGCGCCTGCTGGTGGTGGGCCCGTCGGCCGATTCGCGCGCCAACCTGGCCGGCGGCTGGACGCTGGCCTGGCAGGGCCGGCCTGAGGCAGAGTACCCTAAAGAAGTCCTGACTATTTACGCCGCCCTGAAAAAGGAATTCCCGGGTGCCCAAGTCGAAACTATTCCGTACCGCGACGCCGCTGGCAAGCTGAGCCTAACCAGTATTGGCGCCGCCGCCCGCAAGGCCGATGCTGTAATCCTGGCCATTGGGGAGCGGCCCTACACTGAAGGGCTGGGCAACACCAGTGACCTGACGCTGCCTGATGAGCAGCAGCAACTGGTGCGGGCGGCGCAGGGGGCCGGTAAGCCCACGGTGCTGGTCATTATTGGTGGCCGGCCCAGCATCATCCGCTCTGTCGCTGAGAAGTCGTCGGCTATCCTGTGGGGCGGGCTGCCGGGCTTTGGCGGCGGGCAAGCCGTTGCCGAAATCATCAGCGGCAAGGTGAACCCAAGCGGCAAGCTCTCCTTTACGTACCCGCAGTTTGCCGGCCACATTTCGCCTTACCACCACGACAACAATGAAAACTCGCTCGACCTGAGCGACTTCGGAGCCGGCTTCGAAAACCGCGGCCCCAAATTCAAGCCGGCCATGCTCACAGAGTATGGCGAAGGCCTGAGTTACACCTCGTTCCGCTACAGCAACCTGCAACTCAGCGACACGGTGCTCAGCGGCAGCGGAGCGGTACGGGCTACGGTGCAGGTAACCAATACCGGCAAGCGGGCTGGCAAGGAAGCCGTCCTCTGGTTCCTGACCGATGAAGTCGGCCGCATCACCCGGCCGGTGCGCCTGCTCAAGCATTTCGAAAAGCAGGAGTTTCAGCCCGGGGAAAGCCGCGAAATGGTTTTCGAAATACGGCCGCTGCCCCACTTGAGCTACCCCAATGCCCAGGGCCAGGCCCAGCTGGAAGACGGCTACTTTACCCTGCGCGTGGGCAACCAAACCCGCCGCTTCCGCTACGCGAGTCCGGCTACGGCCACCTCGGCCCCAGTGGGGCAGAAGGGCTCTGGCTCTCAACCCTAAAATTGTCGGCCCGGGCCGGCGTGTGCTCGGCCCGGGTACTTTGTTTGTTTTTTGCTCTCCACTTCCAATTCCTACCCTCATGAATGCAAATAATTACCCGCATTTACTGCGGCGGGCTTTGCTTCTGGCCTCGTTAGGGCTGCCTACGCTGGCTGCCCCGGCCCTGGCCGGCTCACCTGCCCTGCCGTTGCCCATTGCCGGGCGTCCCACGCTGGCCGATATTCAGGTGTCGGGCCGGGTAACCCAGAGTACCGGTGAGCCGCTGCCTGGCGTGACGGTGCTGGTGAAAGGCACCACCATTGGTACGTCAACCAACTCGGATGGCACCTTCGTGCTGAGCGTGCCGGAAAACAGCACGCTGATATTCAGCTACGTTGGCTATCTGCGTCAGGAAGTGGCCGTGACGAGCAGCAACAGCGGCAACCTGGCCGTCACGCTCAGCGACGACTTGAAGGCCCTGAGTGAAGTAGTCGTAGTGGGCTACGGTACCCAGGAGCGGACCAGCGTAACCGGTGCCGTGTCGTCGGTGTCGGCCCGCGAAATTGCCACTCAGCCGGTGGCCGACGCTACCCAGGCCCTGCAGGGCCGAGCGGCTGGGGTAACCGTAACTTCCAACGGCGGGGCCCCCGGTGGCGCTGCCGGTACTTCCATCCGGGTACGGGGTATTACCTCGGCCGGCAATAACAACCCGCTGTACGTCGTCGACGGGTTCCCACTGCCGGAGGGTGGCGAAAACCAGCTGAACGCCATCAGCCCCAACGATATTGAAACCATCGATATCCTCAAGGATGCCTCGGCTACCGCTATTTACGGGGTACGGGCTGCCAACGGGGTAGTTATCATTACCACCAAGCGCGGCAAGGCCGGCGTATCGACCATCAACCTGGACGCCTACCGCGGGGTGCAGCAAGTGTGGCGCAAGCTGGACCTGCTCAGCGCTAAGGAGTACGCCATTATCAACAACGAAAACCGCATTGCCGGCGGCGAGCGAATCGTCGTAGATCGGCTGCGCAACCCCGATGCGCTGGGTGAAGGCACCGACTGGCAGGACGAGGTGTTCCGCCGCGCCGCCATTCAGAACTACGCCCTGTCGGCTACCGGCGGCAGCGACAAAGCCCGCTTTGCCGTATCGGGTAGCTATTTTCAGCAGGATGGTACGGTGGTTGGCTCCACCTTCGAGCGGTTTACGCTGCGCGCCAACGGCGACCTGCAGCTAAACAAGATCCTGAAGATCGGCAGCAACATCTCCCTGACCCACCTCAAAGACCGGCAGATTCCCTCTGGCGGGGGCACCGAAGGCTCGCGCAACGGGGAATATGGCACGATTCAGCAGGCCATCCGGATTCCTTCGATTATCCCCATCTACCGCCCCGACGGCAACTACTATGAGCCCCGCGGAGCCCAGGATAACTTCGTAGAGGAAAACCCCCTGGCTTCGGCTACCATCACCAACCAGAAGTTTGTTCGTAACCGCGCCCTGACGACGTTTTTCGCCGAATTAGAGCCGCTAAAAGGTTTGCGCTTCCGTACCAACGTGGGTGCCGACCTGATTTTTGATAACTTCAACAGCTTCCGGCCCGGGATACCTGAGCTGAAAGTAGGGGACGAAACTTACTCGACGCGCTACTCCCAGGCCACGGCCGGCGGCTCGGCTACCTCGAACTACAACACGAGCTTCCTGGCAGAAAACACGCTGACCTACGACCACCTGTTTGCCAGCCAGCACCAAGTGACGGTACTGCTGGGTCAGTCGGGTCAGATCATCGACCAGCAGGATGTGGGAGCTTACCGCACCGGCTACCTGCGCAACGACCTGCAAACGATTAACTCGGGCCCAGTCAACACGCAGATTTCCAACACCGGTAACGTTCAGCCCCGCCAGAAGCTGGCCAGCTACTTCGGTCGTCTCAACTACGAGTTTGCCGGTAAGTACCTGTTCCAGGCCATCATGCGCTACGACGGGGTAAGTAACTTCGAGCCCGGCAAGAAGTTCGGCTTCTTCCCCGGCGTGTCGGCCGGCTGGCGCATTTCGGAGGAAGAGTTTATGAAAGGCAACCGCGCCATCAGCAACCTGAAGCTGCGCGCGGGCTACGGTAAAGTAGGTAACCCCAACAACGCCGGCCGCTTTGCCTACCTGTTTGCCATCAACTCGGGCATTCAGTACCCCTTCGGCCCGAATGGTACGATTCAGACCGGCGCGGCTCCAACCCGCCTGCCTAACTACGACCTGCGCTGGGAAACCAACAACCAAGCTAACATTGGTTTGGACTTCGGCTTCCTCGACAACCGCTTCGAGGCCACCATTGACCTCTACAACCGCAGCTCGCCCAACCTGATTGCGCCTGTTCCGGTGTCGTTGGTATCGGGCACGTTTGAGGCCGTTAACCGCAACGCGGCCTCGGCCTACAACCGCGGCGTTGACTTCTCCTTCACCTCGCACAACCTGCGCGGCAACGGCTCGGATCTGAACTGGACCACGACTCTGAACGTTTCGGCTTACAAAACGGAACTCGAATCGTTGGGTGAGGGCAAACCTTATGACGGGCTGAGCGTGCTCAGCGGCGTGATTGTGCGCTACGACCAGAACCAGGCGTTCGGCTCGTTCTACGGCCTGGTGGCTGATGGCCTGTTTCAGACTCCGGAAGACGTGAAAAACCACGCTGTGCAGACGGCCGGCGACAATCCGGCCAAGAGCACTGCGGCCGGCGACATCCGCTTTAAGGACCTGAACGGTGACGGCGTCATCAATGCCAGCGACCGGACCTTTATCGGCAATCCTAACCCTGATTTCACGTACGGCCTGAACAACACGCTGTCCTGGAAAGGCTTTGACCTGAACATGTTCCTGCAAGGCTCCCAGGGCAACGACATCTACAACCAGAACCGCTACATCCTGGAAAGCGCCCTCTATGGCAACAGCAACGGTAGCGCCCGGGTACTGGGCCGCTGGACCGGCGCTGGCACCAGCAACGACGTACCCCGCGCTGTAGCCGGCGACCCGAACGGCAACCTGCGCGCCAGCAGCTACTACGTGGAAGACGGCTCTTACATGCGCATCAAAACCCTGACGCTGGGCTACACCCTGCCACAGACCATCATGAGCCGTATTTCGGCTAAGCAGGTGCGCGTGTACGTGAGCGGGCAGAACCTGCTGACGCTGACCAAGTACAGCGGCTTTGACCCCGAAGTAGGTTCCCGTGGCGTGGACCTGGGTGTATACCCTCAGTCGCGCGTGTTCCTGGCTGGCGTCAACTTCGGCTTCTAATCTCCTAACCACCCTCCGATCATGTCAACCTTCACTAAATACTCCGGCGGCGCCCTGCTCCTAAGCCTGGGCCTGCTTACCAGCTGCGGGGAGAAGTTTCTGGAAGAAACCCCGACCGACCAAGTAACCGACGCTAACTTTTATAAAACCACGACCGACGCTATTCAGGCTACCAACGCTATTTACAGCGAGCTGGGCAAGGCCGGGCAGTACAACTCCGCCCTGTGGGGAATCGGGGATATCGGCTCGGACCTGTCGACCACCGGTGGTGGCGGCGGCGGCGACGGCCTGGAGCAGCAGCAGCTCGACAACTTCAACATTCCTTCGACCAACGTCCTGACCACTCGCCTGTGGGGCAGCTGCTACGTGGGCATTGGCCGGGCCAACATCGTGCTGGAGAAAGTGCCCGGCATGAGCATTGACCCCGCCATTCAGTCGCGCAGCATCGGGGAAGCCGAGTTTCTGCGGGCCAAGTACTACTTCGATCTGGTGCGGGCCTTCGGCGACGTGCCGTTGCTGACCAAGCCGCCGAAAACGACGGCCGAGGTAAACATTCCCCGCACGCCCGCGGCTCAGGTGTATGCCCAGATTGAGGCCGACCTGAGAGACGCCATTACCAAGCTGCCCGGCTCTTACACCGGCGACGATATCGGACGGGCCACCAAGTGGTCGGCAACAGGGCTACTGGCCAAGGTGTACCTGACCGAAGGCAAGCTGGGGGAAGCCGCTACCCAGGCCCGGAGCGTCATCAACTCCAGCGGCAAATCGTTGTGGGACAATTATGGCGACAACTTCAAAGTTGCCAACGAGAACGGCAAGGAGTCGCTGTTTGAGGTGCAGTACATTGCGGGCCGCAACCAGTGGACCCAGGATGGCCTGGGCTGGAGTGGCAACGAGTTTATGGGCCCCCGCGGCCAGGGTATCGTGCCCCAGGGCGGTTACGGCTTCAACATTCCCGAGCCCGACTTCGTGGCCGGCTACGAAGCAGGCGACACCCGCCGCGACGTAACCATCTGGATGCCCGGCGACAAATACCCCGATGGCCGCGTGCAGCCTTCGTCGCTGCCTGGCTCGCCTAACGGCTACGGCGTGAAAAAGTGGTTTGTAGGCAAAGTCAACACCAACATCTGGGACTCGGAGCTCAACATTCCGGTGTTGCGCCTGGCTGAGATGTACCTGATCCTGGCGGAGGCCGTAGGGCCCAACCAAGAGGGTTTGGATGCCATCAACAAAGTGCGGCGGCGTGCCTTTGGCGGAGCTACCAACCGTGATATTGCGGCTGGTATCGGTGCCGACGACTTCAAGCGGGCCGTGTGGAGGGAGCGCAAGTACGAGCTGGCCTTCGAAATGGACCGGTGGTTTGATATGAAGCGCACCGGGGAGCTGCTCACCTCGCCCCAGCTGCGGGCGAAAGGCGTGAAGCCCTACAACGTAGTGCTGCCGATTCCGCAGTCGGAGCGCGACGTGAACCCGGGCCTGAGTCAGAACGACGGCTATTAATCAGTTGTCCGGCGGCCCGCTGGCAACTGTTGCGGGCCGCCGGGCAGATTGCCTCCACCGAAAAATTCCTCTGAATTCCCATGAAAAATATATTCCGTTTGGCGACCCTAGGCTTGCTGGCTGCTCCCTTGCTGCTGGCTTCCTGCGAGAAAGACGCCAAAGACTACGAGCTGGAAGGCGCCGTGCCCCAGTCTAACTTTACGTTCCAGACCAATACCACTGAGTTTCCGACCGTGGTCAGCTTCACCAGCACGGCCCAGGATGGCTTCCTCTACCAGTGGAACTTTGGCGACAACAGTGTTGCCTCGGGCGAGAAGGTGCAGCATACCTACATCCGCCCCGGGAGCTACTCGGTAGAGATGATAACGGCAGGCCGGGGCGGTACCGGTATTTCGGCCAAGCAGACCATCACCATTCCGGACGCCTGCACCAACGCGACCTTCAGCAACCTGGTCGGCTGCGCCAGCGGGGGCATCCGCATCTGGTCGTTGTCCAACCAGCCCGGAGCCATTGTGAAGCAGGACGCCAGCGGCAACCAGATTTCGGCCTCTACCACGCTGAATTCCTGCCAGCTCGACGACCAGTTCTCGTTTAGCAACAGCTTTACGCTCAACTACGAAGCCGGCAACCAGACCTTCCAAAATGGTACCTGCGGCAAGTCGCTGAGCAACTCGGGTGGCTTCGTGTTCCGTCCAAACAACGGTAACCCGCAGATTGTGCTCAAGGGCAACAAGTCCTTTATCGGCCCAGCTGACTCGGTCGTAAACAAAACCTACGACATCCTGGAAGTTACCGATACTAAGCTGCGGCTGCGTGGCACCAACCCCGATGGTACCCGCACCGTCATCACGATGATGCCCTACGACGCCACGGCGCCCATCAAGCTGCTATTAACCGGCACCTCGTCGAAAACTTGGAAGATTGACAATGAAGCCGATGCACCTATTACGGTAGGCACCGAGGCCAACCCACTGGAGTACTTTGCCGGGGTGAAGCCCGGGGAACTGCCCACTTGCCAGTCCGACGACGAGTTTACCTTCTCGGCGGCCAATGTCTACACCTACGACGCCAAGGCTGAAACTTTCTCGGCCGCCGCTGGCTACAGCTGCAGCGCCCCGCTGTCGGGCACCTCGCCCTTCGTGTTTAGCCCAGCAGCCGGTGCAGGTCTGGCCCAGTTTAAATTGTCGCGGCCCGGAGCGTTTATCGGTGCTACCGACGCCTCACCTACGGAGCAGGTATACCGCATTCTGGAAATCTCCGACAAAAAGATGTTGCTACGCGCCGGCAGCGGTGCCAACAACGGCACGGTGTTTACCATCAAAATGGTTGCTAAATAATAGAGTAGCAGCTTTCTACTTCTTAGCTTATTTTGCTGGTCCATGAATAATGCGCAGCCCTATCGTCTGCAAAACCACTTGCTCAGGGTCGGCTTGCTGCTGGCCCTGGGCTTGGTTTCCTGCGCCAAGACTGAGTTGGTGGCTCCGGCTCCCGCTGGAACCCCAGCAACCGACTTCGTCACGGCCACTGACCCGGGCAATGTGGCGGGGCGCAATGTTTCCGGCGCCACCACGAAGGCCTTTTTGCCGGCTGCGGGGATAAAAGCCTTGTTAACTGGCGGCTCGTCGAAAACCTGGATGCTGGACAACAGCGTGGATGCGCCCATAGTGGTGGGCACCGAGACCAACCCCGCGGAGTACTTTCCCGGGGTGAGGGCCGGGGAGCTGCCCGCTTGTCAGGTAGATGATGAGTACACCTTCACCAACAAAAACCAGATGGTGTACGATGCCAAAGCCGCGACCTTCTTGGCTGGCGTCTTCAACTGCTCCCCACCCCAATCCGGTACATCAGCTTATAGCTTTGGGTATGCATTTGGGGGCGGGTTAGCCCAGGTTACGCTTGCCCGGCCGGGAGCCTTCGTGGGCACAACGGATGCTTCAACTACCGAGCAGGTATACCGCATTCTGTCGATTGACGGCACCCGAATGGTGCTGCGGGCCGGTAGTGGCCGCAATGGCGGGATAGTGTTTACATTTAAGATGATTGCCAAATAACCAGCGGGCATCGTTGCCCGGCGGTAGTTTTCTCCTCTAGTTCATGAAATTCCCCACCCTGTTTATCCAGCGTAGCACCCGGTTTGGTTTCAGCGCCCTGCTGACCCTGAGCCTGTTAAGCTGCACCGAAACGAAAACCAAGAACGTACCTACTCCCGTGCCACCGCCGCCTCCTACGCCGGTCGTGAACGAGGAGCCCAAGGATTACGGCCAGTACACCACGCTGGTGTGGAGCGACGAATTCGACGGTGGTTCCCTAAACCAATCGAAGTGGGTACAAGAGCTCGGCGGTGGAGGCTGGGGCAACCGGGAGCTACAGAACTATACCAACTCGTCGGACAACACCTATTTCATGGGTGGCAACCTCGTCATTGAGGCGCGTAAGCAGCAGTCGGGCAACAACGCCTACACTTCGGCCCGCCTTATCACCAAGGGCAAGCAAACTTTCCAGTACGGCCGCATCGACGTGCGGGCCAAGCTGCCCAAGGGCAAAGGAATCTGGCCGGCCATCTGGATGCTGGGCAACGACATTGACCAGAACAACTGGCCCAAGTGCGGCGAAATTGATATCATGGAACTGCGCGGCAGCCAGCCCCGGGAGTTCCTGTCGACTATGCACTACGCCAACAGCGCCGGCAACCGCGAGTACAAAGGCAAAACCATGCCCTTGGACTACGACATTACCGACGAGTTTCACATCTTTAGCGTAGTGCGCAGCAAGGATATGCTCCGCTTCTACCTGGATGGGGCTTCGCAACCCTACTACACCTTTACTCCCAGCGACGTCAACGGCAGCCCGTGGCCCTTCAACAACCCGTTCTTCATGATTCTGAACGTGGCCGTAGGTGGTGACTTCGACGGCGACCCGGCTTCCAATACGGTCTTCCCTCAGCAGATGCAGGTCGACTACGTGCGCTACTACCAGTACAAGTAGCCTTGCCAGCTTAGTGGTTTATTGATAATCATAGTGTTTTGTAATTGTGGAAAATAAGTAACCCTTGCTGTGCCCGTACTGCGGCACAGCAGGGTTTCGTTCCCGGCTCCGGACTGGTGGTGACCATAGCGTGTCGCTGAATTCAGCCGGGCTCTACCATTACTGCCTAGAGGTAGGCGGCCACGCCGTGAGCCTCACCTTTAGTATCGTTTATTAAGCTCGTCGCATAATTACCACGCCCGCTTGCTCATGCAGACCAGCGCCGTGGCTTAGAGGCCGGTTCCGCAGTGGTTAGGAGAGCGGGCCGGCCTCTTTTTGTGCCCCAATCCTTACTATTGACTTCTCGAACTCCTTAGTATTCCTTTCTATGGCTCTTGTTGCTCCTTCCTCCGTTGGGGTGCCTACCACGTCGGAGGCCAACCCGGAAACCCCGCGTTATACCTCGGCGCTGGCCTCACTCACGGTACTGTTCTTTATGATGGGTTTCATTACCTGTCTGAACGACATCCTGATTCCCTACCTCAAAGGCCTCTTTACGCTAAGCTACGCCAAGGTCAACCTGGTAAATTTCTGCTTTTTCGGGGCGTATCTGGTGATGGGTGTGCCGGCAGGCCTGCTGGTGAAGCGCGTGGGTTACAAACGTGGGATGCTGGTCGGCTTCCTGGTAGCGGCCATTGGCTGCTTCCTGTTTTTTCCGGCCGCTGAGAGCCGCACCTTCGAGCTGTTCTTGGGCGCCTTGTTCGTGCTGGCTACCGGTGTCGTGACGCTGCAAGTGGCTGGCAACCCCTACGTGGCTATTCTGGGGCCACCTGCCACGGCTTCGTCCCGCCTCACGCTCACCCAGGCTTTCAACTCCCTGGCTACCACCATTGCGCCCATCCTGGGGGCCCGCCTGATTTTGTCCCGCCTGCCCGACCTCACCAAGCTTTCGGCCACGCAGGCTGCAGCCCTCGACGTGACTTCGGTGCAATACCTCTACCTCGGTATTGGGGCCGTGCTGGTGCTTATCAGCCTGCTGCTGGCGTTTCTGAAGCTGCCCCACATTGCCCACGCCCCCGCCCCGGCCGGCGACACCCAGCGGGCCTGGCACTACCGCCATCTGCTGCTGGGCCTGGTAGGTATCTTTGCCTACGTGGGGGCCGAAGTTGCTATTGGGTCCCACATTGTGAGTTACCTGAGCCAGCGGGAAGTAGTGGGTATGTCGGCTGGTGATGCCGGCGAGCAGGTTGCTTTCTACTGGGGGGCTGCTATGGTGGGCCGTTTTCTGGGTATCGGGGTGCTGCGTAAGCTCAACCCTGGTCGGGTGCTGGCCTTCAACGCCATAGGGGCCGTGCTACTAGTTATTATTTCTATCAATACCAGCGGGGCCGTGGCCATGTGGAGCTTGCTGGCCGTGGGCCTGATGAACTCCATCATGTTTCCGGTCATTTTCACGCTGGCCGTAGCTGGCCTGGGCCGCCACACCGAAGATGCCTCGGGTTTGCTCTCAGCCGCCATTGTGGGCGGGGCCATCATTCCACCACTGTTCGGTATCATTGCCGACAGCCAGAGCGGCGGGGGAGGGGTACATGCCCTGCGCTTGGCCTTCATTCTGCCCGTGCTCTGCTACCTCTATATCGTGTGGTACGGTTTGCGTGGCAGCCGCCCGGCCACGGAGTAACTATCGGTTGTGTTTACTGCCACCAAAAAAGCCGCCCGTCGAGTTCTGCTCGGCGGGCGGCTTTTCCTTTTTAGGTAAGCATTCTACTCCTTAAATATGCCCACGCCATCTACGATGGTGGCCTCGTAGGTTTCGAGCGGTAAGCCCAACTGCCGCTGGTACTCGGCTTTCAGGTGCTCCACGAAGCCGGCTACCTGTTCGGTGGCTACCAGG
This sequence comes from Hymenobacter cellulosivorans, assembly GCF_022919135.1. NCBI lineage: Bacteria > Pseudomonadati > Bacteroidota > Cytophagia > Cytophagales > Hymenobacteraceae > Hymenobacter > Hymenobacter cellulosivorans. The sequence goes on along the minus strand of NZ_CP095049.1, from coordinate 930,797 downwards.
TTGATAGTACAGCCGCCAAAGCCGCCGCCCATCATGCGCGAGCCATACACGCCGGGCGTTGTCTGGGCAATCTGGACCAGTACGTCTAGTTCCTTGCAACTCACCTCGTAATCGTCGCGCAGGCCGGCATGAGAAGCGTACATCTGTTGACCCACGCCGCCCAGGTCGCCTTGCACGAGCAGACGGCAGGTTTCTTCTACGCGCTGGTTTTCTTCTACCACGTAGCGGCAGCGGCGGTATACCACCGGACCCAGCTCCTGGCGGTGAGCTTCTATCTGGTCCAGGGTTGCGTCGCGCAGGGTTTGGATAGTGGGGTAGTGCTGGCGCAGCACCGCTACGCCTTGCTCACACTCCTGGCGGCGGGTGTTGTACTCCGAGCTGGCCAAGCTGTGCTTTACCCCCGAGTTGCAGAGCACGATGCGGCAGGCAGTCGTATCGAAGGGAAAGTATTCGTACTCCAGAGAGCGGCAGTCGAGGCGCACCACCTGCCCGTCGCGCCCGAACACGCTGGCAAACTGGTCCATCAGCCCGCAGAGCACCTTGGCATACTCGTGCTCGGCGGCCTGGCCCAGCTTGGCTATCTGCATGGGCTCCAGGTTGGCCTGCAACAAGGTGTTTAGGGCAAACAGCATTCCGCACTCCACCGCCGCCGACGACGACAAGCCCGCTCCGGCCGGTACCGTGCCCCCAAATACGCAGTCGAAGCCCGGTACCGTAATGCCGTGCTGCTGGAGCTGGGCCACTACGCCCAGCAGGTAGTTGGCCCACTGCGTTTCGCTGGGCGCCACGGCGTCGGTAGCCACCTGCACCGACTCGTTCAAATCGTAGGCGTGCAGGCGGATAGTAGACTGCTGGTTTAGCGCCACGGCGAAATACATTTCCTTGTCGACGGCGGCGGGCAGCACGTAGCCGGCATTGTAGTCGGTGTGTTCCCCAATCAGGTTGATGCGGCCGGGGGCGCGCACCAGCAAGGGTTCGGCGTCGAAATGCTGGCGAAAAGCAGCGGCAATGTCGTGGGCTAGCATAAGCGGGAAGGTAGCAAAGAGGGTAGAGGGGAAAAGCAGCGCCCCGCTTGGGGCTAAACTGCCGGCTATTTTACGAATCCCGGCCGACTTTAGCTGAAGCTTCATATGCTATGGCATACGGTTGAGTTTCGAAGCCAGTGAGGTACAACATCTTGGCTTTGGCAGCCCTGATCATTGGTTGGATACGCTGCAAATTCTTTGTCGGCTTCAGGGAATTATTGTTTAAATCATATTAATGACAAATTTTTAACGAGCCTTTTATTAAGTGTGGCCCGAATTATGCTTCGGACTAAGGATACCACGGTATAGGTTACAATAAAGGCAATGCTCTAAATTGAACCTGTTTTTGCCGCTTTTGCGTTGCGAGGCTTCTTTCCCTAAGTGCCGTTTTTGAAAATAGGCCAAACCAAAAAAACATCTTCGGGTTGTATCAAAAAAATACACTTGTTTGCTTGCCAATAAAAGGAAAGTAGTACCTTTCGGATTGTTGCGCCAGGTTGGGTTTTAAAATTCCCCCTTTGTCACCTCTCTGAAGCGCACCCCCGAAAGTACCGGCGAGTTATGTAGTGTTTTGGACCCGGCCCTACGGCTGGTTCCGCCCCCCGAAGACCTCTGTTCGTTTCCCACTCTTTCTTCTTCCTATTGTGTCGTTCGACTTCGAAAGCGCACCGTCTTTTGACCTGGTGCCCACTGTAGATTCCTCGACTGACTACGCCGCCGTTGATGCGCCGTTGGTCGATTCTACCCCCACCGTGGCCCCGCCCGTCGAGGCTGAGCCTACCAACTACGCCAACATCGTCCTGCCCGGCGACTTCCCCGATCCGACCATTGCCAAAATCGGCAATACGTACTGGGCCAGCGCAACGTCGGCCGAGTGGGGACCCGTGTTTCCGATGTTCAAGTCGGACAACCTGGTCGACTGGGAGCTGGTGACGCACGTGTTTCCGGGCCAGCTGCCCGACTGGTGTGACGCCAACTTCTGGGCTCCGGAGATTTTCTACGAGGGCGGCAAAACCTTCATCTACTACACGGCCCGCAAGAAAAACGGCCCGCTGTGCGTAGCTGTAGCCAGCGCCGACCAGCCCGAAGGTCCCTACACCGACCACGGTCCCTTAGTAGGTCAGCGCCTGGGCTCCATCGACGGCTTTCCCGTGCGCGACGAGCACGGCGACTTGTACCTGGTGTGGAAAGAGGACGGCAACAGTAAGAGCAAGCCTACACCTATCTGGGCCCAGCGCATCAATGAAAAGCGCATGGCCTTGGTTGGCAAAAAGGTGGAGCTCTTCCGCAATACTGAGAAGTGGGAAGGGTGCCTGGTCGAAGGTTCGGCCATCGTGCGCCACGACGAGTACTTCTATATGTTCTACGCTGGCAATGGCTGCTGCGGCAAGTGCTGCAACTATGCCACTGGCGTAGCCCGCGCCAAGAGCCTGCTCGGTCCCTGGGAGAAGTGTCCCCAGAACCCGATTTTGGACAAGAATAAAACCTGGAAGTGCCCCGGTCATGGCACTGTAGCCGAGTACGAAGGCCGCTGGTTCCTGCTCCACCACGCCTATTACACCGACAGCCACGAGTTTGTGGGCCGTCAGGGTATCCTGAGCGAGTTTACCTGGAACGCTGAAGGCTGGCCTGAGTTCGATGGCCGCAGCCCCCAGGCCGCCCCGCTGCCCGACCTGAGCGTGCTCAACGTCACCGACAACTTCGTGGGTGGTCAGCTGGCCCAGACCTGGCAGTGGCCGGTAGGCGAGCAGCCCGAAGCTGGTCTCAGCGACGGACAGCTGCTGCTCACGGCTCGTGACGGTGGCTTGGGTGCCATGGTAGCTCAGCGCACATTTGCGGCCACTTATAAGGCGGTTACCACCCTGGATTTTGCTAACCTTGCCCCCGGCACCTTCGCCGGTATCGGGGCCATCGGCGACCATGCAAACAGCTTAGCGCTGATGGCCGGCGACGAAAGCCTGCAGCTCTGGCACGTGAAAGGTGGCAAGCGCGAGTGCCTGACCAAAATTGCGGTAGAAAGCTGCAAAAACCTGTCCTTGCGCCTGGAGGTGTGGGGCGGGCAGCGCTACCGCTTCAGCTACAGCCCCGACGGCGTTACCTGGACGGCCATGCCCACCGAAAGCTTCGCCATCAACGGCACCTACCTGCCGCCGTGGGACCGGGGCATTCGTATTGCGCTGCTGGCCCAGGGTCCGGCTACTTCCACCGTGGCCTTCAACCACTTCTCGCTGCGCAACAAGCGCTAAGAGCTTCTATCTAAAGAAAGAGTACCTAAGCCAACGCCCCGGCAACCACTGGTTGTCGGGGCGTTAGTGTGAAGGACAAAGCGGAATCGGGCGCTTGTCAGAGTCTGAACTGCAAACTCAGCTTTACCCCGAAGTTGCGGGCTTCGGGCAAATCCCGGTAAGTCAGGCGGTGCAGGAAGTCGACCCGCGCCACTTTGAAGATGTTTTCTACGCCGTAGCCTACCTCGGCATACGGGCCATGATCCAGCGCCCGAAAGGTTTGCAGCGGCTCACCGGTAGCGGGGTGGCGGGGCGGGGTCAGGCTACGATTGGCTTGGCTCACGCCGCCAAAGAGGATGTTGCCCGTGGCCAGCAAACGCCAGTTGAGCTTGCGCAGCAGCGGCACGCTGTTCACTAGCAACCCTTCAAAATGATCCTCGGCCCGCACCGAGGCATACCGGTCACTGACGAACTCAAAATAGCGCATCAGGTTAAACGCAGCCCCATTGTAGAACGGCGACTGATTGCCCATGTGCGTTTTCAGAATAGGGTAGGGCACTGTGCTCGGGATGTAGCCGGCTTCGAGGCGGTAGTTAATTCGCCCGAAAATACCTGCCTGCACGCTCTGGGTAGTGATGAGGTTAAACTTATGGTATTTGAAGTCGCTGCCAAACAAATGGTTGGCTCCCAGGGTGTAGCGAAATACGACTACTGGCCAGCGCATCTGGCCAATGGCCTGCCGCCGGTTCTCGTTTTCCACCAATACCTCATCGTAAGCGTAGCGCGACTCCAGGATCAGCTCCGACAACGTGATGTTGGCCGCCGTTGGGGCTCCGGGCACCCGCTGGTCAGTATTGTAATAGGCAAAGTTATAGAGCGGCGTGAAGCGCTGGTGGCGCAGGATAATCTTCTGCGTAAAGCCGCGCACAATATCCGTCTGCAGCGAAAGGCCCGATACGTCGCGCATCAGCGGACGGCTGCCCCGGATGCGGCCGATGCGGGCTGCCGCGTCGAAAAGCGGGTTTTCCTGCCCGAATTCATTGTCGAGCAAGGCCACCTGGTCCAGGTCATGGCGGTACTCCATACCCAGCACCGTCCAGTGCTGCCGCTCGATGATGCGGTTGACGCGCATCCCATATTTGAGGCGCCCATCCCGGAAGCCATACGCCGCATACGCCCGCACCAGCCAATCGCGGCTCATCTCCGGCGTAGTGCGGAAGCCGAAGCGCAGGCGGTGCCCCTCGATGTCGTTGAAGCCGTAGGTCGACAGAATGGGGCCCAGGTCGAGGCGGCCTACGCGCTTGTAGCCATTGACCAGCACGTCGGCCAGATCCAGCAAGGAGCGCACGCTGGGCAGTTCCCGGACCGAGTCGAGCACGGCCAGCGAGGTCTGGTCGGCCAGGCTCAAGGAGTCGGGCCGGTTCTTATCGAAGTAATCTTTGGGAATCTGGCTGGCATTGGGGGCCGTGTCCAGCGCGTTGTCATAGAAAGCCAGGTCCCGCTCGTGGTTACGCTCAAAATTGGAGTTGATGGTCGTGAAGTGGGCCTGCACGCCGGCCTGCTTTTCCACGGGCTTGATGGCCACGGTTACCCGCGTTACCAGAGGCAGGCCGGCCCCTTCCGCCGGTGGCGTCATCTCCTGGTACACCCGAATCTCGCTCACGAAGTTGATGTTGGCCTCGGGGCTTTTCGCCAGATTCAGCTTGCGCAGGGCGTAGGTATCGGCCGTAATCCAGATGGTGCCCACGAAGGCCAGATCCTGGGGGCGCCGGGGCTTCACGGCCAGCTGGTAGCACCAGTCCTGCCCGACGAAGACCGAATCCTGCAGCTCGTATTCGTAGGTTAGCTTCCAGCCGTCGGCAATGGGCGAAATGAAATCCTTGCCCATGATATTCTGCCGGTTGGGGTAGAAGTTGTAATCCTGGAACGAGGAGCCTAGAATCTGGGACACGACGGAGCCTTCCCGGGGTCCGATTCCGCGCATTTGCCGGCGCCGGATTTCTTCCCGCCGCCGGATCGGGTGGTTTTGCACGTATAGCCTGGATATCAGCTCCGAGGCAAAGAACGGCAGAGCCTTGGCTTGGCCCACTGGTGCCACATCCTTGCTCATGCTGTCAGACAGGGCCAGCATGTCGCGGATTACTTTGCGCTTGACTAGCCGGTCCGGCAAATCGGTTATCGTGGTTTGAATCCGGTTGTAGCTGTCGTACTCAAAGGCACGGAGGCGGCGCTTGTCATTTTGGTCTTTGTGGGCCTGTACCCGCCGCAGAATCACGTAGGCCGGGTTTTCAGTGGGCCGCACGACCACCTCGCTGAGCGTAACGGCTCCGGCCCCGAGGGCAAAGTTTACCGTTTGCTGGGCCTGGTGCGTCACAGCCTTCTTCAGGGCTTTGAAGCCCAGGGCAGAAGCCGCTAGCGTATCAATAGGCTGAGTGACGGTCAGTTGGTAGCGGCCTTCCGCGTCGGCCGTCATACCGATGGTGGTGCCAGGTACAAACAGCGAGGCAAAAGGCACAGGCTGCCCCGTGGCGGCCTCCGTAATTCGGCCCGTAAACACGATACGCTGTGCCCGGGCGGGGAAGGCCACGACGACAAGCAAGATGAACAGCGCGTACGTATGCTTCATAAACTACATTGGAAGCGGAGCGGGCAATAAGCTGATAGGGGTAGCTTTCAAAGCTAAAGAACATAGTGCCAGCAGGGAACCCCGGAAATTCAATTATTGAGTTGATAACCGTTTTTTCCCTTTTCGCCTCGTTCGTGCACTTTACAAAGTCCCTTAAGTTAAGGCCTTTGCTTGGGAGTTGGGGTATCACTTTGCCTAATTCTTAGAATTTTGCCTAGCTCCTTACTCCAAGCCCAACGGGAAAACTCGATAAAGAGCCCCTAAAAATGCCTGCCAAACGGAGTTGTTACTGTTGAGCTTGTGTGGGTTTGCTAGGCTCACGGAGTAAGCTCCACTGTAGAATCAGGCCCCATAAATTCTTCGTTTTTTCATCGTCCGTAAAAGGACCTTTATATATGGAATTACAACCTTTATCGAATATCATTGGTATTAGGACTATTTACAGTAGATATTGGCCTGCCGTTTCCGTACACCCATACGAAGCGGCTTCCGCTCCTTCCCTTCATTGCTCACACCATATTATTCAACGATGGCTTTAACTGCTTACCCGTTCCATCCTGTCACAGGAGAACTACTGCCTACGTATCGCGACGCATATCTTCGAGGCGACCTGTCTGGCAAGAATGCCGATTTAGTAGATGCCTACCTCAAGGCCAACCCCAACGAGGGTGATGAGGCGCTAAAACGTTTTTACGCCCTGCGCGAGAAAGGCCACAATGTGCGCCCCGTCGGCTGGCTGCAGCACCAGTTTCACCTGATGCGCACCGAGCCGGTTCGGTTTCGTCGGCGCGCGGGCTCTATCGTGCTGGTGGGCGCTCTGCTGAGTGGAGCCGTGCTGGCCGGTACCAACCTGCCGTCCGCCGACCGCATTGCCGTACCTGCTTCGACCATTGCCGCCGCTAGCGAGGAGATGGTTGCCGTAGCTACCGAAGCTGCCGCCACCAAGAAGATGGCTGTCGTTAGCGGCCGGATTCTGGACGAGAATGGTCGTCCGCTGGTAGGCGCCACGGTGTTGGATAAAATCAGCGGCCGCGGTGTCACGACCAACGCGCAAGGCACGTACTCTATGCTGGTGCCTGCCAACCAGACTTCCAAGCTGCAGTTTGGCTACGGCGGCTACACCGAAGACGAAGTGCAGGTAAAAGGCCGTAGCGTGCAGAACATGACCCTGCTGCCCCGTACCGACGCGGTAGCTAAGGTAGCCAAGCGCCACTGGTGGCAGTTTTAATCGCTGCTAACCTATTGATTAATAAGCCTTAGCTATATAGGTAAGAGCGATAACAGAAAAAGCTGGTAACAAAACGCTCTTTTGTTTGTACCAGCTTCCAGAATAGGTTGCAATAAGCTCTTTAGAAAGCCACTGCCCGGGGTTTTCTAAAGAGTTTTTTGGGCTTAACCCGCTGCCTGCTAAACCTCAACCTAGAACGTACCGCCTGACTGCTGCCCCGCAGCCGACGGCTCCCGACAACTTAACGACATAACACCCCGTACGCGGAGCCGCTGGCACCCTGCTAACAGTCCGGCTTCTCGCTTCTTACCCAATGAATATTCCGTTCTTCAATCGACTCCAAATAAAGAAAATCACCGTAGGGGTAGCCGATGAAAACGGAAGGCGCGCTCAAAAAGTACTGGAAGGTCTGCTGGAAGACATTCCTGAACTGCTCATGAGCTGCGTCGTCGACACGAACTCGGGCAAAGTCCTGGCCTTTTACACGACCAACAGCGCCTACAACCCCAACCAGATCAGTCTGCGCCACGCCAAGCTGCTGCGGACTATGGAAGAGGCTGTGGCCACCAAGGTATGGCCCGGTGGACCCCTCACAGACGTATCGGTTATTCTGGAGGATCAGCTTCATCATCTACGGCCCTTCAATGAGGGAAAATGGTATTGCTTCCTGGCCGTGCGCCTAGCCGATGCCAACCTGGGAATTGCCAAAGAAATCATGCGCCGTCATACGGTCTAACCTAACTTTTCAACATACACGCTTTTTACTTCATACGCTCATTTTAACATGGCAACCCCCAAACAAACCGTTCAAGATATCTTGTCCGAACTGCCCACCCTACTGGCTGTAGCCGTTGTAGAAACTGAAACCGGCATGCCGCTGGCTTCGCACGCTAACATTGCTGACTTCGACATCGAAACGGCGGCTGCCTACAATACGGAGGTTGTGAAAGCAAAACTGAAGGCAATTCAGGCCCTGAAGCTCAACCAGAAAGTACAGGACATTCTGCTGACCCTGACCGACCAGCTGCACCTGCTGAAGCTGTCGAGCGACGGGGGCATGTTTATCTATTTGGCCGTCAACGCCCGGGATACCAACCTGGCCCAGGCCCGTCAGATCCTGAAGGCCCACTCGGCGGTGTTGAGCTAGTCAACGGCTGTTCGCTATAAGAAAAAGCCCGTCGGTACAACACCGACGGGCTTTTTGTATTTATGGAATATTGATGCTCACTAAGGGCGGTAGCTGCTACTTGGGGCATTCTTCCCGGGTTAGGGCTTCGTGAATAGCAATAGCGGCATGTGTGCCTTCAGCTGCCGCCAGTAGCGCTTTCTGCGGGCCAGGCGTAATGTCGCCGGCGGCATACAACCCCCTGACACTGGTTTGGGAGTGCTTATCGACGCGGATGGCTCCTTTGCGGGAAAGGTCGCAGCCCAGCTGTTCAAGGAAGCTGGCGCGCTGATGCTGGTGCGGATGCACAAATACGGCATGCCGGGCCAGCTTCTCCCCATTTTCAAATACGATGTAGCGCAGCTCACCGTTGGGCTTGCCTTCCAGGTGACTGATGGGCTCCTCATTGAGTCGGATTTTCTGCTGGTGCAGGCGCCGGCGGGCATTATCAGAAAGGTGACCGGGACCATCGGTACACACCACCACATCGGTAGCCCAGCGGCTCACCAGCAGCGCCATGCCGGTCACCATTTTGCCCCGCCCGTACACTGCCAGAGGCTGGCCGCGGACTTCCCAACCGTGACAATAGGGGCAGTGCAGCACGCCGCGGCCCCACAGGTCGCGCATACCCGGCACCGGCGGCAGTTCGTCTTCCACGCCCGTGGCCAGCAGTACTTTGCGGGCAGTAATGGTAAAGGTGCGGCCTGTCTCGCCTTCTGCCTGTAGCTCAAAGTAGCCCGGGCAGGGTGCAAGCTCCGTAACGCGGGCCGGTCGTACTTCCACGGTCGTGTAGGGCTTGAGCTGCTCCAAGCCAATGCGCAGCAGCTCGGCGGGCTTGATTCCGTCGCGGGTGAAAAAGCTCTGTACTCCCGGCGAAGGAGCATTGCGGGGGGCACCTCCGTCGCAGACGAGCACTCGACGCAGGCAGCGGCCCAGGGTGAGAGCTGCACTCAAGCCCGCGCTGCCAGCCCCGATAATAACGACGTCGTAGTCGGTGGAAGCCTGGGCGGCGGGGCGCCGCCGGGGCAGAGAAGCGGATGACTGTGGCATTGACTTAGGTAGTGAGGGCTTCTCTATACCCCAAAACTCGCCTTTCGGTTAGCGTCGAGCCCGCCAGAAACCCGGTGAAAGGGCACTAAAAAAGCCTCTCCGGGTAGGAGAGGCTTTTTAAAAGCGGGCGGGAAGCTTAATTCTTCACCAAACGCTGCGTGATTTTGAGATTATTGCCGCGAATCACGACCAGGTAAGAGCCCGCCGTGAGGCTGCGCACCGAGAAGGGATGCAGTGCGCCACCTTCGTAGGTGCTGGTAGCCAGGGTGCGGCCGGTAGCATCCACGAGCGAAACCTGGTAGCTGCCGGCGGGCAGGTTGGACAGGTCGAGCTGGGCCTCATTGGCAGCCGGGTTGGGATACACGGCGGCGGTAACTTCTTTCGCCCCGCCAAAAGTGAGGGTACGTACGGGGCCAGCCTGAACTTCCGAGCCGTTGGTATCAACCTGCTTGAGGCGGTAGTAAATCGTGCCCAGATTCTTGGTGCCGATGCCAGCATCGATGAAGCTGTAGCTGCGGGCCGTCTGGCTGTTGCCAGCACCTTTTACCGTCCCGATCGGGGCGAAAGCCTGCTCACCGTAGGCGCGCTCTACCACGAAATGGTCGTTGTCTTTCTCTGAGGCCGTGGTCCAGCTCAGCTGAGCATTCTGCCCGATGGCCGTAGCGGTAAAGGCCGTCAGCTCCACGGGCAGCACGCCGCTCGACACGGGAGCGTTACCCGAGAATTCCGACGTGTTGCCGACTGCCATGCTGTTCACCGTTTCGGGCATCGTGGCAGTCGCCGTGATGCGGGCGTTGGTGGCGGTCAGGGCCGTACGCTCGGTAGTGCCCAGGCTGCTAAGCGGAATAACGAAGGCAAAGCGGCGAGCGGCAGCTTCCGAGCCCGAGTTCTGCCCGTTGATAGTGCCCGAGTAAGCCGTGCTCTTGGGGTCAGCGTCTTCCCCGGCCAGGCCTTCGGTGCGGGTGGCCAGGTAATAGCGACCTTCCCCAAACGAGGGGCTGGTGGTCATGTCGGCTACAAAGAACTCGATGGTAGCACCCAGCGGCGCGTAGCCGGTAACGCGCAGGTTGGTACCGTCCTGCCTGGCCTGGGTGATGACGGGGAAGTTCAGCAACCCGTTGGCTCCGGAAGTGCTGGTCTTGCCATCGGCGTTCAGGCTCACGTTGTCGCCGCCGTTGGAGGTGGCGCCGCTGGCCATCAGGTCGATACCGATTTTGGTCGTGCCATCGGTGGTGCTGGCCGTGCCGTTGCTGAACATGCTGTTCTGGGTAAAGCGGTTGCCCGCCGTGCCGTTGAAGGCCAGAATAGCGTCGCCCACGTTGGCGTTCAGCGTGTTGGTGCTGATCAGGTTGTTGCTGCCCCGACGGATAGCAATACCGGCGCGGTTGGTTGTGGCCGTGCCGCCCCCGTTGGTGCTGATGGTGTTGCCGCTGATGGTGTTGTTATTGTTGGTGCCCACCGCCTGGAACTCAATGCCGAAGCCAGCGTTGCTGAGAATCTTGTTGCCGGTAATCGAGTTGGTCGAAGCATTGGCTAGTACAATACCGCCGCCATCGGTAGCGGTAATAGTAGTACCGTTGCCCGCCGTAGATGCCCCGTTGCTCAGCACGTTGTTGCTGATTGTAATGCCAGTGGCGCCATCGTCCAGCCGAACTCCCGCCGTCGCGTTGCCCGAGGCCGTGTTATCAGTGAAGACCGAGCCCGTGGCCGAAGCGCGGGAGAAAGTGAAGGCCGCGCCCTGGAGCGGGTCCAGCGTAGCGGTAGTGGTGCTGGTGCCTTTGGCGTTGTTCAGGCCCAGTGAAGCGATGCGCGTGTTGGCGCCGGTTACGAAAATGCCCTGCTGGTTGTTGAAGTTGATGATAACCTCGGGCGAAGTAGAGGTAGCCGTGGCGGCAATGTCTCCCGTGCGGTTCGACTGCAGCTTGCCATCAATGGTGGTATTACCGCTGTACATCCACATTTGCGTGGCCGAGGTAATGTTGATGGTGAACGACTTGGCCGTGGCGTTGTAGTTGGCGGCCGTGAAAGCCGAGCGCAGACCGTTGGAGTTTGTGCTACCGTCGTTCAGCATGAAGATGGCCGTTTCCTGGCCAGCTGTCTGTCCTTCCTGGGCCAGACCCGTATTGGCCAACTCGTTGGAGTTGTTGACGAACTGACGCAACGAGCCCTGACCCGCATCGTTGGTGTTCACAATCAGGTCGAAATTGTAACCGAAGTCTACGCCCATAAACGGACCCGAGGCAGGAGTCGTCACGGTCGTCAGCGACTGGATGGTCGTAGTATTCGACGAGGCTTCGAGCACCGTAAGAGTCGAGCTGTTGTTGCTGGCTACGTCAACCTGGTTCGGGTTAGCGCCACCTACCTGGTTGTTGTTGCCATTGATGTAGGTCTGCACCCCAACTACCGGGTTGTTGTATTGGTTGGGGCGGTTGCTGTTCACTGTGCTATTCACCACGCGCACCTGGTAGGCCGTATTGGCTTGTACCGTGTTGGAGCCAGCTAGCTGCCGGAATTCGTAGTTGCCGCTGGCATCGGTGAATACCGAGGTCAGGAAGGTGCCGGGAACGGGGTTCGCTGCCGTTACGGTAGGACCTGTGTATAGCTCTACCCGCACATCGGCTACCCCCTGACCATTGCTAGCCAGCTGGGTGCGACCAAAGCCGCCACCGTAGTTCATGTCTTCGAATACGGTGCCCTGGATGGATGCCGTCAGACGAATCGGGGTGGGCGAAGGAGTATCGCCGTTAGCCGTAGTGGGAAAAGTGGTATCGTTAGTCGACTGGTCCTGGGCCAGCAGGTTGCCGGGGGGAATAACCGTGCCGTTGCTCAGGCGCACGTGGCCCTGGTTAACAGTCGTACCGCTGGTCGTGGAAGCGTAGGCGTAGTTGTTGAAGATAGTGTTCGGGATGGCAGGAGTGCCTCCAGTAAACGTCAAGCGGGCGGTAAACGTAATCAGGGCGCTCTGGCCGGCCGTCAGGGACTGGGTGCCGGTGAGCAGGTCCGCGTCCGTGGTGGCGCCGTCAAAAGCGGTGTTAGCGGCCAGCGTGGGCAGAGCGCCGTTGTTGATGCTGTAGTTGGTAACGACCGGGCCCGTCTGAATTGAGTAAGGCGTAGCACCAAACGTGTTGTTGAGGTAGTCCGAAACCTGGACGTTGGTCGTCGTCGTCGTACCCGTATTCTTCACCCGAATGGCGAAGGAAATGTCGTAATAGGTTTGCCGCTGGCTGCCGCTGCGGCCGTTGTTGCTCACCGTCAGGCCGGTGAAATCCTTTACCACGTCAATACGCTCAGACGGGTTGATGCAGCTGGCGCCGTCGCTGTTGGAGGCTGCGTCCACGGTGCTAATCAGCGTGGAGGCACCCGTCGTGACGTTCACCGAGTAAATACCGCCGCTGTTGGAGTAGGTATAGAGGTTGCCGGCTACGTCGAAGAAGTTCGAACCTACGATGTCGCCCGAGGTATTGCCGGTGGCAATGGTGGTCAGCACACCTTTTTCCGTGCCATTGACGGTCGTAACTTCGATACGCAGCAGGTCATTCAGCTCGCTTGAGCCGTAAATGCTATTGGTAGTGGGGCTGTAGGCAATATCGGTGAAGTCGGCAGTAGCGGCGGTGGTACCGTTGCTAGTAACCAGGGGCAGCTCATCGTGCGAGGTTAGCACGGTCGAGAAGTCCGACAGCTTCAGGCGAAACAGCGTGTTGAGGTAGATACCGGCACTGTTGCGGGTGGTCAGGTAGAAATTACCCTGTTTGTCAATCGTGCCCGAGTTGTACTGAGCCAACGGCAGGTTGGTCTTGCCCAGGTCCCGGATTCCGCCCCGGCCGATACGGTAAAGGTGAATACCGTTAGCAGCATCGGGTGCCCCGTTGTCGGCCGGATAGGTAATGGCGTACAGGTAGCTGTCCTGCGGGTTGTAGGCCAGGGCATTCAGCACCACGCCGAGGTTGCCGGTGGTATTGCCGGCGCCAAAGCTATAGGCGTTGGTCGTGTAGTTAGACGTGGTGCGGTTTACCACATACAGAGCCGAGTAGGCACTAGCCCCACCACCAATTTGCCGGATCTGGTAAAAGGTGCCGTCGCAGGAGAAGGCCTGACCTTCCACCTGGGCCTGAACGTTGGTGGGAGCCAAGACCAACCAGAATAACAGCAGAGCTGCTACGCGTAAGATTGTTGTCATAGAATGTTTATAAGAGGAGCAGAGAAAACTCAAGAAGCAGTTCAGTATGGTATGCGCACACAAAACAGGATGCAAACTTACTCGGTCTAATTGAATTAATCATACTTTTTTAAATACCCAAGCTTCGGTTGTTGCTGATATGCAGCACATTTGGTGCCAATTTAGGTCCGCTTTTATCTATAGAATAGTTGAGCTTATGTTGGAATAATTAAAGTTTAAAACAATCATATTATACTGTTGCCTGTTTCGGGTCTTACTAAGTAAGAGGTAAATATCGGTTGAAAGAGTCCTATTATGGGGGCTGTACCGGCTTACATATCACCGGCAAAAAAGCTACGAGGTGGCCGTAAAGTCGGATTTGGTGAAGCTCACCAGTAGTGCCCGGCATCTGGAAAGACCAGGGTGGAGGGCAACAAAAAAGCCTCTCCCAAGGGAGAGGCTTTTTTGTTGGCAGTCGGCAGCTTTTATTTTTTGCTGAGCTGCTGGGTAATTTTCACTTGCTGGCCCTGAACCGTTACCAGATACATACCCTGGGGCAGGCTGGTGAGGTCGAGCGAGTACTGGGCGCCACCCTCGTAGGAGCGGGTGCTTAGCGTGCGGCCAGTCATGTCCGCCAGCGTGACCTGGTAAGCGCCGGCGGGCAGCGTCGTCAGATCAAGCGTAGTCGTGCTGGTCGTCGGGTTCGGGTACAGACTCACGGTGGCAACTACATTGGTCGTGAAGTTTACAACCCGCACGATGCTGTTGCTGCTCGAACCATCCGTGTCCACTTGCTCCAGGCGGTAGTATACGGCGCCCTGGTGCTTGGTGCCCACGTTCTGGTCGGTGAAGCTGTAGCTGCGACCGGCGTTGATGCCCGCGCCGCTACCGGCTACTTTGCTGATGGTCTGGAAAGTCGCCCCATCGAAGGAGCGCTCTACCACGAAGTAGGCATTATCCTTCTCCGAAGCCGTAGCCCAGCTCAGTTGGGTGCTGTTCTGCACGGCCTTGGCGGTAAACTGGGTCAGCTCTACGGGCAGCGGAGTGTTGTTGAGCACCGTGATGATGCCCGAGAACTCCGAGGTGTTGCCGACAGCCAGACCGTTGACCGTTGCCGGGATGGTAGCCGTAGCGGTGAGCTTACCAGCCAACAGTTGGGTGACCTGGGTGCTCGAAACCGGGATGGTGAAGACGAAGCGGTAGCTGCCGTTTTCCGAACCCTGGTTCAGGCCCATGTTGCCCATCACGCCGCTGTAGTTGCCGCGGCGGGCATCGCCGTCTTCAGTGGAGCCTTCCGTACGGCTGAACAGGTAAGAAGCGCCTTCGCCGAAGTTGGTTGGGTCGGCGCTGGCCACGAAGAACTCCAGTACCGCGCCGGGCCGGGCGTAGCCGGTTACCGTCAGGTTTGAGCCGTTGATAACGGCCTGGGTGAAGACGGGGAAGTTCAGCAAGCCATTGGCGCCGGAGGTGGCCGATTTGCCGTCGGCGTTCAGCGTCACACCGTCGCCGTTGGCTACCGTGTTGTCGGCCGACAGGTCGATGCCCAGGTTACCGGTTATGCCGTTGCCGTTGTTGCCGCTGGTGCTGTTCTGCGAGAAGCGGTTGCCCGAAGTACCCGCCATAGCCATGATACCGTCGCCGGCGTTGCCGGTAATGGTGTTGGACAGAACCAGGTTGTTGTTGCCAGCCTGAATGCTGATGCCCGCGTCGTTAGTCGTGTTCGTGCCGATGCCGTTGCCGGTGATGGTGTTCAGGCTGATGGTGTTGGTGTTGCTGCTGCCACTGGTGGTGGTTACTTCAATACCAAAGCCGTTGTTGCCGCTAACCGAGTTGCCGGTGATGGTGTTGGTCGAAGCATCGTTCAGGGCAATACCTACCCCGTCGAAGGCCCGGAAGTTGAAGCCGCCGAGGCTGGTACGGCTAGATGTCAGCACGTTGCTGCTAACGGTAACGCCCGTAGCACCCGCCTGCAGCCGGACCCCGGCCGTGGCATTGTCGGTAGCCGTCACATCCGTCACGATGGAGCCCGTGGCGGCCGCGCCGCTGAAGGTTACGCCAGACCCTTCGGAGCTAATCGGGGCCGGGTTCGGAATACCGCTGTTGAAGCTGTTGCCCTGGGCACCGGTCAGCGTGAGCGAGGCAATGGTGGTGTTGCCGCCCGTCACGAACAGGCCAGCCCGCTCGTTGAAGTCAATCGTCACTTCAGCACCCGTGGTCGATCCGGCAACGGCGGCCACTTTATTGCCCGTCACTTCCGCCTGGAAATTACCGTCGATGGTCGTCCGGGAGTCGGTGATGGAAGGCAGCGCCGTCGTCAGCGTGGTCGTGAAGCCCGTCGTGGCATTGTAGCCCAGCGGAGCCGTCATATTCAGGCGCAGGCCGGCCGGAGCCGTGCCCGTCGTGCGGCCGTCGTTCATCATGAAGATGGCCGCTTCAATACCCGCGGCGGGGTTGGTAGCCGTGGTGCCGGTAGCCGGCGTGCCGTTGAAGGCTGCCTGGTCCAGGCCGGTGTTGGGCAGGGCGTTGGAGTTGGTGATGAACTGGCGCAGCGAGCCTTGGCCCGAGTCGTTGGTGTTGGTCACCACGTCGAAGTTGAAGCCAAAGTCCACGCCGGTTACGGGCAGCAGGTTCACCGTTACGGCAGCCAGCGACTGGGGCGTAGCCGTAGCCGTGGTCAGGTCGCTCAGGTCTTGACCAGCCGTACGGGCGGGGGCGTCAGCCAGATTAGGGTTTTCGCCACCTACGCGGTTCACGTTGGTGTAAGCCAGGGTCTGCACCCCGATCAGGCCACCTACGTTGGCCGAGTTGCGGGCCGAAGTAACCGTGGAGTTTACCACGCGGGTCTGGTAACCAATACCAGCCGCGTTGCCGACGATACCCGAGAAGGTGTACGCGCCGTTGGTTCCGGTAGTAGTGGTAGCCACGTAGTTGCCCTGGGCGTCGTACAGTTCTACCGTAGCACCGCTGCGGCCGATGGTCAGGCCTGAGCCGTTAGCCGAAGTAGTAGCCGTATTCAGCGTCCGGCCGGCACCGCCCCCGTAGTTCACGTCGTCGAAGACCGTGCCCGACAAAGACGTGGTAGGACCTACTGGAATGGTATACGTCGCAGTATTCGATACCTGGCCGCCGGTGGCCACCGATTCCGTTACCCGGTAGGTAAAGGTCAGGTTGCCGGTGTAAGTAACTACAGGGTCGAACTGCAGGGTACCGATGTTCGCCAAAGGCACAGTAGCGCCGGCTGTAGCCGTTACGCGGACGTTTGAAGCATTCAAGAACGTCAGCGTCCCTTCAGTGAGAGTATTGGGCACTGTTACCAGCGTGTAGGTCAGGTTCGAGCTATTGGCTAGGCCGTCGGCGTCGGAACCACTCAGGGCTGGAATTGCCGTAGCAGCGGCCGAGTTGGGAATAGGCTGCGACGTGATGTTGAGGGCTACAGGCGGTGTGTTCTGGCGCCAGTCACGGTCACCGCCGGGGTTCTGCACGTCGGGATAGAACTGGGGGGTCTTGCCTCCATTAGTAGCGTCGAAGCTGCCCGTCGAAACGTTGGTGTCGTAGACGTCATCCAGGCCGTCGCCGTCAGCATCTACGCCGCTGTAGTTGATGTCGATGGTGCCGTCGTTGTTGAGGTCCCAGGCTTCCCGCGCATCGTTGCGGCCATCGTTATCGGAGTTGTTATCGATGTAATCAGGGAACGTGTCGATGCCGGCCGTAGCAGGTTCGCTGTTGGGCAGCGTCACGGCTGCGCCAGCTGCCACACCGGTGCCGGGCGTCAGGTCGTAGCGGTCATCCAGGCCGTCACCGTCGGTGTCGACGCCGGTTGGCGCGCGGAAGCCGGCAGTCGTCTGGGCTTCCACGTTATCCACAATACCGTCGTCGTCGGCGTCGATGTCGAGGAAGTCGGGACGGCCGACACCGTCGTTGTTGGGGTTTGCCAAACGGGAAATGCCGTTGCCAGCCGTCGTTTCGGCAACGTCGGGCATACCGTTGGTGCCTACGTTTGTGCTGGGAAAGCGCGAGAGCGAAGCGTCGTAGCCGGTGGGGGCTGCGCCGCCGTTGGCTTCAATAGCGTCCGGAATCCCGTCGTCATCGGCATCAATGTCGAGGAAGTTAGGAATGCCGTCGAGGTCAAAGTCAAAAACGTCGTTGATGCCGTCGTTGTTGGCATCCCGGAAAGCGCCGTAGGTGGGGTTAACGTAAACTGCGTCGAGGTAGGTGGGTACGCCGGCGGCCGTAAGCGCGAGCGGGTTTACGCCGTTGCTTTCGTTGGTGTCGGTGATGCCGTCGTTATCCTTATCAATGTCCACGTTGTCGGCCACGCCGTCCGCGTCCTTGTCGCACACGTAGCGGTATGCCACCGTCTGGCTGGCGGTGTTGATGGTTACGTAGGTGTAGGTGTTTACCGTGTACTGGTTGCCAGCGTCGAGCAAAGCGCCAGTGGTAGCGCCCCAGCGGTGAACTCCACCGCTGGAGTTCTGTCCATTAGCTTCCACGCGGGTGTTAGCGGCCGGGAATCGAGTGGCGTCCAGGTTGGTATCATCCCAGAACAGCAGGTTAAACGTGGTACCGGGGCGTACTGAGTTTACCACGAAGCCATCCACGTTGTTTTCAGCGTCCACCATGGGGAAGTTCAGGGGCGCTACACTGCTCTTGAAGGCAATGTCAATGGAGGTGTTCTGAGCCACAGCGTTGTTCAGACCATCCCGGCCGTTCCAGGCCACCGAGCTTTTGCCCGCGGGCACGCTCTGCTCAATGAATACGTCCCGGCCACCGGCCTGGTAACCGGCTACCCCGTCTAGGTTGAGGGTAATAATCAGCTGACCAGCTTCCGAGGAAGTCGTAGTGAAAACCAGCCCGCCGTTGGCGCCGCCGCAGTAAGGCGTGATGTTGTTGACGGCAAACGTCGGATCCGTAGCGCTGGGCCAGATGGTGTTATCCGGGTCGTTGACGTAGCTGCTGTACTCGGGAAAATCGGCCAGCGTGGTCTGGCTCCGGCGCGACACCGAGAAGTCGGTAGCGCTGGCCGTAGTACCGCGGCTGTTGGTGGTAAAGCGGAAATAGTTCTGGGGGTTCAGACCGGCCAGATCGAACTTTTTCACGAATACCTTACCGGGTTCCTTGGTACTGGGAATCATCGGAAACATGCTGAACGTCGAGGAGAAAACCCCGTTGTCAGCGCCGGCCGAGAAGGCCCACTGCTTGGAATACAGGCGGCCTTTGCGCTCTACCCCGGCAGCCGTGTTGGTGGTGCGGACCGTGAAATCCCAGAAGTCGTAGGTCGAAAAGCGGTTGCGCTCGTCCAGAGCCGTTTCGTTGACCTGGGTAAATTCGATGTAGAAGTCCTGGTCGGCACCGGTCGTGTTCTGGTAAACCAGCGGGTTGTAGCCCCCGTCACCGGCCGTGATGCTGGGACCGAAGCGGTTCTGAGCAGCGTTGTCGATGACCCCGCGCTGGGCGTTAAGCAGCGACTGCCAGATAGGTGCGCCTGTGTTGGCTGTGGCCGTATTGCGCGTGAGCGTGGTCTGCTGCACTTGCGTACCGGCTCCCGCCCCGTACTTCAGCGTCAGAATGACGTCGTTCTGGTTGCCGGTGTTGTTAACGTTATTGATGCGGTGGATACCATAATACAAGTATTCACCGGCTTTTACCCGAATATACAATCGATGATCTTCGGAGAAAACAACGCCGTTGTAGTTGTACCCAAACGGCTTAAGAAAGCCGCGGGAAGCATTGCCGGCCGCCGCGTTGTTGGCAAAGTTGGCGTCGTGCTCCAGCCAGCCCGAACGGGTGTTGGTGTTGTTGTTGAGCGCTACACCAGCCGTAGCTGCAGTGTTGGGAGTAAGCTCCCTCGACCCTTCGGCCCAAGCGGGAGAGTACCCTCCTAGTAGCCCGGCTAGCAGCGAAAGTGCTAATCGTAAGGTTGTTTTCATGTAGAGAAAGAGATTTGTGTAAAAGCAGGTGAAACGAGCAATACGCTGCCTGAGTGAAGTGAGCAAGCTGGTGGTGCTGATCGTAAGTTTCAGATATTCAGCAGTATATTATCTTTATAAGTGTTCGAGCAGTTAGGCTCCAATTGCACACTTGTAAGGATTTTTGGATTAAGCGAAGCTTACGAAACGCTGAGAAACCTGGATTTATCCCAGGACTAATACGTAGGTGATTTTCGCGCTACAAACTTATAGTCCTATCCCAATGGAGTTTCAGGTTTTTGCCAAAAGCCCTGATCCACTCGCTGAATGGTAAGGTCTGCTTGCTGAATGTGTCTGAATGATAAGACAGGAAAAATGCTATATATAGAACTGGGTTCATAGCTGATCTTGCGCCGAAGGGGGTGGTGGCGCCGGGCTATGTAAGCCCGGAATGCATAAAAAAACGGTTTCACCTTGACGATGAAACCGTTTGAATACTAGTCCGCTAGTTAGCGGGAAGTGGTCCAGGGCATTAGTACACCTGCAAGCGGCGGCTCTGGATTACCAACTGCTGCACCTCGTGGTTGAAGCCTATTTCCTGTACCAGGTCTTCCAGGTTCAGGTGCAGGCGGTACTTCCAGAAGTGGGTTGGGTTGCTGGGCACATTGATCTGCTCGTCGAGCGGATTTTTACGGCGCAGGTCGGCGTCCATGGCCAGCAAATCCTGGAGCGGAAATACGGCCCACATGGCCGGGGAGTGCAAGTGCTGCAGCGTGATTTCGCGGGCCACCCAGGGTTCACAGTAATACGGCGCGGCCTCACCCCAGTGGCCCAGGGTGTTTTCGAAGAAACGCTGGGTCTGGATGGGGTCTTCTTCCCACCAGCCCCGCACCGTGCTCATGTCGTGGGAGCCAGGGCTAACCACCGACAGGTAAGGTGCCGCGTTGGGATGACCAAACTCTACGCTAGGGTCGGAGGGCATGCGCTGGATGTTGAGGCCCAGGATGCCCAGGGCCTTCATCACACCCGGCACCGACTCGGGCACCATGCCCAGGTCTTCGCCGCAGATGAGCATGTTGGTGGCGTAGCGTACGGCTGGCAGCTTCACCATGCCCTGGTCGCGCCAGAACTCCTCGTGCCGCCGGTAGAAAAAGTCGTTGTAGAGGTCGTGGAGGCGGTGGCGGGTCTGCTCATCCAGCTCCCGGAAGGAGTAGGTTTTGGGCAGCGTGATGCGCGGGTGGTAGAAGTCGGGCTGCTGCTCGGCGGGTACAAACAGTACCTCGTTTACCAGCTTGTAGAGGCTGGTGCGCAGCCACACGTAGTGCTCGGTGTTAAGCGGATCAGCGGCTATTTTCTGGTCGAAAATGGCCTCAATCTGGCGCTGGGTACGCACGTGCTCCTTGAGGTGAAATACGCCGTAGCTAGCCTCGTCCAGGAACTCGTTTTTCACCGCTTCGGCCTGCTCCTTGAAGATGTCGGTCAGGATGTGCCAGCGGATGTAGGGCTCACACAGCCGGGCGTAGTCAAACCAGCCGATGCGCTGCTCGATTTCGTGGCGGTGCAGGGGCAAAGCCGGGGAGAAGTGACCCAGCAAGCCCTCCACTGAGTGGCCGGGCATTTCCCAAATTCGGAAAAAGCCCAGGATATGGTCGATGCGCAGGGCGTCGAAGTAGCGGGCCAGGTGGCTCATGCGCTGCTTCCACCACAGGTAGCCATCCTCGGCCATCCGCTCCCAGTTGTAGGTCGGGAAGCGCCAGTTCTGGCCGGTGGTGGAGAAGTCGTCTGGCGGGGCGCCGGCCTGCTGGTCCATGTGGTAGAGCTCGGGCTGGGTCCAGGCGTCGGCCGAGTGGCGGTAGATGCCGATGGGCAGGTCGCCTTTCATTACCACCCCGCTCTGACGGGCATGCTCCACGGCCTCGCGCAGCTGCTTATCGAGGTGAAACTGGGTGAAGAAGTGCAGGCCAAACTCGTCGAAGTCCGGCTGGGTTTCGGCTGTCAGCTCGTCCAGGTTCCGGGGCGTCTGGAACTCGGCAGGCCACTGGGAGAAGTCGGCGGTGTGGAACCGGTCCCGCAGCGCGGAGAAGGCCGCGTAGGGTACCAGCCAGCTTTTCTGCTCCTCGCGGAAAGCCTGAAACTCGGGGTCAGCCAGGAATGTGGCTTTCTCCTGCTGGTACAAGGTCTTGATGAACTGCCACTTGGCCTTCATCACCGGCTCGTAGTCCACGAAGTCCAGCTCGTTGAACTCGTCGCGCAGCTTGTCCAGCTCCTGGCGGTCGGCTACTTCCCGGAACTCGGCAATTTCGTCCAGGTTGAGGTATTGCGGGTGCAGGGCAAAGACCGAAATGGCCGCGTATGGGTAGGAATCAACCCAGGTGTGGGTAGCGGTGGTATCGTTGATGGGCAGAATCTGCACCATTTTCAGCCCGGTGCTGGCGGCCCAGTCGATGAGCAGCTTCAGGTCGGGAAACTCGCCTACGCCCAGGCCGCGGCGGCTGCGCAAAGCAAAAACCGGCAAGGCCACGCCGGCCCCGCGCCAGTGCCCGGTGGGGTAGCGGAAGCCTTCGTCGGCCCGCACGCGCAGGGTTTTGCGGTCGGCCGAAGGCGAAATAACCCGGTCGTCGCCGGCTTCCAGGTGCAGAATCTTCTTTTCCCGTGGGTCCCAGACGCCATACTTGTACTGCGTCGTGCGCTCGGGGTGTTCCAGGGCCACGTCGGCAGTCCAGGTCGGGTAGCTGCTGTCGGAGAGAATAATGGCCTTGCGGGCATCCCAGGCGCCCAGGGCCGGGTCGGAGCCGAGCACGCAGAGCTGGTGGTCAGAATCCACACGCGGGGCTACCAGCTGGAAGCGCACTACCGAATCGGCCAGACGGGCCGGTGCTGGAGTGGCTTTACCGGCGGGCCGGGCCGGGCGGCGCATCAGGGCCTGGGTAAAGGCCGCGGTGTGCAGCTCATTTTCGGGCTGGGCCGCGGCCCGCCAGTAGTCTTCCCGCACAATGCGGCTGAACTGCCGACCGTCGTATTCTACCCGGCGGTTTTCGCCCCATTCCCAGTCTTCGTTACCGGTGCGCTCATCCAGCAGGATGTACTTGTACTCTACCGTGCCGGCCTGGTCGTCGGGCAGGCTGATTTCCTGGCTCCAGATACCGGAGGCCGGGCTATAATGCAGGTTCAGGGCCTGGGCCAGGTTCCAGGAACCCAGGCTGGGTTCGGAGCCGCATACTACCAGCCGCTGGCCCCAGGCAGTGTGGAAGGGCAGGGTAAAACGAAGAATCATGGGAGGGTGGAAATCGAATTGGAGGCGAAAGATAATAGAGTGTTGGAGTAAGTTTTTACTCTGAAGGTGTAATTGATTAGTTGCGTAGTTAATTGCGGTGCTAGGGGTGTTTTTTTTGCTGATTAATGTTCAGCTAAACAGTGATTTATGCCTGAGATTGGCTTGGTTGGGGGTTGCTCGACTTTTAGATAATTTTTTGTATTGAAAAAAGTATATGTTTTAACGACGAGCTTCTCTTGAGGGCCGCCGTCTTATAGCGGGCAAAAGCCAACCTCGGAGGCATTTTTTTCGTTGGGACGGGCGGACCTTTTACTGTTTTTGCGCCATTAACTCTCTACCTACTTACGCCCGCCGCGCCCTTTACGCTGTATTGGGGTTAGTGGCCTTTGTGCTGCTGCTGGTAATCGTGGCCGTGGTGGCTTTGCAATTTCCCGCGACGCAGGACTTCGTGGCCCGCAAGGCCGAAGGCTATCTGCGCGACAAGCTGGGCACGGAAGTGCGCATCGGCAAGTTCCGCACCGACTTCCGCAATGCCATTGCCTTCGACAACGTCTATCTGGAAGATCAGCAGCGCGATACGCTGCTCTCGGTTGGCCACTTGGGGGTGAATCTGGACTTGTGGTCCTTGACCAAGTCGCAAATCAACGTCAAGTCGGTGGAGCTCAACGACGGTACGCTGCATATCAAACGTACTGAGCCCGACAGCGTTTCGAACTACGACTTTATCGTGGCCGCCTTTGCCACCGGCGACACGGCCACGGCGGCCCCGGCCGACTCGACCGGCGGTTTTAAGTACAACATTGGCGACCTGCACTTATCCAACATCTTCCTGACCTACCAGGACCAGGTCGATGGCAACGACATCCGCGCCAAAGTAGGCGACCTGGCCGTGGCCATGGACGAAGTAGACGTAGACCAGTCGATTTACCGCATCAACACGGCCGCGCTGAAGAACACCAGTGTGGGCATTGTGCAAAGCAAGGTGCCGCCAGACACCCCTTCGGAGCCCCTGACCACGACCTTCGGGCTGAACAGCGCTGCGCTCAACAACGTGAGCCTGACCTACCGCAACAACGTGGCGGCCCAGTTTATCAGCACCCGCATCGGCGAGGCCGAAGCCACGGCCGACAACATCGACTTGATTAAGTCGCGCGTGGACTTAAACACATTGCGGCTGCGCAATACCTCGTTTGCCTACGCTCAGAACGAAAATGTGCCGGTCGAGCAGCGGGTAGTAAACCCGGCCGAAGCCGTGCGGGATTTGAACGAATCGGTAGAAAAAGCCACAGGCTCGGCTACGAGCTGGGTTGTGACGCTCAAGAAGTCGGATGTCAGCGGCGTGGACGTGGCCTTCGACAACTTCAACCAGCCCCGGCAGCGCACCCGCGTACCGGGTATGGACTACAATCACCTTAAGTTCACGGATCTGGTGCTGAACACGGAGAACCTGTCGTACTCCGAGAACAGCACCACGGGCCGCATCGTGAACCTGGCCGGCAAGGAGCAAAGCGGCTTCCAGGTGCAGAGCGCTACGGCCGACGTCATCTTCGACTCGGTGCAGACCCGCCTCGACAACCTGGATTTGCAGACGCCCCACACCCGCATCCGTCAGACCCTGGCTATGCGCTACAAGAGCCTTGATGCCCTGGCCGATACCAAGCAGCTGCCCAACCTGGGCATCGAAGGCGACCTGCGCAACGTACGCCTGGGCTTCCGCGACATTCTGTACCTGGCTCCTGATCTGGCCGGCACGGCTCCGTTTAACACCGGCCCGAATCAGTCGGTGCTGGTGAGCGGCCGGGTGAGTGGGCGCGTAGGGGATATGCGGATTCAGAACCTGGAATTCGTAGGCTTCCGCAACACGGTGGTGAAGGCCAGCGGCCGGATTGTGGGCTTGCCCGAAACCGACCGGCGCCTCTACACCGACCTCAACATTGCCCAGTTCACGACTTCCGACGCGGATATTAAGAGTCTGCTGCCCAAGGGCACGATTCCGGCCGAGTACCGCCTGCCCGGCCGCATGACGGTGGCCGGTACCTTTAAAGGCCGTCCCACGGCCCAGGTGTTCGACGCCAACCTGCGGGCTACCACCAGCTTCGGCAACGCCACGGCTAAGGTAGATATGGGCGAAGGACCCAAAGGCCAGGAACCCATCAACGCGACCTTCACCACCCAGGGCCTCGACGTGGGCAAGTTTCTACGGGACCCCACCATTGGCAAAGTCACCGCCAACGGCCGCCTCACTGCCCGGGGCCTCGACCCCGCCCAGATGCGCGGCAAGTTGGTCGCCAACGTGCAGAGTGCCCGCTACAACGGCTATAACTACCGCGGCATCACGGCCAACGTGGACATCGACCGGCAGATATACAAGGTGGACGCCCGCAGCAAGGACGACCCCAACCTGAACCTGGACTTGCTGGCTACCGTGAACCTGCGCGACGCCAACAACCCGACCTATACCGTAGACCGGCTCAACCTGCGCGGGGCCAACCTGACGGCCCTGGGTTTCTACACCGGTGGCGACCTGCGCATTCAGGGCGACCTGCAAGCCAACATCAGCGGCTCGGATTTGAACTCGCTCAACGGCACGTTCTCGGGCCGGCGCATCGTCATTGTGAAGGACAAGCAGCCCTTCGCCCTCGACTCGCTCAACGGTCGGATTCTGCAGCGGCCAGGCCGTACCGAGGTGGACTTTGCTTCCAACGTGCTCGACGCTACCCTGCGCGGCAACACCCGCCTGGGCGACCTGGCCTTGGAACTACAGCGCCACATCGACCGGTACTTCGATTTGCCCGGGGTGCGCTACACGGCTTCCAACGTCTACCGGCAGTTTACCTTCGACGCCAACCTGAAGAATCCGAAAATTGCTACCCAGCTGGTGCCGGGCCTCAAGCAGATTTCGCCCTTCAAGCTGACCGGCAGCTACGACAGCCGCGCCGCCAACCTGACCGTAAACAGCCGGATTCCGTTGATTGTGTACGACGCTTACCGTCTGGACTCGCTGCGGTTCAACGTTACCTCGGACCCGCAGAAGCTGGACTATGCCCTGCGGCTGCGCCAGGCCAGCCAGGATACGTCCCTGCGTTTGCCCAATCCCAGCCTGACCGGCAGCATTGCCAACAATAAAATCGGCACCAACCTGCGCATCGCCGAATCCGACAGTGTGCAGCGCCTCAACGTGGCCGGGGTACTCCAGGTCTTCAACCAGGGTGACGCCTATGCTTTCAGCTTCGGCCCCAACCTGGTGCTCGACAACCAGAAGTGGGACGTGGCCCCCGACAACGAGGTACGCTACACTACGGCCACCGGGGCCATTTTCGCGCGTAATGTGCGGCTCAGCCAGGGCAACCAGGTGCTGGCCCTGCAAACCCTGCCCGGCGCCCAGTATCCGCTGCAAGCCACCATCACCAACTTCGACCTGAACGGCTTGGCCAAAGCGGGCGGTATGCCCGACTCCATGGTAGCCGGCACCATCAACGGGCAGGCCGTGGCATTGAGCATCGGGCAGCCCCGGCAGGCCTTTACGGCTGATTTGGCCCTAACCAACTTTGCTTATAACAAAGCCCTGATTGGGGACGTGACGCTGAAAGCCACTAACCCTACGCCGGACCGCTACAACGTGGACGCCCGCCTGACCAACGCTGCCGGCACCGACGTGCGGGCTATAGGCTACTATCTGGCCACGCCGCCCAGCCCGATTCAGTTTGCTATTACCGTCAACCGTTTCGACATTAAATCGGCCGAGGCCTTCTCGGCCGGGCAGTTGCGCGAATCGGTAGGCGGCATTACCGGCAACTTGGCCGTGAGCGGCACCGTGAGCCAGCCCGTTATCCGCGGGGCTATTACCACTACTCCCGACGCGGGCTTTACCGTGAGCCAGCTGGGTGCTCCTTACCGCCTGCCCAGCCAGACGGTAAACTTCAGCGAGCAGGGCCTGACCTTCGACAACTTCACGGTAATCGACTCGGTGGGCAACAAGGCGGTGGCGTCGGGTACGGTGTTTACCCGCAACTACATCGACGACTACCGCTTCAACCTGAACGTGGTAACCGACAAGTTCCTGGCCATTCAAAGCTCCCAGCGTGACAATCCGTTGTTCTACGGCCGTTTGGTCGTGGATTCGGACACGCGTATTACCGGCAACCTGAACCTACCCGTGGTGCGTACCCGGGCCGTAGTGGCCGAGGGCTCCGACCTGAAGGTGGCCGTGCCCAACGACGAGGCCGGGCAGGTGTCGAGTGAGGGCATCGTGCAATTCGTGGACTTCAGCGCGCCCGTCGATACCGCCCTGGCCCGGCAGATAGCGCAGGACACGGTGAAAACGGCTTCCGGCTACGACATTACGGCCACCGTGACCGTGAACGACAACACGCCCTTCACCATCATTATCGACCAGGCCTCGGGCGACAACCTGCAGGTGCGCGCGGCCGGCACGCTCCGGACCGCCATTGACCCCAGCGGTACCATCACGCTCAACGGCCGCCTCGACGTGACCGAGGGCAAGTACGCCATGTCGCTCTACGACCTGGCCTCCCGCGAATTCGACATTGCCAAGGGCAGCACCATTTCCTGGACCGGCGACCCGTATAACGCCCAGCTCAACGTGTCGGCTATCTACAACGTGAAGGCCCCGCCGGCCGAGCTGCTCTCGGCTCAGGGTGGCAACGATGAAACCCTGAACGCGGTAAGCCGCAACCAGCTGCCGTTTCAGGTATACCTGAACGTGACCGGCGAGCTGCTCAAGCCTATCATCAGCTTTGATATCAAGCTGCCCGAAAGTGCCCGCAGTGAGTTGCGGGGCCCCATCGAAGCCCGTCTGGCCCAGCTGCGCCAGCCTAGTGAAAGCACTGAGCTCAACAAGCAGGTATTCTCGCTGCTGGTGCTGAACCGCTTTCTGGCCCAGGACCCCTTCAAGTCGAGCAGCGGCAGCATCGTGGCCAACCAGCTGCGGGGCTCGGCCAGCCAAGTGCTTACCCAGCAGCTCAACAACCTGACGGGTAGCTACCTGTCGAACCTGGGAGTGGAGCTGGGCGTGAATTCCTACGCCGACTACTCCTCGGGGGCTGAGAAAACCCGCACCGACCTGAATGTGGCCGTGCGCCGGCAGCTGCTTAACAACCGCCTTACCGTGCGCCTCGGTACTGATGTGCCCCTGGGCGGCGGCAACCAGGCTTCTACCGGCCAGAACCAGGCCGGCGTGAGCAGCTTCGCCGGCGACGTGAGCGTGGAGTACAACGTGCTGGCCAACGGCCGTATCCGCCTGCGGGCCTTTCGCAACAACGCCTACGGCGACATCGACGGGCAATTCGTGCGCACCGGCGCTTCGCTCATCTTCCAGCGTGACTACCGCGACCTGGCCGACCTCTTCAAGGGCATCGACGACGTGGTAAAGGAAGAAGTGAAGCAGGAACGGCGGCAGCGGCGGCGGGAAAAGAAAACCGCCCCCGACTCGACCCAGACGCCCGGTGCCCTCACTCGCCGCGACTCGGTGCGCGCCACGCCGCCCACTACCTCCAGCCGTTAAGTTTTCGTTTCAAGCCGTTTCACCTAGTTCCGTTCCGTGTCAGTAGCTCGTCGCCTTTCCGTTGTTTCTGTTCCCTGTTTGCGCGTGCTGGCCGTGGCGGGTACGCTGCTGGTCAGCGGCTGCTCGGGCACGAAATTTCTGCCCGAAGGTGCCAAGCTCTACACCGGCAGCACGGTCAAGATTAAGTCGGAGGCGACGGTGCCCAACGAGGCCGCCCTGCAAACCGAGCTTGAAAGCGTAATTACGCCCAAGCCTAACGCCTCCATTCTGGGACTGCGGCCCAAACTCTACTTCTGGCACATGGGTGAGGGCAAAACCAAGGGCCTGGGCAAGTGGCTGGCCAACAAGTACGGCGAGCGGCCCGTGCTCTTGAGCGAGGTCGATACTAACCGGGTGAAGGGCCTCATGGTCAACCGCCTCAACAACAACGGCTACTTCAAGCCCAGCGTAGGCAGCAAAGTACAGGTAAAGGACCGCACCGCTTCCGTCGACTATACTGCCACGGTGGGCAAGCCTTACACCATCAAGGAAATTCACTTCCCCGAGCGCGACACCCTCATTGACCGCGCCATCCGGGCTACCGAGTCGGCCTCGCTGCTCAAAGTCGGGGACCCGTACAACCTGCAGACGCTCATCAACGAGCGGGCCCGCATCGACGGGGTGCTCAAAAACCAGGGCTACTACTATTTCACGCCCGATTACCTGCTGTTTCAAGTCGACAGCACCCTGGATAACCAGGTGAATGTGTACCTGAAGATAAAGGCCAGCACCCCGCCCCGGGCTGCTAAGCCCTACATCCTCCACAACATCACGCTCAATACCAGCTACAACCTCTCCGACACGACCCAGAGCCAGAACCCCATCCGCTACCAGGGCTACCGCTACCTGCCCGACGAGAAGATGTTCAAGGCCCGGGCCATTACCAATGCGGTGTTCCTGTACCCCGACAGCCTCTACCGCCGCCGCCGCTCCGACCAGACCCTGAGCCGCCTGATGAGCCTGGGCACGTTCAAGTTTGTGGATATGCGCTTCCGGCCCGCCCGGGCCAAGGCCGACTCGGCCGGCTACGGCTTCCTGAACTCCTTCGTGCGCATGACCCAGGTGCCCAAACAGTCGTTGCGGGCCGAGGTGCTGCTGGTCAGCAAGTCGAACGGCTTCACCGGGCCCGGCTTCCAGGTGCAGTACCGCAACCGCTCGGCGTTGCGCGGGGCCGAGCAGCTGCTAGTCAACCTGACCGGCACCTTCGAAAACCAGACCCAGGCCGAAACCAACACCATCGGCATTACCTCCTACGAGCTCGGCATCGATGCCCAGCTGCTGGTGCCCCGCCTGATTACGCCGCCCTTCAACATCCGGTTGGTCAACTCCGACTTTCAGCCCCGTACCAGCTTTGGGGCCGGCTACCGCTACGTGCAGCGGGTGCAGGCTTTCCAAGAAGATGTGTTTAACCTGAACTACGGCTACACCTGGAAAACCAAGCTCACCAACGAGCAGGAGTTGCGCCCCATCGATATCCAGTACATTCGTCTGGGCTCGGTATCGGAGGAGTTTCAGAAGCTGCTTGATAAGAACTCCTTTCTGGCCAACAGCTTCCGCCAACAGTTTATCTTGGGTAGCAGCTACCGCTACACCTACAACCAGCAGGCCCTGGAGCAGCGCCGTAACCAAGTGTACTTCAGCGGCGGCCTGGAAGTATCGGGCAACCTGGCTTACTTGGTCAGCAACCTCACGGGCCAGACCAAGACTGTGAATCCCAAAGACCAAACGGCAGCCTACACGCTGGCGGGGCAGGAGTTTTCGCAGTACACCAAGGTCGATCTGGAGTTTCGCAACTACTTCCGTACCTCGTCCAACCCGACCAGCGGCAACAAGATTGCCACCCGCGTGCTGATCGGGGCCGGCGTGCCTTACCTCAACTCCACGGTGATGCCCTACCTGAAGCAGTATGGTATCGGGGGGCCCAACAGCGTGCGGGCGTTCCGGGCGCGGGGTATCGGTCCGGGTACGTACACGCCCGCCTCGGATGAGCAGAACAACACCTCGTTTTACGACCAGGTGGGGGACATACGGCTGGAGGCTAACGCCGAATACCGTCAGGACTTGTTCCCCTACGTGAAGGGCGCTTTGTTCGTGGATGCGGGCAACATTTGGCTGGTCAACCCCGACCCGACCCGGCCGGGCGGCGAGTTTAAGGCTAACAGCTTCCTCAACGAGCTGGCCGTAGGTGCCGGTGCCGGTATCCGCATCGACGTGCAGTTCTTCGTTATCCGCTTCGACGTGGCCATGCCCGTGCGCACGCCCAACGGCGGCTCCGGCAGCGGCACGCCCACGTACAACATTGCCATCGGCTACCCCTTCTAAGCCGGCTTAGCCCGCTATCCGCTGGTAAAAGGCCCATATTTCTTCCGACTGAAAGTTGCTGCCGTCCAGGGTCCCGCCTTGGCTAAGCGGCGTCTTGATGCCCAGAATTTCGGCTGCGGCCAGCTGCCCGCCCGCTGCCACAAAAGCGCGGTACACGGTCTGGTCGAGGAAGGTGGGCAAGCGGTTTTCGGGTAGTCCTTCGCTAAGTAAGCTGGCAAAGTCCAAACCTTCCTGCTTGGTATACGTGCCCTGCCACGGGTCGAGCAGGCCGATGGGGGCGTCAGTGCCTTCTTCAGTGGTGCGCTCGGCTACCAGCAGGGCTCCGTAGGCATTACGGCCAATGACAACCCGCTCCACACCGGGCTCTAACAGGCCGGGCCACAGGTCCAGAACGGGGTTCAGCTGGGGCAGCTCCGCGCCAAAGAGGTAGAGAAACCGGTCCTGGTACCAGCCCGCGCCTACCTCGTCGTACATCATCCGCCACAGGCTCTTGTCGAACTTATCGGCGAAGAAGTCGCCGGGCGGCACGGCGGGCTCGGGGCGGCCAAAGTGCTGGGTGAAGATGGAAATTTCAGAATCGGAGGACATAGCAGCGCGCAGTAGGGAAAACAAGATTACGAAGAGAACGAGAGTTTTGCCGGGCGAATGCGGGAAATGTGCCAAGCCATCTTTACCAGAACGCCCTTTACTCCAGCTGGAATAAAGGGCGTTCTGGTAAAAGACGCGTTATATCGTGCAAAGAATCGACTGCCTCGCTGCCTGCAAGTCCTAGCGTTAGACTTCCTGGGTGGCGGCTACCCGGGCTTCGAGGTATTCTTCGGTGCTGTCCAGGGCCAAAGTCGGTACCACCGTTACCACCACGTACTTGGAAGTTGGCGTGTTGCTGACTTTGGCCACGGAGCCAACGGGTACCAGCGGATTGGCTTCGGGGAAATAGGCCGCCACGTTGCCTTTCGGAATGTCGTAGGGCACGGCAATGAATTTCTCCACCGTGCGCTCTTCGCCCTTGAAGTGGCTGGTAATGTCAATCAGCCCCTTGGCTTTGATGCCGCGGGTAGCCATGTCCTGCACGTTCATAAACAGCACCCGCCGCTCGCCATACACGCCGCGGTACCGGTCGTTGTAGTCGTAGATCGTCGTGTTGAACTGGTCGTGGCTGCGGATGGTCATCAGCACGATCTGGTCGGGCTTCAGAGTATGCTTCTCAAAGTCGGTGGTCGAGAAGTTGGCCTTGCCGTTCTTGGTGGTGAATTTCCGCTCCCGAGGGCCGTTGGGCAGGTAGAAGCCGCCGGGCCGCCGTAGCTTCTCGTTGAAGCCTTCGAAGCCCGGAATGACCCGGCTGATATGGTCCCGTATAACGTCGTAGTTCTCGGTCATGGCCACCCAGTCGGCAATGTTGATTTTGGTGCCCAAGGTAGCAATGGCCACACCGCAGAGGATGGCGACTTCGCTCATCATCTGGCCTTCGAGCGGGATGAGCACACCTTTGTTCTGGCTGACCACACCCATCGAGTTTTCGCAGGAGGTCATCTGGTGGCCCGACCTCTGCATGTCCACGTCGGCGTGGGTGAAGCAGGGCAGCAGCAGGCTGGTTTCGCCGGTGGTGAGGTGGCCGCGGTTAAGTTTGGTGCCTACGAACACCGTGAGCTTTTGCTTGCGCATGCCCTCGGCAATTACTTCGGTGTCGGGGCCGGCGGCCAGCAGGTTGCCGCCCAGGCTGAAGAACACCTTGGTTTTGCCTTTGTACATGGCCTTGATGGCCTCCACCGTGTCGTAGCCGTGCTCGTAGGGCGGCTGGAAGTTGAACTCCTTGCCCAATGAATCCTGGAACTCCTTGGTGGGCTGTTCCCAGACGCCCATAGTCCGGTCGCCCTGCACGTTGGAGTGGCCCCGCACCGGGCAGGTGCCGGCCCCGGCCTTACCGATGGCGCCCTTCATCAGGTGCAGGTTCACGATTTCCTGGATGGTTTGCACCCCCTGGCGCTGCTGCGTAACGCCCATAGCCCAGCAGGTGATTATCTTCTGCTTGGTAGCAATGATGTTGGCCGCCTCCAACAGCTGAGCCCGCGAAATGCCGCTGACTTCCT
The DNA here is from genome assembly GCF_022919135.1 of Hymenobacter cellulosivorans. NCBI lineage: Bacteria > Pseudomonadati > Bacteroidota > Cytophagia > Cytophagales > Hymenobacteraceae > Hymenobacter > Hymenobacter cellulosivorans. The sequence goes on along the minus strand of NZ_CP095049.1, from coordinate 898,170 downwards.
CAATATCCTCCCAGCTGGTGTTGCGGATATTCTGCTCAAACGACTCGAAGCCGGTGGTGTATTTGTCGATAAAAGGCCGGTCGACGACCCGGCCGGGGTTACGGTCCTCGGCCTCGAAGAGGTGCTTCATAATGCCGCGCAACACGCCCATGTCGCCGTCGACCCGCACTTGCAGGAATAGGTCGGTAATTTGGGTCCCGTCGCCCATCAAAGCACCCAGGGCCTTCAGGGGGTTCATGAAGTCCTGAGGATTCTTGAAGTGGTTGAGGCCGGCTTCCAACAGGGGGTTGATGCTGATAATCTTGGCTCCGTTGCGTTTGGCCTTTTGCAGGGCCGTGAGCATGCGCGGATGGTTGGTACCCGGGTTCTGGCCAATGATGAGAATGACCTCGGCCTCGTGAATATCGTTGAGCGTGACCGAGCCTTTGCCTAAGCCCAGCGTGGGGCTCAAGGCCGCCCCGCTGCTTTCGTGGCACATATTGGAGCAGTCGGGCAGGTTGTTGGTGCCGAGCAGCTTGGCAAAAAGTTGGAACAGAAACGCCGGCTCATTAGGCACCTTGCCCGAGGTGTAGAATACCGCCTCATGGGGCGAGTCCAGGCTATTTAGGTTGTCGGCAATGAGCTGGAAGGCGGCGGGCCACTCGATGGGGGAGTAGTGGTTGTCGCCGGGGCGCTTCACCAGCGGGTGGGTGAGGCGGCCGGCGTTGTTCTGGTCCCGGTCCGTCATCTTCGACAGCTCCGCCAGGCTGTAGCGGGCAAAGAACTCGGGGCCGGCGGCTTTATCGTCGGCGTCAGAAGCAGTGGCCTTGGCGCCGTTTTCGCAGAATTCGGCCACGGAGCGGTGGTTGTCGGGGTCGGGCCAGGCGCAGGAGGAGCAGTCAAAGCCGTCCTTCTGGTTCATGCTCATCAGGCCCCGGGTGCCCCGGCTCACGCCGCCTTCACTCCAGCTAAACTGCATCGACTTGATAACCGCCGTAACGCCAGCCGCTACCTTGGCTTGCTCTTCCAGGCGCAGGCCGGTTGGGGCATCCGGGGGCTGGGCCAGAATCGGGTGCTTGTACTTGGCGTTGGCTACGTCGGGGGCAGGTATCACGCTTTCGTCTCGTTCGTGTTGGGGGTCGGGGCGGTAATGGTCGTTGGTGGGCGCGGCGCCTTGGTCGGGTCGTTCCCCGCTTTTGGGGGCGTTGGCTTCGGCGCCTTGCTGTTCGGTTTTGCCAGCTTGGCTGGGGTCTTCGGCGGGGGACTTTTCCATGGTAGCAGAACAATTGAAATGGGAAAAGGATACGGCAACCGGGTTTTTCCCGACGACCATTCCGTTCTGCTCACCCCAAATCCCACGTGAAAATGCCGGACCAGCAGCGCCGGTAACCCCAGGTTCCGGGCTGAACAGTACCTGAATTCAGACGCAGAAGCTTCGGTCCGGGTTGCCGAAAAGGCGTGGTTTAGCTGTTTCCTATACTATATAGCCGCTAAGCCTAAATCTGTTCGAGCCGGAAGCCGGTAGCCATTTTTTCCACCCGGTACAGGAGGTTGGCGCACTTCACGTAATGAATCTGCTCGGTCAGGGCGATGGTGAACTGCGCTGGCCGAACATCCCGGCGATACAGCGGCAGTACTTTTTTATAGGTTACAAACAGCGTGTCGCCTACCTGCTGTTGGCGCGTGATTCGGGTTTGAGGCGCCGAGTCCAAGGAAGATAGAACCACCTGTCCGTCTTGCAGCTGCACCAGGATGGCGGGGTCCGGCGTACCGGGTGCCACTTTGGAGGACAGACAGCCCGACAGCAGCACCGCCAGCAAGGGTAGGGATTTTCTCATGCAACAGAAATGGAGAGGAAAGCGGACGGCCAAATAAGCCGGAATTCAGGACTAAGCAAAAAGCCCGGCCGTAGAAACGACCGGGCTTTTTGCTTAGTATTCAGCAGCCTTAAGCCGGTACGGCCACTTGCTGCTCCGTCGGAATCTGAGTGCCCACGGGTAGTTCCACCGGCGCCACGGTCACAATCACGAACTTGGACGTGGGCGTATTACTCTTGTAGGCCACCGAGCCGATGGGCACCAGCACGTTGCCTTCGGGGAAGTACACGGCGCAGTTGCCTTTGGGAATGTCGTAGGGAATGGCAATAAACTTCTCGGCGTGGCGCTGCTGGCCCTCGAAGTGGCTGGTAATGTTGACCAAACCCTTCTCCCGAATGCCCCGCTCGGCCATGTCCGCGGGGTGAAGGAAGATGACGCGCCGCTCGCCGTGCACGCCGCGGTACCGGTCGTTGTAGTCGTAGACGGTGGTGTTGAACTGGTCGTGGCTGCGGATGGTCATCAGCACGAGCTGGCCGGGTTCGAGCACGTGCTTTTCCAGGGGCGTGCTGGTGAAGTTGGCCTTGGCGTTGTCGGTGGTAAAGTTCCGCTCCCGAGGCCCGTTGGGCAAGTAGAACCCGCCGGGGTGACGCACTTTCTGATTAAAGTCCTCGAAGCCGGGAATGGTGCGGGCCACGTACTCCCGAATCAGGTCGTAGTTTTCAGTGCAGCCCACCCAGTCGACGGTGCTTTTCTCGCCCAGGGTGGCCAGGGCAATGCCGCATACAATGGCTACTTCGCTCAGCATCTGGTCGGAAATGGGCGTCAATACACCCTTGCTCATACTGACCACGCCCATCGAGTTTTCGCAGGTCATGAACTGCTGCCCCGACTTCTGCATGTCGATGTCGATGCGGGTTTTGCAGGGCAGCAGCAGGGCCATTTCCCCGTTCACCAAGTGGCTGCGGTTGAGCTTGGGCGTCACATGCACCGAGAGGCGGAGCTTGCGCATGCCTTCAGCCACAAACTCGGTGTCGGAGCAGGCCGAGAGCATGTTGCCGCCCATGGCCATGAATACCTTCACCCGGCCGTCGTGCAGGGCCTTCACGGCTTCCACCACGTCGAAGCCGTACTCCCGCGGCGACTTAAAGCTGAATTCTTGGTCCAACGCGTCGAGGAAGGTGTCGGTGGGCCGCTCCCAGATGCCCATGGTCCGGTCGCCCTGCACGTTGGAGTGGCCCCGCACCGGGCACAGCCCCGCGCCGGGAATGCCCACGGCGCCTTTCAGGAAGTGCATGTTCACGATTTCCTGAATCGTGTACACGCCGTTTTTCTGCTGCGTGAGGCCCATGGCCCAGCAGGTGATAATCTTTTTGTGGCGGGCCACCAAGTTAGCCGCCTCCTGAATCTGGGCCCGGGTAATGCCGCTGGCATCCTCAATATCGGCCCAGCTGGTGTTGTTCAGCGTCTCGACCAGCTCGGGGTAGCCGGTGGTATATTCCTGGACAAAGCCCTGGTCGAGCACCTGACCGGGGTTTAGCTGCTCGGCTTCCAGCAGGCACTTCATGATACCGCGCATTACCAGCTGGTCGGAGTTGATGCGGACCTGCAGGTAGATGTCGGTGATGGGCGTCCCGTCGCCGAGCAGCACGCCCAGGGCCTTGAGCGGGTTCATGAAGTCCTGGGGGTTCTTGAAATGCAGCAGGCCGGCCTCGTGCAAGGGGTTGATGCTGATAATCTTGGCCCCGTTCTTCTTGGCCTTTTGCAGGGCCGTGAGCATGCGCGGGTGGTTGGTGCCCGGGTTCTGGCCAATAATCAGAATGACCTCGGCCTCATACATGTCGTTGAGCGTGACCGAGCCTTTGCCCAGGCCGGTGGTGTTGCTCAAAGCCGCCCCGCTGCTTTCGTGGCACAGGTTAGAGCAGTCGGGCAGGTTGTTGGTACCAAACTGCCGCACGAAAAGCTGGTACAGATAGGCCGGCTCGTTGGGCACCTTGCCCGAAGTATAAAAAATGGCCTCGTGCGGCGACTTCAGCGCGTTCAGCTCTTGGCCCACCAGCTCAAAGGCCTCGGGCCAGGAAATGGGTGTGTAGTGCGTGGCGCCCGGCCGCAGCACCATCGGGTGGGTCAGGCGGCCAGCATTGTTCAGGTCCCGGTCCGTCATGTGAGAGAGGTCCACCAGGCTGTGCTTGGCAAAGAAGTCCGGCCCCACCGGGTCCGACTGCGCATCGGAAGTCGTGGCCTTAGCGCCGTTTTCGCAGAACTCGGCCACGGAGCGGTGGTCGTCGGGGTCGGGCCAGGCGCAGGAGGAGCAGTCGAAGCCATCCTTCTGGTTCATCTTCAGCAGGGCGTGGGTGCCGCGCACGGGCCCTTCGTAGTCGACGGCAAAAGCCCCCGACTTGAGCACGGCCGTAATTCCGGCCGCTACCTTGGCCGGCTTGGTTAGCTTCAGGCCGGTAAATTCCTCGGGCGGCTGAGCCAGAATCGGAAATTTGTGCTTGGCTCCGAGCGTGTCGGGGGCTTCCATGATTCGGTCGTCCAGGGTTTCGCGCTCGGGCGAGGTGCTCCAGTTGTCGCTGGTAGGCGCGCTGCCCTGCTCGGGCCGCTCACCGCTTTTGGGCACGTTGGCTTCAGCACCTTGCTGCTGGGTTTTGCCGGCTTGGTTAGGATCGTAGGCGGGGGACTTATCCATGACGCGAAATAGACTAGTAATAATGGTGGTAGCCTGGCGGGGCTAGTGACGGCAGTCCAGGTCTTTCTCAATCAGGATTTTCAGGGGTTGGTCTTCGGCCATCATCAGCGTGGCGGAAAGGCCGTTCTGGTCGGAGCTGGTCCAGTGGTTGGCCAGCGCGGCGGGCACCTTCACGGTAATGGCACCCGCGCCGTGGGTGATGCGGAACTCCTCATTTTCGGCCCGTTCCAGGGCGTAAGTCAGGCTGTCGGCGGCGGTGGGGCCCAGGGCCAAGGCCACCGCGACGCGGCCGGTTTCGGCAAATTGCTGTACTTCAGATTCGGATAAGCGCAGGCGCAGCGAATTGTCTTCGAGACGGAGTTTCATGAATGGGAAGTAAGTCGGAAGTAGAATAGTTACGCAGCTTCCGCAGTTCGGGTAGAGACCCAAACCACCTTTTTCGCTACTTTATTTTGCCAAGCGCCACCGTAAAAAACCGCACGGTTGAGGTTCTGAGCCAGTTTCTGAGTTACGGATGGCTTGGTTTTGGGCAGGGGCCAGTAGTCAGGCCCAGGGCCTTGCGCTAGCACGTTCCCACTTGTGAGAGGCAACCCAAAATCGTAGCCCGATGCCGTCCGCTGGCTTCGGCTGAATTCATACCCGGCTAGGCTGATTGGGGCGGAGCCGCCACTCGCCGCAGTACACGTTGTAGCGGCCCTGGCGCACGAAGCCGCAGAGCGTCATGCCGAAGTCTTTGGCGGCCTGCACGGCCAACGAGCTGGGCGCGCCCACGGCGGCCAGCACCGGAATACCAGCCACGGCGGCCTTTTGCACCAATTCAAACGAGGCCCGGCCACTGACCAGCAGCACCGAGTCGTGCAGGGGCAGCCACTCCTGCAGCAGGGCCGCCCCGATGACCTTGTCCAGGGCGTTGTGCCGGCCCACATCTTCGCGCAGCAGCCGCAGCTCGCCCTGGGCCGAAAACAGGGCCGCCGCGTGCAGGCCCCCGGTTTGCTCAAACAGGGCCTGGGCGGCCCGCTGCCGGGCCGGTAATTCGTGAAGTACGGCGGGGTCGAGGTAGGGCCCGTTGGTGGGCAGCACCGGGCAGGCGGAGGCATGTACCGCGTCGATGCTGGTTTTGCCACACACCCCGCAGCTGGAAGAGGTGTAGAAGTGCCGCTCCAGCCGGGGCATAGCCACGTCGACATCTTCGGCCAGCTCGGCCCGCACCACGTTTTCCTTCTCTTCCTCCTTGGTCACGTCGGGGCAGTAGCGGATGCCGGCCAGCTGCTCCCGGCCGTGAATGATGCCTTCGGTGAGTAGAAAGCCGGCGGCCAATTCCATGTCGTGGCCGGGGGTGCGCATCGTAATGGCCAGGGTGCGGTGCTCCCGTTGCCCACTGGGCCCGAAGCCCAGGCGGATTTCCAGCGGCTCCTCGGCGGCAACCACGTCGGAGGCCTCAGTCAGCTCCGCACCCGATACTTTGTGCACCGTAAGATAATCGTAGCTGGTCGGAGGCAGGAAGTTTTCCACGGAAGAAGTAGCAAGTAGGAGTTGAGAAGAGGGCAAGCCTATCTTCCTGATACGGAAGCAGCGGAAAAGATTAACTTTTGAGAGAAGCAGTAAGTTTAAACCCAAACCCGGAAGCAAGGATTGTGGCCGCCTTGCGCTTCTTACTTCCTTCTTGTCACTTCTTACCTGAAAAAGCGTGCTTACTCCCGACGAACGTCACCGCTACCAACGCCACCTGCAGCTGCCCGAAATCGGGGAGGCGGGGCAGGAAAAGCTTAAAGCCGCCCGGGTGCTGGTGGTGGGCGCCGGCGGCCTGGGCTGCCCGATTCTGCAGTATCTGGCCGCCGCCGGCGTAGGCACCTTGGGCATTGCCGATGGCGACCAAGTGGAAATGAGCAACCTGCAGCGCCAGGTGCTGTTCGGTCCTGCCGACCTGGGCCAGCCTAAGGCCGAAGCCGCAGCCCGGGCTGTGCAGCGCATCAACCCGCTGGTACAGTGCGAAGTAATGGCCCGCCGCGTGGATGTGGCCTCCGTGCGCGAGCTGGTGGCGCAGTACGACGTGGTGGTGGATGGGTCCGACAACTTCCCCACCCGTTACCTGCTCAACGACGCCTGCGTGAGCCTGGGTAAGCCCCTGGTGTCGGGGGCCATCTACAAGTTTGAGGGCCAGGTATCGGTGTTTAATTACCAGGGCGGGCCCACGTACCGCTGCCTGTTTCCCCAGCCGCCTTCCGCCGCCGAAGCGCCCAACTGCTCAGTTATCGGGGTGCTGGGCGTGCTGCCGGGGCTGGTGGGCTGCGCCCAGGCCACCGAAACGCTGAAAGTAATCCTGGACCTGGGCGAAATCCTGACGGGCCGGCTTTGGCTTTTCGACGCCCTCTCGTTCCAGACCCGCACCCTGCGCTTTGCCCGCCAGCCCGAGCGCGCTGCCATCAACCTCGATTCGGCCGACCCCGCCGATTACGCCGAGCTGTGCCAGGCGCCCGTCACGACTATCACGCCCGCCGAGCTGGCCCAACAGCTCGACTCGGAAGTACCGCCGTTCTTGCTGGATGTGCGTGAGTTACAGGAATACGCCGAGGGCCATCTGCCCGGCGCCGCCCTGATTCCGCTGGGTAGCCTGAGCCAGCGCGCTGCCGAGCTGCCCCGCCACCACCCCATTGTGGTGTACTGCCGCAGTGGCCGCCGCAGTGCCCAGGCCATTGCCCAGCTTCAGCAGGAGTTCGGCTTCGACAACCTGACCAACATGACCGGCGGCATGCTGGCCTGGCAGGAAGTAGCGGCAGCCTCTGAAAAGTAGGCCGTAGTCAACTACACCTGTCTGCTGAAAGACCGTCCTGTCGATTACCGGCTGCCAGGACAGTCAACGAGTATTTTTTAACCGCCTTAGCACCTGCGCTTTATTTTGCCTTCTCACCAGCCAACCATCCTTACTCCCCAAGCCCCGGCACCCCGCCGCATCCGCTTCGACCGGAACGAGCTGGCCGGAGCTTTCGGCGACCTGGGCACCGATTTGCCTTTGCTCATCGGGGTCATTGCGGCCTCGGGAGTGGATAGCGCCGGGTTGCTTATCGTGTTTGGGTTGCTGCAGATGTTTTCGGGTATCTGGTACGGTATGCCCATGCCGGTGCAGCCGCTTAAGGCGTTTGCGGCCCTGGTTATTGCCCAGAAAATTCCCGGTCGCATCATCTTTGGCGGCGGCTTGGCCATCGGCGTCAGCATGCTCATCTTGTCGGTTACGGGCCTCATTGATGCCCTGGCCCGCCTTATTCCCAAGCCCGTGGTGCGCGGTATTCAGTTTGGACTGGCCTTGCAGCTCTCCACATTGGCCCTAAAGGAATACGTGCCCGCCGATGGCCCTGCCGGCTACGCCTTGGCCGCCGCGGCCTTCGCCGTGACAGTACTGCTGCTCGGCAACCGCCGCTGGCCGGCTTCATTGGTGGTGATTACGCTGGGCATCGTTTACGCCCTGGTCTTCAAGCTCGACTTCGCCACGGCCCAGCAGGCCCTGGGCCTGCACCTGCCCACCTGGCACGTGCCCCAGCGCGCCGATATTCTCACCGGGGCCGTGCTGCTGGCCTTGCCCCAGATACCGTTGTCCCTCGGCAACTCCATCCTGGCCACCCGCCAGGTTATTCACGACCATTACCCGGAAAAGCAGGTGACAGTGCGCCAGATCAGCTTTACTTACGGGTTGATGAACCTGGTAGCACCCTTCTTCGGCGGCTTTCCGGTTTGCCACGGCTCGGGTGGCATGGTGGGGCACTACGCCTTCGGGGCCCGCACCGGGGGCTCGGTTATTCTCTACGGCGGCCTGTTTCTGGTGCTGGGGCTGTTTTTCAGCCAGGGTTTTGCCGACATCGTTCAGATTTTTCCCCTCCCGATTCTGGGCGTGCTGCTGCTCTTCGAAGCCCTGACCCTGGCCACCCTGCTCCGCGACCTGGCCACCGCGAAATCCGACCTGATGGTGGCCTTGCTGGTGGGGGTGCTCTGCAGCGGCCTGCCCTACGGCTACCTCGTGGGCCTGGTGGTGGGCACGACCGTGTACCACGCCATGCGCCGCGGCTGGGTGGGGCTGGGCAAGTAGGAACCTTATGGACACAACCGCGCTAACCCAGTTCTGGCAAGTAACTCATATCGAAGCTGGCCCACAGCACTTTCCAGGTTACTGGCATATGGAGGAGAATATGGTGTTTGACTTCCGTTTCGCAAATGAGCCACCACAAGACGCCAGTTCTCCCGGTAGATGGACCCGCTACCATAACCAAATCAGGCACCCCGGGAATGCGGAATCCTTACACTTGGTCATTCAGAGCCTCACAACTCAATGCCTAATTCTGGAGCTTCACTTGTTAGTCTCGGGTCAAGTAATGCACATAGTCACGCTGACTTTGGCTCCGCAAAATGATCTGACATGAGCGGTGCTTAGTAGGTCGGAACCTAAGAATCTTTCCTTTCCAGTACTTCGTCAATCAACCCGTACTCCCGGGCTTCGTCGGCGCGCATCCAGTAGTCCCGGTCCGAGTCGTCGTGGATTTGCTGGTAGGTTTTGCCGCTACGCTCGGCATAGATGCTGTAGAGCTCCTGCCGCAGCTTGACTACTTCCCGGGCCGTAATTTCGATGTCGGCCGAGGGACCCTGCACCCCACCCGAGGGCTGGTGAATCATGACTCGGGCGTGGGGCAGCGCCGAGCGTTTGCCGATGGCCCCGCCGGTCAGCAGAAAGGCTCCCATGGAGGCAGCCAGGCCGGTACAGATGGTGGCTACGTCGGGATTCACGTACTGCATCGTGTCGAAAATGCCCAGGCCAGCGTACACTGAGCCCCCTGGCGAGTTGATGTAGAGCAGAATGTCCTTCTTGGCATCCACCGACTCCAGAAACAGCAGTTGGGCGTTGATGATGTTGGCAATGTTGTCGTCGACGGCCTGGCCCAGAAAGATAATCCGGTCCATAATCAGGCGGGAAAACACGTCGATTTCGGCAAAGCGCGTGGGCCGCTCCTCAATGACGGCGCGCGTCATGCCCGTGACCTGGGGGTAAAAACGGCCTTCCAGCTGGTGCTGATACCGGTCGAGGCTGGTGCTGGTAAGGCCCTGGCCCTGAACGGCAAACTTTCGGAATTCCTGGGAGTATAGCATGGCAAACGAAGGAAAAAAAATGGACGTGAGAAGCCCGGCTGCCTTGTTTCGCAGGGCAGCGCAGGAAGTGAAATCAGCAAAAAGGAAGGGTTAGGGGCGGGGCCGCTGCAGCAGGCGACGCAGGTGGGCAGTGGCGTTTTGGAACCAGCCGCGCCGCCGGGTTTGCCGCTCGAAGCGGCTGTGAATCAGCTCCAGCTCCTGGCGCAGCTGTTGCCGCCCCGCTTGGTGCAAGGCGCGGTAGAGTTGCTGCTGAGCATCGGTATCGGCAGCAAGTGCAGGGTCGGTGAGCTGCTGCAGTTGCCACTGCGCTGCTTCGGCGGGCGTGGGGCGGCCCAGCAAGTGGTGCTCAATAAGCTGCAAACGGTCAAGGGCGGGGCGCATGGCGGCAGGGGCTTAGCTGTGGACTAGGGCATGCTGCACCACGGCCCGCACCGACTTGCGCAGGCGCTCCAGGCACTTAAACTTCTGCACCGTGGCCGAGCGGATGCTGCCGTAGTGGAGCGAGCCGGCAATTTGCTCCAGGGGCTGCTGAAAGTAGTAAAACGCCAACAGCAGGCTTTTGCACCGCTCCCCGAGCTGCTCCACGTAGTCGAGCACCGCCAGCGACTCCCGACTGTCTGGGCCCGGCGCGGCTTCCTCGGCAACCTCCTGGGTGTGTTCCTCGCTCAGGCTGGTAGCGGGCAGCTGCTGGCGCCGGCTCAGCTCCCGTCGCCACAGGTTGCGGCTGATGCCCAGCAGATAGGTACTCACCGAGGAAGTCAGCACGAAGCTCTCGGCCACGGCCTTCTCGTAGAACACGACCAGAGCGTCCTGAAACACATCCTTGGCATCCGGGGCCGAGCCGCCGTGTTGTTGCACGTAACGGCGCACCAGCGGGAAAGTACGCTGGTAAATACTCGTCAGGGTCTGTTCCCGATTGGTGAGCAGCGCCTGCCGCAGGGTTGCCAAAGTATCCATAGAAGTGAAAGCCTGACCAGTGAATAAAGGAGCGCCGTTCTGGTAGTTAATCTGCTTTTCCGGCAACTATCACCCTAAGGACCCGAAAAATTTTTCCCAGCCGCACGGAGTCAGCCTACAAGCCGCTCAGAATTCGGCGGATACCGGCTTGGTACTCAGGGTTGCTGGTCATGCCGTTGTGGCCCGCCCCAGCCAGGGTTATAAACTGGTCCTGGGGCTTAAGCAACGCCTTGAGCTGCAGCGTGGTTTGGTAGTCAATCACCTCGTCGTGCTCCCCGTGGAAGATAACGATGGGGCACTTTACCTTGGGCAGCACGGCGTCAGTGCCCAGCGGGTAGCGCACGATAAAGCCCGGCACGAAGGGATAATGCTGGCGCGCCGTGGCCCGCATACTGAAGTAGGGTGCCTGCAAAATCAGCAACCGGGGATTGTGCTGGGCCGCCAGCCAGGCCGCCGCCCCCGTACCCAGCGAATAGCCCAGAATGACGGTGCGCTCCTCCGCAAACTCGGGAAGTAGCTGTTGATAGGCTGTTTGCACGTCGCTCAGAAACTGCTCCTGACTGCTGATGGTGCCCGCACTTTTGCCATAGCCGCGGTAGTCGAGCATAAACACGCTGTAACCCAGTTGGGTGTAGAGCGAGGCCGCGTCGCCCCAGCTGTCGAGGGCGCCGGCGTTGCCGTGGAGGTAGAAAACCAGGCCCCGGGCCGAGGCGGCCGGAAATAGCAGACCATGCAGGCGGGTGCCATCGGCGGCGGTTATCCACCGCTCCTGGGCAGGCTGGGCAAAGGAAAAGCGGTAGTCTTGGGGCAGCTTGGTCGGGAAAAACAGCAGCTTCTCCTGCTTGAAATACAGCACCACCAGCACGGCCATATAGAGCAGCGCCACAAACCCAACGATTCCGAACAAGACCTTCATAGCGAGCTAAGGATACGAAGTTTCACCCGATTCCGCTGTGGTTAAGCTGCCATTCTTAGCCTGTCAATGTGAAGCGTAGCCGTGGCCATCCGTTCTGTGAAATGGGCGGAGCTCTCTAATGTGAAAAGCCCTTTACTCCAGCTGGAATAAAGGGCTTTCTGGGTAGAGGCTGTGACTACCTGCGCCGAGGACGAGTTGCTTCGGCCTTCAGGCTCGCAAGGACCCATTCCCCACATTTCTCACATTCACCGCTATCCACCAATCGTGCTCATCGACTCGAAGCTGAGCTGATGGACGGGACGTTGGCGCTCGGCTTCGAAGCCGTTGGCGGCGCGGTGGCGGAAGGCTTGGGCCAGGGCAGCGGTTACGTCGGCGTCGGGGGCACCAGCACGCAGCAGGGCCCGCACGTCGAGTACGCCCTGGTCGTAGAGGCAGGTTTTGAGGCCGCCTTCGGCCGTAAGACGCAGGCGGTTACAAGTGCCGCAGAAGGTGCGGGAGTAGGCCGCAATAATGCCCAGCCGGCCCTGGTGGCCGGTGGCCGTGTAGTGCGAGGCCGTGTCGCCGGGCTTGGTGGCAATAGGGGTGAGCAGACCCAGATGCTGCTCCAGGTGCTCCCGAATGCGCAGGTGGTTCCACGGAATCTGGATGGCGCCGTGGCTGCCGCCGTTGAAGGGCATCTCCTCGATAAAGCGTACGTCGACGGGCAGGTCGCGGGTCAGTTCGGCCAGGGGCACGAGGTCCTCAATATTCTGCCCATCCATGACTACGGCGTTGATTTTGACCTTGATGCCAGCCGCCAGCAGGGCGTAAAACGTGTCGAGTACCCGGGGCAGCTCGTCGCGGCGGGTGATGCGGGCGAAGCGGGCCCGGTCGAGCGTGTCCAGGCTCAGATTGACGGTGCGAATACCCAGGCGGGCCAGCTCCGGAATGTGGGGCGCGGTCAGCACGCCGTTGGTTGTCAGGCTGATATCGTCAATACCTGGAATTTCACTTAGGCGGCCGATGAAGGGCACTAAGTCGCGGCGCACGAAGGGCTCCCCACCAGTGAGGCGGACTTTGCGCACGCCCAGGCCGGCCAGCAGAGCCACTACCCGTTCCATTTCCTCGTAGGTCAGCAACTCCTGCTTGGGCAAATACTGGATGCCTTCTTCGGGCATGCAGTAAAAGCAACGCAAATTGCAGCGGTCCGTGACGGCCAGGCGCAGGTATTCCAGCGGCCGGCCGTGGTTATCGAATAAAACAGGAGAAACAACGGACATAGACCAGCGAGAATACAACTAACTACTCAACGCAGACCGCGCTGAAAGAGATTCAGAACAAAAAACCGGAAACAGGCTTTTCTGTTCCGCCGCCGGCCGCGTATACTGCCTCCGGAGTACAGACAAACAAATGAAACTGAAAATTGCGCTTTTTGGCATTGCCAAAGAAATAGTGGGCAGCTCTTCGCTCGACCTCGACACGCCCGCCGGGCAGTCAGTAACCGGGCTGATGCAGCAGCTACAAACCCAGTATCCGGCCCTGCAGAAGCTGAGTAGCCTTGCCGTGGCCGTGAATAGCGAGTATGCCACCGACGACTACCAGCTCCAGGAGCGCGACGAAATAGCCCTGATTCCGCCCGTAAGTGGGGGCTAGAAACTGGGTGACAGAACCAAACACCATTGTCAGCCTGAGCCCGGCAAAAGACCTTATCAAGCCAGAATAAGTCGTAGTAACGCCTATCGTTCAATTGGCATAAGCTCCTTCACCGGGCCCGGGCCGGCAGCCGAAAAACGACTGAGAAGAATAACTGCATGCACATCCATCTTACTGACCAGCCTATTGACGTGGCCGCCGTGCTGGCGTCCGTGCAGGACGACGGGGCCGGGGCCGTAAATACCTTTATCGGCACGGTCCGCAACCAGAGCACCGGCCGCCGTGTGGTCCGCCTCGACTACGAAGCCTACGACGCCATGGCCATCCGGCAGATGGAGCACGTAGCCGCGCAGGCCCTGGAAAAGTGGCCTATGCTGCGCCAGGTAGCCGTGACGCACCGCAAAGGCCGCCTCGACATCGGCGACGTGGCCGTGGTGGTGGCCGTGTCTACGCCCCACCGCGCCGATTCCTTTGCCGCCTGCCAGTACATCATCGACACCATCAAGCAGGTGGTGCCCATCTGGAAAAAGGAGGAGTACGAAGACGGCTCCGTTTGGGTAGCGGCCCACCCCTAGCCTATGGAAGCATCGGCACCGTTTTCAGCCCGCATCGAACTGATTGGGGTTAACCCGTACGTGCTGGTGCCCGAGCCGCTGCAGCAGGCGCTGTTTGCCGCGGCAGGCAAAAGCAAGGGGCCAATTCCGGTGCAGCTCACTATTGACGGGCACGCGTTTCCCCAAACCCTGGTAAAATACGCCGGGCAGTGGCGGCTCTACCTGAACGGCCCTATGCAGCAGGCCGCCGGCAAGCAGGTCGGCGACACGGCCACCTTCACCCTGCGTTACGACCCGGAGTCGCGGGAACTGGCCGTGCACCCGCGGCTAAGCCAGGTCCTGGCCGAAAATGAGGAGGCCGCGGCGGTGTTCACCAGCCTGCCCGCCTCCCGGCGCCTGGAAATCGTGCGCTACATTTCTTTTCTGAAAAGTGAGGAAAGCGTGGAGCGGAACGTGCACCGAGCCATCCGCTTCCTGCTGGGACAGGAGCGGTTCATAGGCCGCGACAAGCCCTAACGCAGTTCCTGCCGGGCCGCGGCAGCTTCGTCGGGCGTATTCACGTTGCGTAGTTCCTGCGGATTCGGAGCAGTCAACAGCTCGATGTCGGAGTTGATCAGGGCCTTGCGGGGGCAGGAGTAGCCCAGGCCCAGAAACCGCAGCAGCGTGCCGTAGCCGCGGGGTTCCCAAATAGTAATCAGCGGCTCGGGAAACTCGTTTTCGGGGCTCTGGAAGGCCGTGGCTATTTTGGCCCCGTTGCGACGCTGCACTAAATGCTGCAAGCTGGCCTCCGACAAAAAGGGTAGGTCGCAGGCCACCACCAGCCAGGCCGCGTTGGGGTCGAGCTGGAAGGCCGAGAGAATGCCGCCCATCGGGCCCAGGTCCAGAAACCGGTCGGGCAGGGGCAGCAGGCCGGCCGGCAGCTCGGCTATTTGGTCGGGGCGGCAGGACACGTGGACGTCGGTGCAGACCGTGGCTAGCAGCCGGGCGGCGTATTCGCGCTGCTCCAGCCCGTGGTAGTTTAGGCGGCCCTTGTCGGTTTGCATCCGCTGGCTTTGGCCCCCGGCCAGCACCAGGCCCCGCAGCGGCGGCAAACTGCGCTGCCACCAGCTGCTGATGAAGTCGGCAATGGCTTCGGTATCAGCCAAGGCCAGCATTGGAATATCTTGGCCGGCAAAATGGGTTTGCAGGACCGCGGGCAGTTCAGTTACGCCGTCGGGCCGCAGAATCAGCTGCACGTCGGTGAGCCGGTCGAGCTTTTTGTCCAGGGGCTTGGCCGGGTCCAGGATGATGATCTGCTGCTTGGCCCGGAAGTGGTTGCCATTGACCAGCACCAGGCTTTGGTGGAATAGCAGCTCTTTCTGGGCAAAGCCGTCCAGCTCCCGCCGTTGGTCCACGCGGCGGAAGAGAATCTTGTCGGTCAGCTCGGCGCTGGCCCCGGCTTGCAGTATCGGGCTGGCGCCACCTGTGCCGCCGCTGTCGGCCTCGTCGCCGGCGGCGTGGTCGGCATCCACGTAGCCCACGCTCAGCTGCGGGGCCAAATGGGGCAGCAGACGGGTTACCAATTCCTTGATTTTGCCGCAGGGTGCGCCCAGGATGGCTAATTCCTGCCGGCCGAACTCGCCCACCGCGGGCCGGGTGAGGGCCGCGTGCTTGGTGCGGGGCTTGGGCGCGCCGGGGGTGGGGTTAGTCGACATGATGAAAGTCGCTTTTGCCGCCGGTTTTGTCCAGCAGGCGGGTTTCTTGAATCACAATATCGTGGGAAAGAGCCTTGCACATGTCGTACACGGTCAGGGCCGCCACCGAAGCGCCGGTCAGGGCTTCCATTTCGACTCCGGTCTTGCCCGTTACGGTAGCCGTGCAAATGATGTGGATGGCCTCCTCGCTAACCACTTCAATCTGCACCTGGCAGTCGTCGAGGCCGAGCGGGTGGCAGAGCGGAATCAGGTCGGCGGTTTTCTTGGCAGCCATAATGCCGGCCAGAATAGCCGTCTGGAACACCGGACCCTTGCGGGTGGGCAAGTCGCCCTGTTGCACCAAGCTCAGGATTTCGCGGCCCAACAGCACCCGGCTGCGGGCCCGGGCCACGCGGCGGGTTGGGATTTTGGCGCCCACGTCGACCATGGCGGGCTGGCCGGCGGCGTTGAGGTGGGTCAGGGAGCGGGAAGAATCGGACATGACAAAGGAAAAGGAACTGCTTACAAAGCCGAAGCACGGGCAAAAGTTGGAACAAACTGCGCAACTAGCCGCCGGAATTCTGGATAGACGCATATTTGCCCCGCTGCGTTGGCAGGCCAAGCCACGACAAGTAAACCAAAACGCCTAGTCCGCGTCTTTACCCCATACTTGAGCCGGAGCCCGGTTGGCGCGGCCTTTACTTTTCCCTGCCCGATGATTTCTGTCGAAGAAGCTACCCGCCGCGTGCTGGCCACGGCCCGGCCCCTGCCCACCGAAACCATCCCCCTGACCCAGGCCGTGGGCCGCGTATTGCAGCAGCCCCTGCACGCCGACCGCGACTTTCCGCCTTTCCACCGCGTGGCCATGGATGGTATTGCCCTGGCGTTTGAGGCCGTCGCCGCGGGCCAGACTACCTTTCCCATTAGTGCCACCCAACTGGCTGGTATGCCGCCCCAGCCGCTGAGTAACACCCAAACGGCCGTCGAAATTATGACTGGCGCCGCCCTGCCACCCGGCACCGATACGGTGGTGCGCTACGAGGATTTGCAGTTTCATGAAGTGAACGGACAGCGGGTGGCGGCCTTGCAGGTGGCACCGCCCCAGGTCGGCCACAACGTGCATCATCAGGCCTCCGACCGGGAAGCTGGCGACTTGCTGCTACCCAGCGGGGTGAAACTGAGCCCGGCCGAAATTGCGGTGGCGGCTACCATCGGGGCCCACGAGTTGCAAGTGGCGCGGCGGTTGCGGGTGGCCGTGGTCAGTACCGGCGACGAGCTGGTAGAGCTGACCCAAACGCCTTTGCCCCACCAGATTCGGCGCTCTAATGCCTACATGGTGCAGGCCGCCCTGCAGGAAGCCGGAGCCGAGAGTGAGGCGTTTCACTTCAACGACGACCAAAACGCGTTGCGCCAGGAGTTGCCGCTGCTGCTGGATTCCTTCGATGCCTTGGTGTTGAGTGGGGGCGTGTCCAAAGGCCAAGCCGACTTTCTGCCAGCCATGCTGCAGGAGCTGGGCGTCACTCAGCTTTTCCACGAAGTACAGCAGCGGCCGGGCAAGCCGTTCTGGTTTGGCGAAAAAGCCGGGGGAGCGGTGGTGTTTGCCTTGCCCGGCAACCCAGTTTCCACCTTCGTCAATTTCTACCAGTACGTGCGGCCCTGGCTGCACCGTTGCCAGCAGCCCCATTACAAACAGCCCCGACCTACCGCCCTGCTGGCCACCGACTTCACCTTCATGCCCCGTATTACCTACTTCCTGCCCGTGCGCCTGGAAATAGCGCCCTACGGCCATCTGCTGGCCCATCCCCAGAAAATCGGCGGCTCCGGCGACCTGGCTTCCCTGCTGCACTGCGACGGTTTCCTGCGCCTGCCTGCTGAATCTACCGAGTTCAAAGCCGGCGACGCTTTTCCCCTGGTGCGGTTTCGGTAAGTGGTGAATTAGTGAGATAGTGATTGAGTGAGTTGTCATTGCGAGCAAAGCGAAGCAATCCTTCCTCTGCGGAGGCAGTCACGTCCTTTTACTAGAAAGCCCTTTATCGGTGATTCGATAAAGGGCTTTTTACTTTAGAATGCTCGGCACATTTCAGAGGCCAGCTTGACGCCGCTTAATGCGCGGAACTCTGTGCCTCTTCGCAAGGACAAGAAAACAGCGTCAGCGCAATAAGAACGAAAAACTCACTCATTCACTCAATCACCGCTTCCGAGCGTTTGAACTCGTGGCGGCAGTGGAAGCAGTGGTAGCGTTTGCCACGCAAGGGGTAGCCCAGCAGCACGGAAAGCATGAGCATGGGAAAGCTGTAGGTGTTGCGGGTGGCGGGGCCGAAGGCGACGTCGGTGGAGTCACACTTGGGGCAGTGCACGATGTCGGGCTGGGGCTCGTCGTCGGCGCGCGTGACGGTCATCGGCACGGTTTCGTAGCGCAGAATCTCGACGGCGGCGGCCACGTCCTGCTCCCGCACGTGCAGGCGCACCCCGCCCGACGCCGGCCCGTAGAGGCGGTTGAGCGACACCAAATTTTCGTTGGTCAGAAAGCAGGGAATCTGCTCGGCTTCCAGGCGGCTTTTGGCCAAGTGGGCCGTGATGGGGTCGGCGAAGGACTCAAGCACCACAATGCGGTCCTCGGCGGGCTGGGAGGTCATGAGAAAAGGCTACAAGTCAGAGAGTAAGTAACAAACAAAAGAGCATTCGGCGGCGGGCCGAATGCTCTTTTTATTTGCTGGCCGCCCAAAGACTTCAGGCAGCGCAACCATAGATTATTTAAACAGGGCCAGCGCCTTGATAAAGGTTTGCGACACGCCCCAGGCCAGCGGAATGCCCACGTAGAGCCAGGCCAGGACCACCGAACCGCCGAGCGCGGGTTTTTCGGCAGCTTGAGAGGTTGTTTTGGTTTCCATACTGAAAAGAATTAGCAGTTGACAGAGAGGGAGTTAGTGGCCGCCGGCCTCGGGCGTCACGTCGCCTTTTTCGTAGTATTGGTCCTTCACGGCCGTCACAGCCAGGTTGGCCAGCAAACCCAGCACCAACACACCGGCCATGGTGTAAAAAACGTTCTGGTAAGCTGCCGCACCGGTCAGGCCCTTGGCTTTGGCGCCCTCATGCAGGTTGTGCACAATGAGCGGGCCCAGCACACCAGCCGTGCTCCAGGCCGTGAGCAGGCGGCCGTGAATGGCGCCTACCTGATACTTGCCAAATAAATCGGACAGGTAGGCCGGAATGGTCGCAAAGCCGCCGCCGTACATGCTGATAATCACGCAGGCTACCACCACAAACAACGTCAGCTGCAGGCTGCGGCCCAGGCTGGGAATCAGGGCATAGAGGGCAATGCCCAGGCCGAAGTAAATGGCGTAGGTGACTTTGCGACCCAGCTTGTCGGAAGCCGACGACCAGAAAAAGCGGCCCAGCAGATTGAACAAGCTCAGCAAGCCCACGAAGCCAGCTGCTGCCGCTGCCGTTACGCCCCGGCCCTGGCCCATAGCCGAGTCGGAGAAGGTTTCCTGGATCAGAGGTGAGGCCGTTTCGAGCACGCCGATACCAGCCGTAACGTTGGCCAGCAGCACCACCCACAGCAGCCAGAACTGCGGGGTTTTAATGGCGTTATCGGCCGAGACGTTGCCGGTCGTAATCAGGGCGCTGTGCTCGGTGCTGGGCACGTAGCCGGCGGGCTTCCAGTCGTCAGCCGGTACCCGGATGGTCCAGACGCCGAACTGCATGAAGACCAAGTAGATCAGGCCCATCACGATAAACGTGGGTGCCACGCCCATCGGGGCCGAATCCTTAAAGTGGGCCATCAGGTTGTTGGCCAGCGGGGAGCCAATCATGGCCCCGCCACCGAAGCCCATGATGGCCATGCCGGTAGCTACACCCTTGCGGTCCGGAAACCACTTGATGAGGGTGCTAACCGGCGAAATGTAGCCAATGCCCAGCCCGATGCCGCCCACCACGCCGTAGCCGAAGTACAGCAGCCAGATGTTGTGCAGATGCACGCCCAAAGAGCCTAGCAGAAAACCGCCACCGAAGCACAATGAAGCGGCCAGCATGGCCTTGCGCGGACCGACACGCTCTAGCCACTTGCCGAAAATAGCCGCCGAGAGGCCCAGCAGCACAATGGCAATGGAAAACGTCCAGCCAATCTGGCCCGGGGTCCAGTCCTCGGCGGCGGGCTTGTCCACGTTGCCGCTGATAAGGGCACCCAGGGGTTTGTTGAACACGCTAAAGGCATAGGCCTGCCCGATGGCCAAGTGAATAGCCAGAGCAGCGGGCGGCACGAGCCAGCGGTTGTAGCCCGGCGGGGCAATGGTGCGGCTGCGGTCCAGAAAAGAATCGGCCATGAGGGTTGTGGTTGGGGTGTTGAGGGTAGAGAAGAGCAGCGGTCTGGTAGCTGTTTGGTTGCCTCCGATTTGAGTTGGAAGCCGAAACCAAAGCGGCCAGATTCTTATGGAAGCAGGAATATTCCGGTATTGTTTACGTACGGCTGGGCTCGTGCAGCAGCCAGCCCCTGGGGCCTTTGGCCTGGGTACTCTTCAGAAACTGCTCCACCCCGTCCTTGATGCGTTCAGCCAGCTGCTGCTGAAAGGCCGGGTCCTTGAGCCGCTTTTCGTCGTCGGGGTTCGATACGAAAGCCGTTTCAATCAGGGCGTTAGGGTATTCGGTGGGGCCGTTCAGGTTGAAGTTGAAGCTGCCCACGTTGCCGAAGCCCTTCAGGCCGGTTTTGAGTATCTCATTATAGATGGCCAGGGCCAGCGGCCGGTAGGCCACGTAGCGGTAATACGTGCTGGTACCCTGCACGGCGGTGCTGCCCGAAGAATTAACGTGAATGCTGAGCAGCAAATCAGGGTTGAGCTGGCGCATCCGCAGCACGCGGGAGCCGTTTTCCACCGACACATCGGCTTCCCGGGTCATCAGCACTTTGGCCCCGGCCTTTTCCAGCTCCTGACGCAGTTTCTGGGCAATGGCCAACGTCAGCACTTTCTCCTGGCTGCCGCTGGGCGACGTGGCGCCCACATTGCTGCCGCCGTGGCCGGCATCGAGGCCGATGGTCAGGCCCCGGAGCGTGAGCTTGGCCGGCGGCCGTTTCACCCGAATGCGCAGCGTAGTGCCACGGTACTCAATGCCATAGCCCCAGGCCTGGGCATGCTGCAAGGGAATTATCAGGCGGAATATGTCGGGCTCGGGCTGCTCGTAATGCACGTCGCCCAGCTCCCGGATGCCGGCGCGCTGGGTTATCCAGTTAGTGTTGGAAGTCGCCCCGAAGAGGTCCACCACCAGCCGCGTCGGGTTGGTCAGCAGCTGGGAGCGGTAGGGCAGGCGGGCGTCGAGTGGCACCTGCACGTAGTCGTAGAGCGAGTCGCCGTACACGCTGCAGGAGCCGGTGAGGGAGGTGGGCACGAAGCCGCCGGGTGGCAGCAGGCGCACCACGTCCTGGGGCACCCAGGCCTGCTGGTTTTCGGCCAGGCGTACCCGATACTGGTTGCCCACCATACCCGTCAGGTGCAGCACCACGGCCGAGTCGAGGTAGCCAAACTTGGCCCCACCGAGCCGGTCTTCGCCCAAGCCGTAGTTGAGGTAGGCCAGGGCTCCTTTGGTCAAGGCCAACTGGGGCGTATTCGGGTTCAGAAACCGCACCCGGGTTTTACTAAACGCCGTGGCAAGGGCCACCGTGTCGTTGCGCATGACCTGAAACAGGATGGGCCGGTTCTGCAGCGTGTCGCCGGGCTGCACTACATAGGTACCCTGGTACAGGCCGCGCTGCCCTTTGGTGAGCGAAGGGGCCAGTTCGGTCATGGGCTGGCCGTGCAGAAACGTCACCCGTTGGCCGGGCCGGCCCTTGAGCCGCACCTGCAGCCGGTCGCCGGGCCCCAGCCACTGGTTTACGGCGGGTACGGTTTCGGCGGTTTCAATCAGGGCCTGAGCCCGTACTGGTCCCATGTTGCCCAAAAGCAGCACGAGTAGCCAGAGGCGGCGGTAAAAAAAGCTAAGCATACGAAAACGCAAAAAAGCCCCGCTACAACGGGGCTTTTACAAGAAAATACGGGCGCGTTAGTCCTTAACGGCCTGACCAATGTCTTTTACGTCGCGGCCGGTTTCCAGAGCCGTAAACTCGGCCTGCAGGGCGCGGATGTGCAGCTCGTCGCGGCCCTTCACATCCAGGCGGATAGCCTTGAGTTGCTCATTGAGGCGCTTATAGATGCTGGTGGCGTAGTCCCAGTCGCGCTGGCTCCACTGGCGGCGCTGGGCCCGGGTTTGGCGCAGCAGTTGCACATAGGCCGGCTCGATGGTGGCGGGCGTCAGCTTTTCAACGTCGGCATAAGTCCCCAGCAGCTGTTGGGCAAACGTAGCCGTAGAGGCCGGGTCGAGCGGCTGCCGGTTGCGGATTCGCGCGGCCGAGTCGTAGCGGGCCGCCCGCCGACCCGCATTGCGGAGCTTGTCGGCGGTGCGGTCGGCCAGGGTATCCAGCTTGCGGGCTTCGTCGCGCACGATTTCCTGCCGTTCCCGCGGGGTAGTGTCGCAGGCGGCAAGCGTCATCAGGCCCAGCAGGGCCGCAGTCAGAGAAGGGAGGCTGAGTCGTGTCATGCACTGCTGTACGTAACCGGCGCGCCCAGGATTAGTGGCCGGCTACGGTCGAGCTACTGCGTGACGGGCTGCAGCTTGAACGTGAAGGGCATTTCGTACACCACCGGTACGGCCCGTCCGTCCTTGCGGGCCGGAATCCACTGATTCGGGATGGTACGGCACACGCGCAGAGCTTCCTCGTCGCAGCCGCCGCCCACGCTCATGAGCACCTTATGGCCCGAAGCCCGGCCCAGGGTGTCGATGGCAAAGGAAACCAGGACTTTACCCTGGAGCTTGCGGTCCTGCGCGACGGTCGGATACACCAGCTTGGTGGTGTAGGTCGACAAAACCGGGTCGCCCCCGATAAACATCGGCGGCTGGTCTACGCGGCTGCGGGTCCACTGTCCGGGCTGTAGCTCCACGTCGTAAGGAACGTCTTCGACAGGGCGGAAAAAAACCAGCTTATTGGCCGTGTGGTCATACTTCTGCACGATTACCTGCCGACCATCCCGGGTGTAGGCGTAGTATTCCCAGACGCCGACTTTATTACCTTTTTCAATCATTCCGCTCTCAAACTCAGATTTGCGGAGACGCTGGGACCAGCTAACCGTTGGCAACGCGCAAGCCAACAGTACGATGAGTACAGTTTTTTTCATAGACGGGTGGGAAACTGCTGTCAACGAACCAGCATCAGCTAACCGAGGGGGGAAGTCGGTTTATACTGAGTGCTCGAATAGTTCTATTGGAAGCAAGCTGTTACAATAAGGTAAAATGGGTCAGAAAGCTGCTTATTAGGTGTTAGTCAGAGTAAAGAAGCCAAAAAGGCTTCTACTTCGGTCTTTCCCAAATAGACAGAAGCTCAGTAAAGTTAAAAATTAATATAGAGCTGCGCAAGAGTAAATTGCACTATAGATTTTCGTCGAGCTGGTCGCGCAGGTCGTGCAGTCGAGCTTGCAGGCCGGGCATGTTTGGGCACAGTGCCTCCAGTCGGCGCAGCACGCGCAGGGCCGCCCGGTAGTCGCCCAGGGTCTGCAGAATCGTGGTCCAGCCTGACAAAGCGCCGAAGTGCCGGGGCTCCAGCTGCAGGGTTTGGGCAATATCGAGTAGGGAGGCGCGGTACTCGCCGCGCAGGTAATAGGCCGTAGCCCGCTTGTTCCAGGCTTCGGCAAACTCCGGCCGCTGCTCAATCACGCCGGTAAAAACGCGGATGGCGGCCGTATAGTCGCCGGCGGCCAGCACCCGCAGGCCGGCTTCCATTTCCTTGTCCAGGCGCTGTTCGCCGCTCATCAGCCACAGCTGCCAGATACCGTTTTGCAGGGCCTCAATTTCGGTGGGCGTTGTGGCGGTGCGCAGTTGGGCAAAGAGGTCGTCGAGGGCAGACATAAAGTGAAATGGTGAACTAGTGAGATGGTGAGTTTTACGTTCTGTCGGCGCAAAAGGCGTAAAACGCCCTCCCAGAACAGCAACTCACGATTTCACAAGTTCACCATTTCATCTGTTAAAACAGGGCCGCAGCTACCCGGCGGATGGATTCGGACTTGCCCATGGAGTAGTAGTGCAGGCAGGGCACGCCGTGAGCCATCAGCTCCTTGCTTTGGTTGATGCACCACTCAATGCCGATGTTCCGGGCGGCTTCGTTGTCGGGGGCCTGATGCACAGCTTCGGCCAGCTCCTCCGGGATGTTGAGGTAGAAGGAGCGGGGTAGCATCGTGAGCTGGCCCTTGGTCGTCAGGGGTTTGAGGCCAGGAATAATGGGCACGTTGATACCGGCCTCCCGGCAGCGCTTCTCGAAGTTGAAGTACTGCTCGTTGTCGAAAAACATCTGGGTCACGATGTACTCGGCACCCCGGTCTACCTTGTGCTTGAGGTAGCGCAGGTCGGCCCCGTAGTTGGGGGCCTCAAAGTGCTTTTCGGGGTAGCCGGCCGTCCCGATGCAGAAGTCGGTAGCCCAGGTATCGTCCTGTTCCTCGTCCAGGTATTCGCCCTTGTTGAGGTTGGAAACCTGCCCAATCAGGTCGCAGGCGTAGGCGTGGCCGTCGGGCTCGGGCTTGAAGTGGCCTTCGCTCTTAATTGGGTCGCCGCGCAGGGCCAGCACGTTGTCGATGCCCAGGAAGTGCAGGTCAATCAGGGCGTTTTCGGTTTCCTCTTTCGAGAAACCCCCGCAGATCAGGTGGGGCACGGTGTCGACGTCGAAGCGGTTTTTGATGGCCGCGCAGATACCGACCGTGCCGGGGCGGCGGCGCACGGTTTTCTTTTCCAGCAAACCGTTGGGATGCTGGCGGTACACGTATTCCTCGCGGTGGTAGGTCACATCGATAAACGGCGGCTTGAATTCCAGCAGGGGCTCGA
Organism: Hymenobacter cellulosivorans; assembly: GCF_022919135.1. Classification (NCBI taxonomy): domain Bacteria; kingdom Pseudomonadati; phylum Bacteroidota; class Cytophagia; order Cytophagales; family Hymenobacteraceae; genus Hymenobacter; species Hymenobacter cellulosivorans. The sequence continues at coordinate 873,928 of NZ_CP095049.1, read as the reverse complement.
TGTTAGAGAAGAGTGTGTGGATATTTTCCCCCTTCTTGGGCGGCAGGACTTCGAAGGAAAACAGCGTTTTGCCGTTGGCGCGGGACAGGTGTTCGGTTACTTTCATATAAAGCGCGCAGCTAAGCTGCGCGGGTCATGGCAGTGGTGTATGTAGCTCGCCTTACTTTGGGGGAAGACAAAACGAAATCGTTGTCATTTCAAGCGAAGTCGAGGAATCTCGCGTGCTGATGTCTGAGTAGTAATCAGACCAGACGACGCCACGCAAGATTTCTCGGCTTTGCTCGAAATGATGTTCTTTCTTTTACTCGTGCTTACAGCGCCGTGACGGGCACGGCAGTGGGGTCGTAGTTCAGGTTGGGCGACAACCACCGCTCCAGCTCCGGCACCGGCATGTTTTTGCGGCGGGCAATGTCTTCGACCTGGTCGCGCCCGATTTTGCCCAGGCCGAAGTAGCGCGACTCGGGGTGGGCGTAGTATAGGCCGCTGACCGAGGAAGCCGGGTACATGGCCAGGTTTTCGGTCAGCCGGATGTTGGTTTGGTTTTCGGCGTCGAGAAGCTCGAACAGGGTGATTTTCTCGGTGTGGTCGGGGCAGCCGGGGTAGCCGGGCGCGGGCCGCACCCCGCGATACTTCTCCTGAATCAGGTCGTCGTTGCTGAGCTTTTCGTCGGAGGCATAGCCCCAGAACTCTTCCCGCACCCGCTGGTGCAGCCGCTCGGCAAAGGCTTCGGCCAACCGGTCGGCCAGGGCCTTAATCATGATGACCGAGTAGTCGTCGTGGTCGGCCTCAAACTGCTCGATGAGCTTCTCGATACCCAGCCCGGCCGTGACGGCAAAGCCGCCGAGGTAGTCTGCCCGGCCCGATTCTTTGGGGGCCAGGAAGTCGGAGAAGGCAATGTTGGGGATGCCGGGGCCTTTTTCGCCCTGCTGGCGCAAGGTGAAGAACTCGGTAGTCAGGGTGTTGCGCTGCTCGTCGGTATACACTTCAATCGTGTCGTAGTCGACGGTGTTGGCGGGCCAGAAGCCGACCACGGCCCGGGCCGTGAGCAGGTTTTCGGCAATGACTTTCTGGAGCATGGCCTGGGCATCGGCGAAGAGTTTAGTGGCGGCTTCCCCCAGGCTTTCGTCTTCCAGAATGCGCGGGTAACGGCCTCTCAGCTCCCAGGTGTGAAAGAAGGGCGTCCAGTCGATGTACTCAGCCAGCTCGGCCAGGGGGTAGTTGTCGAGGACCTTAGTGCCCAGGAAAGTGGGCTTGGTAATAGCCACCTCGTCCCAGTCCGATTTGAAGCCGTTGGCCCGGGCCGATTCGATGGGCAGGTAGTTTTTCTCGCGCTGCCGGCCGGCGTAGTCGTTACGCAGGGTCGTGTACTCGTCGTGGACGGCGCGGGCGTAGGTTTCGTGGCTGGAGCCGAGCAGGCTGGCGGCCACGCCCACCGAGCGGGAGGCGTCGTGCACGTGCACCACAGGTCCCGAGTAGTTGGGCGCAATCTTCACCGCCGCGTGCAGGCGGGAGGTAGTGGCACCGCCGATGAGCAGTGGGGTCTTGAGGCCGCGCTTTTCCATTTCCTGGGCCACGTACACCATTTCATCCAGCGAGGGCGTAATCAAACCGCTGAGGCCGATAACGTCGACCTGCTGCTTGACGGCCTCGTCTAGAATCCGCTCCAGGGGCACCATCACGCCCAGGTCCACGATGTCGAAGTTGTTGCAGGCCAGCACCACACCCACGATGTTCTTGCCGATGTCATGCACGTCGCCTTTTACCGTAGCCAGCAGGATTTTACCCGCCGTCTGCCGTTCCGAGCCTTGCTTGTCGGCCAATAGGTAAGGTTCCAGGTAGGCCACGGCCTTTTTCATCACCCGGGCCGATTTTACCACCTGGGGCAGGAACATTTTGCCAGCCCCAAACAGGTCACCTACCACGTTCATACCGGCCATCAGCGGGCCTTCGATGACTTCCAGGGGGCGGCTAACCTGCTGGCGTACCTCCTCGGTGTCCTGGTCGATAAATTCGGTAATGCCTTTAACCAAAGCGTGTTGCAGCCGCTCGGCTACTGGCAGACTGCGCCAGGCGTCGGCTACCACTTCGGTTTTGTCTTTCTGCTTGACGGTGTCAGCAAACTCGACGAGGCGCTCGGTGGCATCAGGGCGGCGGTTGAGCAGCACGTCTTCCACCAGCTCGAGCAGGTCCTTGGGTACTTCGTCGTACACGGCCAATTGGCTGGGGTTGACGATGCCCATGTCGAGGCCAGCTCGGATGGCGTGGTAGAGGAAGGCCGAGTGCATGGCCTCGCGCACCACGTCGTTGCCGCGGAAGCTGAAGCTGATGTTCGACACGCCCCCGGAAGTCAGAGCGCCGGGCAGGTTCTGCTTGATCCAGCGAATGGCCTCGATGAAGTCCAGCGCGTAGTTGCGGTGTTCTTCCATGCCGGTGCCCACAGTCAGGATGTTGGGGTCGAAAATGATGTCCTGGGCCGGGAAGCCGACTTCATTGACCAGAATGTCGTAGCTGCGCTTACAGATTTCGATGCGCTTCTCGAAGGAGTCGGCCTGGCCGTTTTCGTCGAAGGCCATGACCACCATGGCGGCCCCGTAGGCGCGCACGGTGCGGGCCCGCTCCCTGAATACTTCCTCGCCTTCCTTCAAGGAAATCGAGTTGACGATGCTCTTGCCCTGCACGCACTTGAGGCCGGCTTCGAGCACGCTCCACTTCGAGGAGTCAATCATGACCGGCACCCGGGAAATGTCGGGCTCGGAGGCAATCAGGTTCAGAAACGTCGTCATGGCCTGCTCCGAGTCGAGCATGCCTTCGTCCATGTTCACGTCGAGGACCTGGGCGCCGCCCTCCACCTGGTCGCGGGCTACCTGCAGGGCCTGCTCGTAGGCGCCGGTGCGGATGAGGCGGGCAAAGGCCCGGGAGCCGGTCACGTTGCACCGCTCCCCCACGTTGACAAACAGCGAATCAGGATAAATGCCGAAGGGCTCCAGGCCAGCCAGGCGGGTAGCCTGGGGGACGGGGTGGAGCTGGCGGGGCGGATACTTCTCGGCCAGCTTAGCCAGCTCGGCAATGTGCTGGGGGGTGGTGCCGCAACAACCGCCGGCCACCGTCACGATGCCGTCCTTGAGGTAGTTTTCCACCACGGCCGCGAATTCCTGGGCCGACTCGTCGTAGCCGCCGAAGGCGTTGGGCAGGCCGGCGTTGGGGTAGGCCGAAATGTGCACGTCGGCAATACGGCTCAGCTCTTTCACGTACACCTGGAGCTGGTCGGCGCCCAAAGCGCAGTTCAAACCTACGCTCAGCAGCGGCAGGTGGCTGATAGAGTTCCAGAACGCCTCCACCGTCTGCCCGCTCAGCGTGCGGCCCGAGGCATCGGTGATGGTACCCGAAATCATGACCGGCACGACTTTGCCGCCCTCGTCGAAGAACTTCTGCACCGCAAACAAAGCGGCCTTGGCGTTGAGCGTGTCGAAGATGGTTTCGATGAGCAGCGTATCGGAGCCCCCTTCTACCAAGCCGCGCACCTGCTCCAGGTAGGCCGTGGCTAGCTCGTCGAAGGTCACGGCGCGGAAGCCGGGCCGGTTCACGTCGGGCGACAAGGAGGCCGTACGGTTCGTGGGTCCGATAGCACCGGCCACGAAGCGGGGCTTGGCGGGATTCTGGGCCGTAAACTCGTCGGCTACTTCCTTGGCAATGCGCGCCGACTCATAGTTGAGCTCATACACGATATGCTCCAGCCCGTAGTCGGCCTGGGCAATGGTGGTGCCACTGAAGGTGTTGGTTTCCACCATGTCGGCCCCGGCCGCGAAGTAGTCGGCGTGAATACCCCGGATGATGTCGGGGCGGGTCAGGCTGAGCAGGTCGTTGTTGCCGCGCAGGGGCTTGGGGTGGTCCACGAAACGGGTGCCACGGAAGTCAGCCTCGTCCAGCGTGTGGCGCTGAATCATGGTGCCCATGGCGCCATCGAGCACAAGGATGCGCTGCTGGAGAATATCGTAAAGCGGGGAGTCGGGGCGGCGGAGCGTGGCTGGTTGCATATCGGCTCAGTTAAGGAAACTAGCGGCGAAAAAGTGCCTATCCAGAAAGAGCCGCGCAGGGGCGCGTCCTGTTCTTATCTTCTTCCACAGCCGAGGCTCTAGAATGGGAGTTAGCACCTTGTTTTATTTCAGGTTGCTAAGACGTCGTCGGGCCCAATCCCTCGGTCTTTCTGGATAAGTAACAAAGCGAAGATACAGCGGGAAATTCCGGAATCCAATTTTGTGCGGTGCAGCTTCGTTAGCTCTGCGCCCTCATCCGGCTGGTTATTACCTTATCGTCCCAACACTTCCTTACTCTATGCTGCCACGCTTACGCCTCGCGATTCTTATAACCTTACTGCTGCTGCCCGGCTGGGGGCTATGGGCCCAAACCGCCGCCACGCCCGCCGAACACGGGCTGCGTGGGCAATATTACGAGGGTAAAAACTTCGAAAAGCTGGTTTTGACCCGCAAGGACCCTGCCGTCAACTTCGACTGGAGCCGACGGCAAAACGGCCCCGGCCAGCCTATTAAGTTCTTTGTGTCGCCGGGGCCGGGCGTACCCAGTACCTGGTTTTCGGCGCGCTGGACGGGCTACATTCTGGCTCCTAAAACCGGGGTTTATACCTTCACCATGGCCACTGATGACGGCATGCGGGTGTGGGTCGGGGGCCGCCAGATCCTGGATTCCTGGGTCGACCAGCCCATTACCCGGTTTACTGCCCAAATGAAGCTCACGGCTGGCCGCTACTACTCGGTGCGGGTGGAATATTATCAGGTGGAGCGGGATACCAAGGCCTTGCTGGCCTGGCAACTGCCGGGCTCTACGGCCGAACCGGTGCCGGTACCAACCCAAAGCCTATATGTAAATCTGCCCGTCACGGCCGAGCCCTTTGTGGCCCCGTCGAAAGCAGCTTCGACGGAAGGCACCATTCGTATTATATCGGCTCCACCAGGCAAAACAGTCCCTGCCACCGCTACGGCCGTGAAGCCGAGCCGGGGCGTGACGGTGGCCGGCAAGCTGCCGGGCGGCATCGGGCTGCAGGCTACGTATTACGCGGGTTCAGTGCGCGGAGCGGCAGTGCACAGTCGGGTAGAGCCGGTGGTAAACGTGACCTGGAAAGGAGCTCCGCCCGCGCCGGGCGCACCCGGGCAGGGCTTTTCGGTGCGCTGGACGGGCTACGTCTACGCCCCGAATCGGGAATCTACGTGCTGCATACCGAGTGGGACGATGCCACCGACGTACGCTTTGCCGGCGACGACGTGCTGAGTATGGAAAAGTACGAGCCGGCGTATTTTGGCTCCCGCAAGCCTCCTATTCCGGTAGACATGGTCTACCAGCTGGAAGCGGGCTATTTTTACCAGATTGATCTGGCTTACAAGAATGTGCAGGGCGTGTCGGGGGCGGTGCTGTCGTGGGCGCGGCCGACGGCCTTGGGCAACCCTGCCACGCTGGAAGCAGCCTTTGCGGCGAAGGACCGGGCCAAGTTGACAGTGATTCCCAAGCAGTATTTGTATCCCGAGCTGCCCCGGCCGCTACCCGAACCCGTTGTCGTGGCCGTCAAGCCGGCGAAGGTTCCGGTGGCTGGGCCGAAGCCCACGGTGGCCGCGGTCCGGCCAGTTCGGCCGGTGGTAGCTGCGCCCAAGCCGTTGGCCGTTCGGGTAGCCGCGCCGGTAACTGAGCTGCCCGACCTGAGTGCGTTGAGCAAAGGCGCGGCCGTCACGCTATCCAACCTGTATTTCACCCAGAGCACGGCCACCCTGCTGCCCACTTCCCGCCCAGCGCTGAATGCGTTGGCAAAAAAGCTACAAGCCGAGCCTGCGCTGCGCCTGGAAATAGCGGGCCACACCGACAACGTGGGCGAACCAGCTAAAAACCTGCTTCTCTCCGAGCAGCGGGCCCAGGTGGTGCGTCGCTATTTAGTGCAGCAGGGCATCGACTCGGTGCGGCTCACGGCCCGGGGCTATGGCGGCACCCGACCCGTGGCCGATAACCGCGACCCGCAGCAACGGCCCCGCAACCGGCGGGTGGAAATTGTAGTGCAGTAAGCAGCAATAAAAGGGAGGGCTGAAAACATTTATGTAGCTACATTGGTTTGGAAGCGTCAACCAGCCGGCCCTAAGCGCCGGTTCCTGTATTCCGACGTTACGATTCTCAACCATGAGCCAAGATTCCAACCTCTTCTCGCCCTTCCAGATGGGTGCCCTCACGCTGCCCAACCGCCTGGTAATGGCGCCTATGACCCGCAGCCGGGCCAAAAATGAAGGCAACGTGCCCACCGACTCGACGGTGACCTACTATGAGCAGCGTGCCTCGGCCGGCCTTATCATCAGTGAAGGCTCCCAGGTTTCGCCCCAGGGCGTGGGCTATATCTTCACGCCCGGTATCTATTCCGAAGCCCAAGTAGCGGGCTGGCGCAAGGTAACCGACGCCGTGCACGCCGCCGGGGGCCGGATTTTCATTCAGCTCTGGCACGTGGGCCGCATTTCCCACCCCGATTTCCACAACGGTGAGCTGCCCGTAGCTCCGTCGGCCGTGCAGCCCACCGGCGTGCAGGCTTACACCATCAATGGGATGCAGGAAATTCCGACGCCCCGGGCCCTGGAAACGGCCGAGGTGAAAGCCGTGGTAGAAGACTTCCGCAAAGCCGCTGCCAACGCCAAGGAAGCCGGCTTCGACGGCGTGGAAATTCACGGCGCCAACGGCTATCTGGTCGACCAGTTCATTCAGGATGGCTCCAACCAGCGCACCGACGAGTACGGCGGCAGCGTGGAAAACCGCGCCCGATTTGCCCTGGAAGTAGTGCAGGCCGCCGCCGAGGTCTTCGGCGCCGACCGGGTCGGTATTCGCCTTTCGCCCACGGGCACCATGGGCGGCATCAACGACTCGGACCGCGTAAAAACGTTCAGCTACGTAGCCGAGCAGCTCAATAAGCTGGGCCTTGCTTACCTGCACGTGATTGAGGCCCTGCCCGGCCACCCCATGGCCCCGCAGCCCGGCCAGGAGCTGGTAGCGGCTCACCTGCGCAAGATCTTCACCGGTCCCTTTATCCTGAACGGCGGCTATACCCACGAAACGGCCGAGAAGGCGCTGGCCAACAACGAGGCCGACCTGATTGCCTTCGGTGTGCCCTTCATTGCCAACCCCGACTTGGTAGAGCGCTTCGAGCAGGGCGCGGCCCTGAACACGCCCGAGCCGGCCAAATTCTACGCCGGCGACGACGACGGCTACATCGACTACCCCACGATGGCCGAGGCCCCAACCGGTGTAGGCCAGTAGTTCTCAGGACTAATCCGCGTTTTGCAAAAAGCCCGGCTGCGTGATGCAGCCGGGCTTTTTGTATGGCTATACCCTGAGCCGCTACGGGCTTTTCGGCCGGATTTCCAGGCGCAAAATCTGGGCACCCAGGGTTGGCAGTCCGAGCTGGGGCTGGGCCCGGTGCTGGCGCAGAAACTCCACCACGGCCGGACTAGCCGGGGCGTTCGGGTTCAAATCGAACAACATCAGCACGGGCCGGCTGGTGCGCAAAGGCTGGTGAGCAAACAGCGAGTCGGCGTCGAGGATGAGGTGGCCGGCCAGTCGGGCCGCTATTTCTACGCGCTTGTTGTAGTAGTTGCGCCCAAACAGCACCGGTTGCCCCGCCCCGGCAGTACGCAGCAGCGAGTCGAGGCGGCGCACGTCGGCGGGCTGGCCGGGCACTTTGTCGATGGAAAAGTTAGGTTGCTGAAACACAAGCTGGATTGTACGCCGGTCGCGGGTGACAAGCGACAACAGCAACGAAGCGCCCAGCACGCTCAGCCCCAGCAGCCGCACCGGCGCCGGCAGCCGGGGTGGACGGGCCAGCACCAACACCAGTACTACCGCCGAGATGCTGATGAATACCGGCAGAAAATACCGCGTGTCGGCCACGTACGTCCAGTAGGCATTCGCAAACCAGCCGACCAGCGCGGCCGGGTAACGCAGCGAAAAGGCCACCAGCAGCCCCGCGCTAAGCAGCGCCGTAGCCAGGGCTAGAGCGTAAAACAGCAGGCGACGCGTGGGCCAGATTCGGCCCCGGTGCCGAGCGGCCCGCCACTCCCGGCTTAGCCCAACGGCCAGCAGCACCGTCACCAGGCCCGAAACCAGCCACACGGCACCCATTCGTACCAGCTGGCCCTGGGGCAGGCGGCTGAAGTCCAGCTCGTTGGAAAAGAGACTGTGGTAAAAAACCGGGTCGAACAGACGCAGATGATGCCAATAGAGGCCCAGCGTGGCGCGGTTGGCAGGCTCAGTGGCTAGTTGGGTGTAAAACTGAGTCAGGTAGTACGCGTCGCCGGCCACACGGGCTTGGTAGAGTACCAGGCTGGCTACCAGCAGCGTCAGCCATAGCAAAGCTGCCAGGGCCGGGCGGCGCAGCGGAGGGCGCCAGCGCCAGCCAAACAGCAGCAGGGCCAGCGGCAAGAAAAAAGCCAGGGGGTAGTAGGCAAACCGCATTAAACAGGCCGCAAACCCCAGGCTGCTCATAGCCAGGGCCGCGGCGTAGCCGGCCGACTGCCGCCGAACTGCCGCCGGTCGGGTGAGCAGGTGGAGCAGCAGGGCCAGGCCGCCGCAGTAAGGTGCCAACGCCAGCAGATCGGTGCCGAAGAGCAGGTGAAACGGCGCATTGCTTAGGCCCCAGAACAGGAAAAAGGCCGCCGGGGCCCACGGTACCATGCTGGGGCGCAAGGGCTTGAGCAGATACCACCAGGCCAGCAGCAAACCCAACAGCCCCGCCCAGTGCATGAGCTGGGTAGCCAGCAGCACGCTCGGCGAAATCTGCAGCAAACCGGCCATCAGCCAGGCGTAGCCGGGCGGCCACAGGTTCAGGGGCTCGAAAATGGGCTGGGAAAGGTCTTGCCAATTCACGCGCGCCACGCTCACGCCGTGGCCCCGCAGCAGGTTCACGGCGCTTTCCGTTTGGGTCTGCATGTCGCGCGTGAGCTGGGGCATAGCCAGCTCGTGGGCCCAGCGCAGCAGCACGGCCAGCCCGAAAGCCAGGCGGTTGAGCAGCGGCCAGGAAACTTTCTGAGTCATGGGCAAGGTGATGAAAGAAGCAGCCGCGCGACACTACAGCCTGAAGCCAACCCGGCAAAAGTATCCGGATTCGGTGGGGCCTGCAACCGAGGCAGAGCGCAAGGCTGGGGGCGTAACTCGACCATTCGGCCGGTTTTACGTAAGTCTAAGCTCTAACTCCTTATGCTCTGCACTATGGCTGCCAAAAAAGCACCGGCCACCGCCAAAGCCCCTGCCCCAAAGAAAACCGCCGCGCCCAAGCCCGAAAAACGCCCCACGGCCAAGGACATGAAAGCTGAAAAGCTGCCCTACCCGGCCAAGCAGGCCGATATGCAGCAGCAGCCCGACACCGACTTTGCCAACTACAAAGCCGCCGGCAAGCTGGAAGGTAAAATTGCCCTCATCACCGGCGCCGATTCTGGCATCGGGCGGGCCGTAGCCATTGCCTTTGCCCTGGAAGGCGCCGACGTGGCCGTGCTCTACAACGAAAACGACGTGGACGCCGAGGAAACTAAGCGCCAGGTGGAAAAGCGTAAGCGCCGCTGCATTCTGCTCAAGCTCGACGTACGCGACCCGGAACAGTGCCGGCAGGCCGTACGCCGCACCCTGGCTGAGCTGGGGGGGCTTAATATTCTGGTTAACAATGCCGCCTTCCAAATGGCCCAGGAGAAGTTCGAAGACATTCCCGAGGAACAGATCCGGCGCACCTTCGATACCAACATCCTGGGCTATATCTGGATGGCCCAATCGGCGTTGCCCCACCTGCAGGCCGGCGACTCTATCATCAACACCGGCAGCATCGTGGGCCTCACCGGCAACCCACTGCTGATTGATTACACCGCTACCAAATCAGCCATTCACGCCTTCACTAAGAGCCTGGCCACTCACCTGGGCGAGCGGAACATCCGGGTCAACTGTGTGGTGCCCGGCCCGGTCTGGACGCCCAACATTCCGGCTACCATGCCCGCCGAGGAAATCGAGAAGTTTGGCTACGAAGTGGCTTTGCAGCGGCCCGGTCAGCCCGAGGAACTGGCCCCAGCTTACGTGCTGCTGGCTTCCCAGGACGGCTCCTTCATGACCGGCAGTCTGGTGCACGTCACCGGCGGCAAGCTCTCCAGCGACCAGTAGGTAGCAACAGCCGAGCGTGATTCCAAGCAGAGCGAGGAATCTTGACTGCGTCGTTGTTGAATCTGTGTCATCCTTCATTTGACATACGCTTTGCGTAGGATGAAATAAGAGAAGGCTTATCAAACAAAGGCGGCGCTTCCGAACCGGAAGCGCCGCCTTTGTTTGATGAAAACCTTACGCTGCGGTTACTCTACCACAATCCGGCGGCCGGTGGTTTGGCCTTCAGTGGTGAGGCGGAGCAGATAGATGCCTTTGGCCAGGCCCTGCAGCTTGAGCGGGTGCTGGGTGGCGGGAGCATCGTGGCGCACCTGCTGGGTTAGCACCGGGCGGCCCAGGGCGTCGAGTAGCTCAGCCGAAATCGTGCGGGCCGGGCCCTCTACCCGCAGCGTCACCAGGCCGTGGGCGGGGTTGGGAAAGCACGAAACGTTCAGGTCGCGCAGGGCCGCTACGGTAGCGTCGGGACCCACGATGGTGAGGCGTACGGAAGTAGCCGGGCTCACACAGGCATTCAGCGAATCAACCACGTAGTAGGTATAGGTGCCCATAGTCGTGCGGCCGGTGGCGTAGCTGGGGCCGGCAAACAGACGCTGGGTCAGGGCGGCATCATTATACCACACGGCCGTACCACCCGCGGCGGTGGTGGCCGTCAGGCTGGGGATGGCCTGGTTTTGCACACCGAATTTGTTGGGAGCCGTGGGAGCCACGCGGGCCGTAGCCGCAAATTCATCGGCCCCGATGTCGGGCGTGCTCGTGTTGCGCACGTTGTTGTCGATGTCGGCCGTCACGCTGGCTACGGGGCGGGCTTTGCCGTCGAGGTTGCAGTTGGCGTCCGTTACCAGGTGCAGGTCGCCGGCCGTGGTCAGGCTGAAGACCGGGTTGGCCAGCAGGCTGTTCGCGTCTTGGGTAGTGACGGCCCGCAGGGCGGCCAGCGTGGTGTGCTCAGCCCCGTTGAGGTAAGCCAGCTTGGCCGTAGTGCCTTGCACCGAGTAAGCGTTGTTGTCAATCAGGGTGAAGGGCGAAGTGGTACCGGCCGCGTACACGGCGTAGGTACGGCCCCCGCTGGGCGTGGCTGTCTGCTGGTTTACCAGGATGTTGTTGACCAGCGTTACGTCGCTTACGGTGCTGGCAATGGTAACGGCGCCGGTGATGGGCGTGGTACCCGAAATCACGTTGCCGGTGAGGCGAATCGTATTGAAAACCAGTTTATAGCCTCCGCCGGTGCTTATGTACACGCCCTGGGGCGTAAAGGAAACCCCGTCGTCGCCGGCGCTCAGAATGCCCGAAATCATGTTGTTCACCACGGACACGTTGGCAGCTGCGCCAGAGGCCGACAAGCGGATGCCGTAGGCCCCGTAGGTGCCGGAAGTGCCGGTGCCGGTGTGTACGATGTCCCGAATCTGGTTGGAGGCAATAACGCCATCAACCGACGTAGTGCCCACCACGATGCCGGCCACGGAGGGGCTCGCGGCCCGCGTCACGCCGGCAACGGTGTTGCCAGTGAGTGCAAAGCCCTGGGTAGCCGTAATCACGATGCCGCTGGTGCCAATCTTGTCGGCGGCGGTGCTGCTGCCGATGGTATTGCCGGCGGCGGTGAAGTTGACGCAGTTGGCCTGGGCCTGAATGCCGGTATTGGTACGGGTGATGGTGCAGCCCCGTACGGTGCCGTTGGTAGCGCCGCTGAAAGCCACGCCGTAGGCCGTAGCCGAGCTGCTGCCCTGAATGCTGAGGCCACGCAGGGTCACGTCGCGGCCCGTCACGAATACCCCGCTGCTGCTGGCGACCGTGCCGGCGTTGGTCAGCGCGAGGCTGCCACTGTTGCCGACGGCCGATGTGCCCTCCAGGGTCACGTAGCTGGCATCAATGATAAAGAGCGGGCTAGGGGCGTTGGCACTCAGCGTTACGGCGCGCAGGCTGGCGGGCCGAATGGTAATCGAGTTGGCGCTGCTGCTGCCGGGGTTAGCGCTCAGCGTCAGGGGGTAGGTTTCGGTGGGGTAAGTAGCGTCCTGCAGCACCAGCGTCAGGGGGCCGCCCAGCTCCTTGGTGTTCAAATCAGCTACGGCCGCGGTGAGCGTGGGATAATCGGCAGTAGCGGCAGTGCCCACGGTTTTGATGCCGCTGAGCAAACCCAGTATGCGGTAAGCATGTGGCTTAGTGGGGGCGCTGGTAATGCTAGCCACCGAAGTAGCGGCAAAGCCAGCCCCGGGCGAGGCACTCACGTTGGGGGTAGCAGCCAGGTCCTGAGCTACCAAGAAGTACTGCACAGAATCGTCGGCGACGGGCGCACTGCGCAGCTTGGTCACGTCGAGGGTGAAGGTGTAGCTGTCACCGGAGGCCGCGCCGGGCGCTACCCATTTCCAGCCGTTGCCGGTAGCATCGTTGGGCTCGGTAAAGACGTTGGCGTCGGTTTTCTTTTTGTAGTACAGGCGCGGACCAGCTGTGCCGGAGGCCACGCTGCTGGGGTCAGAAATAAGCACGCTCAAGTTGCGGTTGCCGGGGCTGGCCGTGTTAGGCAGGCGCTGGTAAGCAATGCTGGGCCCCGAAACGTCTACGCTCTGGAAGGTGCCTTCATCGGCGCCCAGGTCGGGAGTGGCCACGGTGCGGGCGGTGTTATCGATGTCGGTGGGCACGGGCAGCGGCGAGTTTACCAGGCTCTGGCCGCTGCTTTCGGCTTGGGTAACCGCTCCGGCCTGCAGATGCGGGTCGGTCAGCGGGTTGATAAAGGGCACGTTCTCGGTCACGGCGCTCTGGTCGGCCGGGGCGGCGCGCAGCTTGTACTGGGCCAGGGTCTGGTCGACGGCCGGGGTGGTGGCGACGCCATAGAAAATCGGCTTTTCGGCCGAGGGCGGGCCGGCATAGAACAGGTTGTTGTTCGAGGCCGCGGCTAAGTTGGTCAGCACAGCAGTACTTTTGAAAAAGGCCGCCGCTACACCCCCGCCACCGCTGGGCAGGGTTATCAGGTTGACGAAGATATTGTTGCGTAAGTCAACCGGCGTGGTGCCCGATACAAAGAAAGCCCCGCTCTTATTGGTAGCGGCCGTGGGCGCACCGGTCAGGACTACCGTGTTGTGGTAGCAGTAGTTGTTGGTGCCGCCCCGGAAACTTAGGGCGCGCACCGAGGTGCCAGCCGTGCTGGCCAGAGCCCGGATGTCGTAGACGAAGTTGTTGTACACGTTGTTGGTCGTGCCCGCCGTGATGTCCATGCCTGAGGCAAAGCCCGTAGCGCCGGTGGCGGCAATGTCGTAGGTGTAGTTGCGGAAGATAGTGTGCAGCACCCCGCTGTTGACGTAAATGCCCTGGGCCGCGCCCGAGCTGTTGGTGGCCGTCAGCGCGTGCACGCGGTTGTCGGAGATGTCGACGGTATTAGTAGTGCCCGTCGAGTAGATACCGTACACCGAACTGGTGCCCGTCAGCCCCGCAACCTCGGTATTAGCCACTTTGGCCATCGTCTGGCTGCGCAAGTAAATGCCGTATACGATGCCCGTGGGCACGTTGGCAGCGCCGGCGCCGATGGTCAGCACCCGGCTGGCCGCCCCACCCGCCAGCATCCCGATTTCGTTGCCGTTGTCGAAGTTGGTGCTGCCCGCGTCGAAGTTGTAGCCGTAGAAGCAGTCCTGGATGGTGTTCGACAGAAACCGGTTCAGGTTGTTGTTGCCGTCCTGCAAAAACACTCCGGAGGTTTTGGTGGCATTGGCCCGGTTCAGGTCCACGGTGCTGTTCTGCACCAGGTTGTTGGTTGCCCCGTTTTTCAGCCAGAAACCGTATTCCAGCTGCTGAGCGGCCGTAGTGTTGGTGGCCGCATCCGCTACGTCGATGCCATTGATGGTCACGTAGTCGGCCCCGTCCAGGGTCAGGCCGGCGTCGGTGGCACCGGTGCCGGTGCCCTGCAGCCTGGGGTTGGCGCCGGTACCGTCCTTGAGGAAGATGATGCGGCCAGTAGCCGTACCGCTGACGGTAATGGCTGGGACAATTTCGGTAAAGACGGCCCCGCTTTTTACCTGAAACAGCACGCCGTCAGCACTCACGCCGCCGGCATTCAGGGCCGTAATGGCGGCCGTAAAGGACGGGTAGTTGTCGGGGCCCGTGCCGGCCGGGTCTATGGTTTTGGGGCCGCTGAGTTGGGCGGCCGCCGGGTGCGCCAGCCCCAGGGCCAGCAGTGAGTAGAGAAGGTGTTTCATCCGCAACAGGTGTGGTTCGGCAGAGAGTATTAAATCCTGTTCAAGGTAGACAAAACCCAGCGGAGTGTTGCTTTTGGGCTATATAGGCGGTTCACGGAGTAGGAGGGGGTTTACCTGCTAAGCCCGGCTTGCGTAAGCGGGTTGTATTCACATAACGCATTGATTATTTTATCAATTGGCCGGACAAAACCCCGCTGGGCCGGTTAAACAGGTGCCCTGAAGCTCAACGGCAATAACCTTCCGGGCGCTTAGCTCGTCAGTAACGTATCTTTTATGGCTTTCCTTCCCGATATGGCTTCTTCTGCTTACCCCGCAGGCACCGTACGTGCCCTGCTGGCCACCGACCTTGTGACCGAAGCCACGCGTACGGCCCTGCAGGCCCGCCTCGACGCGCCCGACTACGAGCCCCAGTTTTTTGATGCGGCTACCTACGAGCTGCTGCGCATGGTGGCGGCCCGCCTGTTTCCCCAGCCCGACCGGGACTCGCCCATCGAGCTGGCCCCGGCTATCGACCAGCGCCTGCTCACGGGCGGCTCCGATGGCTGGCGCTACGACGTGCTGCCTCCCGATCGGGAAGCCTACCGCCTGGGGCTGGGTGGCATCCGGGAAAGCGCCCGGGTTATATTCGGGGCCCCGTTTGAGGAGCTGACGGGCCTGCAGCAGGACGCTGTACTGCAAGCCGTGCAAAACGAAACCGCGCCGGGCCCACTCTGGGATACGCTGTCGGCTAACCGCTTCTTCGAGGAGCTGCTGGCCGAACTGACCGAAAACTACTACGCCCACCCCCTGGCCCAGGAAGAAATCGGCTACGTGGGCATGGCCGACGTGCCCGGCTGGAGCAAAATCACCCTCAACCAAAAAGAAGACCGGGAGCCAGCGGTGAATGAGTGATTGAGTGAATGAGTGAAGTGGATTTTCGGCTGGCGCAGCCTTGCGGCAACAGAACAACTCACTCATCTACTAATTCAAGCATTCACTATCTCACTCATTCACTCATTCACCGTTTATGCCCGACGAAGAAACCTTGGAAGAAGGCATTCTGAACCCCGTTAAGCCGGAAATTCAGGATCCGCTGCTCCAAAGCCTGCTGGCCGATGCCCCGATGGTCGAAAGGCCCATCGTGCCCGAACCCGCGCCCCTGGAAATTCCGCTGCCCGCCGAAACCGTGGATTGTATTGTCATCGGGACTGGGGCCGGTGGGGCGCCGCTGCTGGCCCGCCTGGCTATGGCCGGCCTGAAGGTGGTGGCCCTGGAGGCCGGCCCCTGGCACGACCCGAAAAAGGACTTTGCCACCGATGAAAAAGCCCAGGAATTTCTGTTCTGGAACGACGAGCGGCTCTCGGCCGGCCACGACCCGGTGGCCTTCGGCAAGAATAACTCGGGTACCGGTGTCGGCGGCTCTACGCTGCACTACACGGCCTACACCCCACGCCCTCAGCCCGAAGACCTGCACCTGCACCGCGACTTTGGCGTGGGTCAGGACTGGCCCTTCGGCTACGAGGAGCTGGAACCCTACTTCGAGGAACTAGAGCAATTTCTGGGTATTTCAGGCCCGACGCCGTATCCGTGGGGGCCGGCCCGCCGCAAAGGCTACCCGCTGGCTCCGCTGCCGCTGAACGGCGCCGCCCAACTCATGCAGCGGGGCTGTGAGGCGCTGGGAATCAGGACGTCGCCGGCGGCCAACGCAGCGCTGTCGGCACGCTATTACCAGGAAGGCGTAGGCTGGCGCGAGGCCTGCACCAACCGGGGCTTCTGCCAGGCCGGCTGCAGCACCGGGGCCAAGGCCAGTATGGACGTGACCTTTCTGCCCCTGGCCGCCGCTTATGGTGCCGACATCCGGCCCGGCTGTTACGTGACGGAAATCGAGCGGGACGACACGGGCAAAATCACCGGCGTTATCTATCAGCAGAATGGAGTAGAGCAGCGCCTGCGCTGCCGCCACCTGTTTCTGTGCGCCGGCGCCGTCGAAACGCCGCGGCTGCTTTTGCTCAACGAATTGGCCTTGAGCAGCGGGCACGTGGGGCGCAACTTTATGGCCCACCCCGGCGTGCAGGTCTTCGGCACCTTTGCCGAGGAAGTCCGGCCCTTCAAGGGCATTCCCGGCTCGTTGATTTCCCAGGATACCTTCCGCCCCAAGGATGCCGATTTTGCCGGTGGCTACTTGCTGCAAAGCATAGGCATCATGCCTGTCACGTTTGCCGGACAGGTGGCCCGGGGGCGTAAACTATGGGGTGAGCCGCTGCGCCAATACATGCAGCAGTACAACCACATTGCCGGCATCAACATCCTGGGCGACTGTCTGCCCCACGCCGACAACTTCCTGGAACTGGCCGAGGAAAAAGACGCCCGCGGCCTGCCCAAGCCCCGGTTGCACTTCACCAACCACGAAAACGAAATCCGGATGAACGCCCACGCCGAAAAGCTGATGCGGCAGATCTGGGAAGCCGCCGGCGCCACCGATATCTGGGCTTTTCCCCGCTCGGCTCACGTCATCGGCACGGCCCGCATGGGCCTTTCGGGCGACGACGCCGTGGTGGATGCCAACGGCAAAGCTTTCGACGTGCCCAACCTCTACATCTGCGACAACTCGGTGTTCCCCAGCGCCCTGAGCGTGAATCCCGCCCTGACTATCATGGCCCTGGCCCTGCGCACCGCCGACAAATTCCTGGAAAACCAGAAGTAGGCCGAGCGTCTTATATCCCGAGCAGTGCCCGAAGAGCAAGGTGGTAGACCGGCGTTGTTTTAGCAAACAATGACCCCTAACGCAAACAAACTCTGGCTCAACAGATTATTTACCTAGCCCTTATCAGCTACCAGAGTCAATACTTCCCCGTCCTTGCTTCTGTCAGGAAGCTTTGGTCAACCAGCATCGTATGGCGAAAGACTTTTTAAAGCATATCAAAGCCCGGTTCGGGGAAGGCAACTATGCCGGCGACGAATACGGCGGAGCCGGGGGGCGCGACGGCAGCGGCCTGCCTACCGGAGAGCCCGGCAACTTCATGTTTGCCACCGGCATCGAGTGCTCCTATCCCACCATCGACAATGGCAAAACCCGGCGCGACCTGCTGGCCGAGTGCGGGCACTACGACCGGTGGAAAGAGGATTTGGCCCTGGTAAAAGACATGGGCCTGAAGGTGTTGCGCTACGGATTGCCCTACTACCGCATTCATAAAGGGCCGGGCCAGTACGACTGGGAGTTTGCCGACCAGGTAATGGCCGAGATGCAGCGCCTGGACATCACCCCGATTCTGGACCTGCTGCACTTCGGCCTGCCCGACTGGCTCGGCAACTTCCAGAACCCCGAGCTGCCGGTGTACTTTGCCGAATACGCCGAAGCCGTGGCCCGGCGCTACCCCTGGGTGCGGTACTACACGCCCATCAACGAGATTTTCGTGACGGCCCGCATGAGCGCCAAGGACGGCATCTGGAACGAGCAGCTGCGCTCCGACCAGGCCTTCGTGACGGCCATGAAGCACATTGTGGCCGCCAGCATCATGGCCAACCAGCAGATTGCCCAGGTGAGGCCCGACTGCATCATTGTGCAAAGCGAGTCGGCCGAGTACATCCACGAGCTGCGCGCCAACCCCTGCGCCCGGATCAAGCTGGAAAACAAGCTGCGTTTCCTGTCCCTGGATTTGCTCTACGCCCACCACCCCGACGCCGACGTGCTCAATTATCTCTACGACAACGGGATGACTCGTGAGGAGTACGACTGGTTTATGGCCGGTGAGCCGCCGGGCTACCAGGTGATGGGCAACGACTACTACGGCCGCAACGAGCGAATCATCTTGCCCAACGGCGAGGAGTGTACCAGCGTGGACGTGCTGGGCTGGTACAACATCACCCACGAGTACTACCTACGTTACCGCAAGCCGGTGATGCACACCGAAACCAACGTCTTCGACGCCCACGATGCGCCCACCTGGCTCTGGAAGCAGTGGGTCAATATTCTCCGGATGCGCGAAGAAGGCATTCCGGTGCTGGGCTTCACCTGGTATTCCCTCATCGACCAGGTCGACTGGGACATAGGCCTGAGCCAGAAAGTGGGTAAAGTCAACGCCTGCGGCCTCTACGACCTCGACCGGAACCCCCGCAAAGTATCCGAAGCCTACCGCCAGCTCTTGCAGGAGTACGGCCAGATTACCATCGTGCCCCACGGGGAAATGTTCCAGGTAACCAAGCAGCCCGCCACGCTAAAGGTGGAGGTGTAGGTGCGTAAGGTTTTATCGAAGGGTTTGTCTCGAATAAATATAATTCCAGCCGTAGTTGTAAGTCAGCATCAGGAGCCTGTCCATGTCGGTGTCTGATGTTTGAGCAAGCTCTTCCAGGGCTGGCTTTATTCTGTGCGCTAACTCGCGCCCTCTATCTGGCATAGTCTGCGCTGTTACGCCCTCTGCCTCTATGAGCTGCTCGAGAAGCTTGCCTATCGGTTTTGGCAGGCCTCTGTCTAGCGTAAATCCCTCGGCAATAGGAATAACGCGGGAGCTTGTATGCTGGTGAAGAAAAGCTTCTTCTCCAAATTCAGCCAAAGCTCGGAACTCATTTAGTAGAAACTCAAGCTTGGTTGGGTCACCTGAAGCGTCAAACACTTTATCTACTACCTTGATGTAGTGCCAGTCATCGGCTGATTCTCCAACTGATACTTCCAAGCGAATGTCTTCCAAGTCGGTATAAGCCAGGTCTATTCTAACCCACCAGCCAGGATTGTCGAGCGTCTCAATTTTGACTCCGTATTCATGCTCCCACTCTCCATCACACTGCGAGAGGTACCAGTTTTGAATCCACGTTAAGATGTTTGCCTGCTTCATTAACTGAAAGTAATGAAAACCAAACAGCCGACCTCCTTACGGAAGCCGGCTGTTTGTGCAGAAAAAGGCAGGTCAGGTAGTAAGCTAAACCGTAGCGGCTGCTACGTGTTGCGTGGGCATCTCCACATCCACGCCCAGGCCTTTGGCAATGGCCATGCCCAGGCGGATGTCGGCGCGGAACCAGTGGCAGAGCTGGCGCTGAATGATCAGGTCCTTTTTCGGGCCGCTGATGCCGCTCATCGAGCCCACGATGTTGTCGATGAGGTTGCGCTGGGCCTGGGCATCGAGCAGGCGGAACAGGTTGCCGGGCTGGGTGTAGTGGTCGTTGTCGCCGGGGCCTTCGTTGCGGTCGAACCGGTCAGCGTAGAGGCCGTCGAGCAGTTCGGCGGGTTCCCCTACAGTCTTGTCTTCCATCGGGCCATCGAAGGAGTTGGGGAAGTAGTTGGGGCCGGGGCCGCCGTTGTCGCCGAGGGCCATCTGGCCGTCGCGCTGGTAGTTGCTGAAGCCGTAGGGGCAGGCATTCACGGGCAGATGCTCGTAGTTGGCCCCGAGGCGGTAGCGTTGCGCGTCGGGGTAGCCCAAGAGGCGGCCCTGCAGCATTTTATCGGGCGAGTAGCCGATGCCGTCCACCACGTGGGCCGGGGCAAAAGCGGCCTGCTCGACGTGGGCGTGGTAGTTGACGGGCACTTCGTTGAGTTCCATTACGCCTACTTCCTGCAGCGGAAATTCGCCCTGGGGCCACACTTTGGTCAAATCGAAGGGGTTCCAGCGGAAGGTGCGGGCCTGCTCCTGGGTCATGGTCTGGATGAACATCTTCCAACGGGGAAAATTACCGTTGTCGATGGCCGCTACCAGGTCGTGCTGGGCAAAGTCGGCATCCTGGGCCTTCATCTGGGCCGAGTCGTCGCTGCTGAAGTTCTTGACGCCCTGCTCGGTGCGGAAGTGGAATTTCACCCAGGTACGCTCATTGTTAGCGTTAATCAGGGAGAAGGTGTGGGAGCCGTAGCCGTGCATGTGGCGGTAGCCGTAGGGCGTGCCGCGGTCCGACATCAAAATCGTGACCTGGTGCAGGCTTTCGGGGTTCAGGCTCCAGAAGTCCCACATCATCGTCGGCGACTTCAGGTTGCTCCGCGCCTCGCGCTTCTGAGTGTGGATAAAGTCGGGAAACTTCACCGGGTCTTTCACGAAGAACACCGGCGTGTTATTGCCTACCAAATCCCAGTTGCCGTCTTCGGTGTAGAACTTCAACGCAAAACCGCGGGGGTCCCGCTCGGTGTCGGCCGAGCCTTTTTCGCCGCCCACAGTGCTGAAGCGGGCAAACATGCGGCACTCATTCCCGATTTTGCTGAAGAGCTTGGCCCGGGTCAGATGGGTGATGTCGTGCGTCACGGTGAAGGTGCCGTAGGCCCCGGAGCCCTTGGCGTGCACCACGCGCTCCGGAATCCGCTCCCGGTTGAAGTGAGCCAGCTTTTCGTGCAGAAAGTAGTCCTGCAGCAGCAGCGGGCCCCGGGCACCGGCCGAAACCGAGTTCTGGTTTTCGAAAATCGGGCGGCCCGCCGCCGTAGTCAGCTTCTTGGGTTGAGTGGATTCTTCCATTAGAAAAGAAATGCAGAAAAAGATTGGAGGTCGACTGCGCCCGACTGAACCGGCGCGGAGCAAAGGTTGAGCTTAAGGATGTATAATGAAAATTGATAATGTTGATATTGGTATAGCATGTATTGATACTGAAAGCAGAAAGCCCCGAGCTGACCTGCCGCAGCAGCTCAACTCGGGGCTGATATAGAATTGCTTGACCCGTATGAACAGCAAGCCATGTAACTGTCATATCTCCCGTTGACCGACATGACGAGGGGGCAAAGGTGGTTTTCGGCAGACTTATGAGCGGCCGACACCGGTTGAATCCTCTTACCGGCTCTGGGTGCGGAACAGGTAAATGCTGGCCTCGCCCGAGCCTTTACCCGCTTCGGTGGCCACGTACAGGTCGCCGCTGGGGGTGAAAGTCATGCCTTCTGCCTGGGGAAACAGGTCGTCGGGCAGGGGCTGAGCGGCCAGTAGCTGCCCGTTCTTGTCGAGCTCCACAATGCCGTTTTGCTTGGCCGACAATACGAATACGTGCCCGGTGACGGGGTGCACGGCTAGGGCCGAGGGCGAAAAGCCTTTTCCGCCGCCTTTCTTTTTGCTCTTCTTGCCCGACTTGCCCGCCGCGGCATCAGTAGCCGGGCTGGAGCTGCGAATGGCTTCCACGTCGAGCACGTAAGCCGGCTTGGGTTCGGCCTTGAAGGTTTCGGGATTCAGGCGGTAGATGGCACGTTGCCCAAAGGAAAGGCCGGCCCCCGGCTCGCCCTTGCAAGCTACCAGCAGGGTTTTCGAGGCCGCGTCATAGGTCAGGCCCTCGGTTTCATTATCGAAGCTCAGGCCGGTTTCAAATTCCTCGGTTTTGCCGCCGGAGTAGCGGAACAGCTTTCCGTCGCTGCGCATAATGAACCAATCGGAGCCCACGCGGGCCACGTCTTCGTAGTCGCCGCTGCCGGCGAAGGGAATGACTCGGTCGACTTTCTTCGTGCTCAGATTGTACTCGTAGAGGTTGCCGGTTTCGTCTTCGATACCGGTAATATGGGTGCTGCCGGCCAGGGCAATGCCCGACAACTCCGCCAGCTCGGACGGCATGGAATACGTAGCGACCGGGCGGGTAAAATCATAGGCCATAGCGGCTTTAGGTGCCGGCTGAGTTGTGCGCTGACTCACGGTCTGGACCGGCAGCGCGGCTTCGGAGGCCGTTGGCTCAGCCGAATTGGTGGCGGGAGAGCTGCACGAGGCGGATAGGAAAATCGAAGCAAAAAGCAGGTTTTTCATAGGAAATCGGTCGGAATAGAGAGCGGAAAGGGGGTGGGAGGCAAGTTTATTGGCTGACAATACGATGGGCCGGCGCGGAAGTATGGCTTTGACACTCGGCAAGTTGGCGGCGCGTTTGGCGGAGCTCCTCGCTCAGCGCCACCCAGGATGCATCATCTTCTTCGTTGGTATCGTCATCGTCGTCGTCGGGGTTGCTGACGAGCTGAGCCGGGGAGGCCGGCGGTGGGGCGGTGGGGGCCGGCGTGCGGTGTAGCAGCAGATACAGATTTAGCCCAAAGGAGAGCAGCAGCATAGCCAGCCAGGCCAGCACAGGGGGAGACGCATGAGTGGTTGGTTTCATCGGGTGCTTGCGTAAGTTCTCTGCAAAGGACCGGCCCCGACATTAACGTGGTCTGACTACCACATTAAAATAACCTGAACGCGCGGCAGCTTACGCGGCCGGCAGCAGCACCGTCACCGTGGTGCCCTGCCCCACGCGGGAGTCGAGTACCAGCCGGCCGGTGTGCACCTGAATAATCTTCTGAGTAATGGCCAAACCCAGGCCGTAGCCGGGCTTGTCGTGGCCGTTGCGGCCCCGGAAGAGGGGCTCCAGCACCCGGGCCGCTTCCTCGGGCGGCAAGCCCGGACCGGTATCGGCCACGGTGAGCTGCAAGGTGTGGCGCGTCTGGTAGCCTAGCTGCACGCGCACGGACTGGTCGGAGTATTTGCAGGCGTTATCGAGCAGGTTGAGCACGGCCGTTTGCAGCAGTTGGGCGTTGCCGCGCATCCCGAATACTTCCTCCACCGACTCAGGCCAGGTCCCAAAATCCACCTGAATGGGGCGGCCGGGGTAGCGCAGCTTGCAGGCATCCACGGCCTGCAGCACCACGTCGTCGAGCGACACAGGGGCGCGGGCAAAGGACGTGTCGTCGGCCTTGGCCAGAGCCAGCAGGCCGTTGGTCAGGTCAATGACTTTCTGGATTTCCTCCACCGCCGAGTCGATGCTGCGCTTGGCGGCGGGCAGCTCGGTGTCATAGGCCGAGGCCGTTTCCAGGGTGCCCAGCACGTTGGCCAGCGGGGTGCGCAGCTCGTGGGAGGCATGGGCCACAAAGCTTTTCTGGTTTTCGAAGGCATGCTCCAAGCCGCTGAGCATCTGGTTGAAGGTCATGGCCAACTGGGCAATTTCGTCCTGCCGGTTGCCCTCGTCCACCCGCCGCTTCAGGTTGGAGGCTGTAATGCCCTTTACCTCGGCCACCATGCGCTGCAAGGGCCGCAACGACCGGTCGGCAAACAGCCAGGCGGCCCGATAATGAGCACCAATGCCCCAAGGTTGCCCCAAAGCAGAATCGACGTCAGCGTGTCGAATTCCCGGCCGCCGAACTGGTCCCGCCCGGCCACGAACACCAGAAAATCCCGCTTTTTGTGCCGGTACAGAATGCCCAGGGTCTCGATCTTGCCCTGCCGGAAACGCGCTGGTTTCTTGCGGGTAATCTTATCAAAATACTCCGCGTCGCGGGACGGGGCGGGCTCGTCTTCCTGGCTTAGGTGAAATACCAGCCGCCGCTGCGCATCATAGATGCTGATGCGCTCATTGTGCATGGTCAGCAAGTCTTTCTTGCGGAAGCTGCGCAGCACGTCGGGGTCCAGGTCGAGGCGGTGAATAAGCAGGTTGGCCGTCTGCTCGGCCTTGCCTTCCAGCCGGTGGTAAAAGCGCAATTCCCGCGCCCGGGCACTGTAGTAATAGATAAACCCCGTCAGGCACAGCTGAATGGCAAACACCAGCGCCATAAACCGCAGAATGAGCTTATTGCGAATCAGCATGGGGTTAATGTGCTAGTGGGTTGGAATGTGCTCAGGTGCTAATGAGGCTACATGTGGGAAATGCGTCCTTGCGAGTGAAGCCAAGCAAGGACAGGACCTCGTTTCTCACATTCCTCACATTTTCCCTTATTCTTCCCGCATCACGTAGCCCATGCCGACCACGGTGTGGATGAGTTTGGGCTCGTGACCTTTGTCGAGCTTGCGGCGCAGGTGGCTGATGTAGACGTCGATGACGTTGGTGTTGGTGTCGAAGTCCAGCTCCCAGACTTTCTCGGTGATGTCGACGCGGGAAACGATCTTGCCTCGGTGCAGCAGCAGGTGTTCCAGCAGGGCGTATTCCTTGGCCGTCAGGTCGATGCGCTGCCCGGCCCGAGTTACGGTTTTGCTTTCCAGGTTGAGCTCCAGGTCCGCCATGCGCAGGGTGCGCTTCACGCTGGCTTCCGTGGCGTTGCGCTTGGTCAGGGCCCGGGCCCGCAGCAGCAGCTCCTGAAACTTGAAGGGCTTGACCAAGTAATCGTCGGCCCCGGCCTCGAAGCCCTGGGTTTTGTCTTCCAGGCTGTCGAGGGCCGTGAGCATGAGCACCGGCACGCGGGCGTTGTCGGCCCGGATGAGCTGGCAGAGCGCGAAGCCGTTGATGTAGGGCAGGTTTACGTCGAGCACAATCAAATCGTAGCTGTTTTGCCGGAACAGCGAGAGGCCCATCTGGCCGTCGAAGGCCACGTCCAGCTCGTAGCCTTCGTTTTGGAAGCCTTTCTGAATAAACGAAGCCAGCTTGGGCTCATCCTCGACCAGTAATAATTTCATGCGCCGCGCAAACAGTAAGCACCTGAACTACGGATGGGTTGCCGGCTTGTTGTATAAGAGAGCCTGATAGAACCGGAGCAGGGTATAGTCAACCCTTATCTTTGCCCCATGACCGTACAGCAGCTGGAATACCTCGTGGCCCTGGATACGCACCGGCAATTCGTGCTGGCCGCCGAGAAGTGCTTTGTGACTCAGCCCACGCTCAGTATGCAGGTGCAGAAACTGGAAGAAGAGCTGGGCGTGCTGCTCTTCGACCGGACCCCCAAGGGCGTGCGGCCCACGGCGGTGGGGGCCAAAGTAGTGCAGCAGGCCCGGCAAGTGCTGCGCGAGGTGCAGCAATTGCAGGAAGTAGTGCAGCTCGAAAAAGGCGACGTGGTGGGCGAGCTGCGTCTAGGTGTCATTCCCACGCTGGCACCCTACTTAGTGCCGCTGTTTCTGGTCGAATTGGCCGAGCGCTACCCCGGCCTGCACCTGCACGTAGAGGAGCTGCAGTCGGCCCAGATAATGGAGCGGCTCAAGGGGCACACCCTCGACGTGGGCCTGCTCGTAACGCCCCTCGACGACCGGGCTTTGCGCGAAATTCCGGTGCTGGAAGAGCCATTTCTGGGCTATGTGGCCGAAGGACATCCGCTGTATACCAAAGCGCTGCTCGAACCCGTTGACCTCGACGCCGACGGCCTGTGGCTCTTGCAGCAGGGGCACTGCTTTCGCCATCAGGTGCTCAACCTGTGCAACCCGCCCGCCCCGACCACGCCCCGGCCCTACACCTACGAAAGCGGCTCCATTGAAACGCTCAAGCAGCTGGTGGCGCGCACCAACGGCTACACGCTGGTACCCGAGCTGTCGGTGCTGGAGGAAGTGGGCCAGAACCCGATGGTGAAGCGCTTTGTGGGGCCCGAGCCGGTGCGGGAGGTAAGCTTGGTGGTGCATCACGGCTTCGTGCGGCTGCCGCTGCTGGCTACGCTGCGCGACGTAATTCTGGCCAAGCTGCCCGCGCGGCTGCAAGTGGGGCAGGCCGGACAGAAAATTCGGTGGAAGTAATGGTTGAGCTTACCCGAAAGCCGGGTGCTTTCCGTACGTCATGGAAAAGCTACTGCCCGACTCATGCCCCAACCCGTTGATTTACCCGCCCTGGAAGCCGGCACCGGGCCGCTGACCTTCGTTTTTCTGCACTACTGGGCCGGCAGCGGCCAGGAATGGCGGCTGGTGCTGGAGGAGTTGAGTGCCGATTTCCACTGCCTGGCTCCCGACCTGCGCGGCTTCGGACAAGCTCCGGCCCCGCCTTTGGGCTACGCCGTGGAAGACTACGCGGCCGACATACTGGCCTTCATCAAGCAGCGCGGCCTGACCAGCTTCGTGCTGGTCGGCCATTCGATGGGCGCCAAAATGGCCATGTTTGTGGCCTCAGAACAGCCAGTGGGCCTGCGCGGATTAGTGCTGGTGGCCCCGTCGCCGCCTACCATCGAACCCATGACGGACGAGGAGCGCAGTGCCTCGCTCAAAGCCTTTGGCCGCCCGGAAGCCGCCGCCGCTACTTTCAATAAAATCGTGGTGCGCCCTGTCTCGGAGGCGGTAAAGGCCAGTATTATCGCAGACAACCTGCGCGCCTCGCACCCGGCCTGGGACGCGTGGATGCGCTATGGCAGCCGGGAGAATATTGCCGCCCGCCTATGCCTGGTGCAAGTGCCCTGCTTTATCCTCACCGGTAGCGCCGACCCGATTATGTCGCCCTCGGTCCACGGCCTGGAAACCTTGCCCTACCTGCCCGACAACACGCCCCTGGAAATTCTGGGTGGCGTGGGCCACCTGCCGCCCCTGGAGGCTCCGCAGGAAGTAGCCCGGCTGCTGCGGGAGTTTGTGGGGAAGAATAGGTTATAGCTTTTTCTGTGTCCTTGCGAGCAAGGTGAAGCAAGGACAGCTCGATTCTCAACCCTGCCTGTTTTTGAGCAACTTTACTCTATGAAGTTTTTGCTCCTCCTAAGCCTGTTCCTGGTGGCCTCTGCCTGCGCTGTTTCCCATAAAACCGGCTCCAAGATTCCCGATTTTGCCGCGTATCCTACCTACACCGGCTCCGACCTGGGCCTGACGTTTGTGCGCGGGCAAGCCCGGTTGCGGGTGTGGGCCCCCACTGCCGAAGCCCTGCAGCTCAAGCTGTATACCGAAGGCGAAGGGGGAGCCCCGGCAGCCACCTACGCCATGGAAAAGTCGGTGGGCGGGACCTGGGTGTACCAGCTGCCGGCCCAGCCCCCGGGTCGGTTCTACGTGGTGCAGGCCACCATCGGGGGGCGGCAGATGGCCGAAGTACCCGACCCGTATGTGCACGCCGTGGGCATCAACGGTCTGCGCGGGGCCCTGCTCGACCCGGCCACCGTGAGTCCGCCCGCCTGGCCCGACGACCGACGGCCCGAGCTCAAGCAGGCTACCGACATCGTCATTGGCGAGGCTCACGTGCGGGATTTGAGTATGCACCCGCAGTCGGGCATCGAGCACAAGGGCAAGTTGCTGGGCCTGACTGAGGCCGGTACTGCGGGCCCGCAGGGCGTGAGCACCGGCTTGCAGCACTTGCAGGAGTTGGGCATTACGCACCTGCACCTGCTGCCCACCAACGACTTTGCCTCCGTGGATGAAAGCAGGCTGAGCGAAAACCGCTACAACTGGGGCTACGACCCGCTGCACTACTCCGTGCCCGAGGGCTCCTACGCTACGAACCCCGCTGACCCCGCCGCCCGCATCCGGGAGTTTAAGCAGCTCGTGCAAACCCTGCACCGCCACGACCTGCGCCTGGTGCTCGACGTGGTGTACAACCACACCGCCGACGCGGCCCGCAGCTCCTTCGACCAGCTCGTGCCCGGCTATTACTACCGCCAGAAACCCGATGGCACCTACTCCGACGCTACCGCCTGCGGCAATGAAGTGGCCTCCGAGCGGACCATGGTGCGCAAGCTCATCGTGGAATCGGTGGCGTACTGGGCCCGGGAGTACCACGTGGATGGCTTCCGCTTCGACCTCATGGGCGTGCTGGACTTGCGCACCATGCGGGCCGTGCGCGTGGCCCTGGATGAAATTGACCACAGCATCTTTATCTACGGGGAAGGCTGGACGGCCGGCAGCAGCCCGCTGCCCGAAACCGAGCGGGCCGTGAAAGCCAACGTGTCCAAGCTGGACCGCATTGCCGCCTTCGGCGACGAGTTGCGCGACGCGGTGAAGGGTCACTACGCCCGCCAGAACGAGGCTGGTTTTGCCAGCGGGCAGCCCGGCCTGGAAGAAAGCGTGAAGTTTGGCATCGTGGCCGCCACCCAGCATCCCCAGCTCGACTATGCCAAAGTGAATTACTCTAAAGCGCCCTGGGCCAAGGAGCCCAGCCAGGCCATCAACTACGTGGCCTGCCATGACGACCGGGTGCTCTGGGACAAACTCACCGTAGCCAACCCCGGGGCCTCGGAAGAAGAGCTCATCCGGATGGACGTGCTCAGCAACACCATCGTCTTCACCAGCCAGGGTATTCCGTTTTTGCCCGTCGGCGACGAATTTCTGCGCACCAAGGGCGGCTCCCACAACTCCTACAACCTGCCCGACAACGTGAACCAGCTCGACTGGACCCGCAAAGCTCAGTATCCGGGCGTGTACGAGTTTTACCGCAAGCTCATCGGCCTGCGCCGCACCCAC
The DNA here is from genome assembly GCF_022919135.1 of Hymenobacter cellulosivorans. Taxonomy (NCBI): domain Bacteria; kingdom Pseudomonadati; phylum Bacteroidota; class Cytophagia; order Cytophagales; family Hymenobacteraceae; genus Hymenobacter; species Hymenobacter cellulosivorans. The sequence goes on along the minus strand of NZ_CP095049.1, from coordinate 845,649 downwards.
CCGGCCTTTCGGCTGCCCACCCGGGAGCTGGTCGAAAAGCACTTAGCGTTCCTGCCCGCAACGCCGGCCAACACTATCGGTTACCAGCTGCAAGGCCACGCTGGCGGGGATGACTGGGGTACCATCACGGTGCTGTTCAACGGCAACCGGGCGGCCACTACCGTGCCCCTGCCGGCGGGCAGCTATACCATTGTGCTGCGGGGCCAGGAAATCAACCAGAAGGGCCTGGGCACATTGACGGTGGAAGCCGGGAAGCCCTTGAGCATACCCGCCTCCTCAGCCCTGATTCTGGTGCAGCCCTAGCTCGGCGGTAACAACCGAAGCGCCGGGTTAGCGTTTCACCAAGCTCAGGAGTAGTCTTTCATTCAATGACCTTGTTATCCGAAATGCGCCACGCCTGGCACCGACACTGGTCGCACTACGCGGCGGAGGCGGCAGGCATCGGTTTCTTTATGCTGTGCGGCACGCTGCTCACCATCCTGTTTGAGTACCCAGCGTCGCCGGTGTACCAGGCCCTGGCCGGTCAGGACTTGCTGCGCCGCGCCGGTATCGGGCTGGGCATGGGCCTGGTTATTGTGGTGCTGGTGTACAATCCATGGGGCAAGAAGTCGGGGGCGCACATTAACCCGGCCGTGACTATTGCCTTCTGGCAAATGGGCAAAATCCGGCGGGCCGATGCCTTATGGTACATGCTGGCCCAGCTGAGCGGAGCTTTGCTGATGGGCCAGCTGCTCAAGCTGACCTTAGGCTCTGTCTTTGCCCACCCGGCCGTTAATTACCTGGTAACCGAGCCCAAGGAGCACGGGCAGCTGGTGGCTTTCGGCGCCGAGTTCGTCATTTCCTTTATCCTGATGGTAGTCATGCTGTTGGCCCTGCACCACGAGCGGCTGAAGAAGTCGACCGGCTGGCTGATTGGGGTGCTGCTGCTGCTCTATATCACCTTCGAAAGCCCGCTTTCCAGCATGAGCCTCAACCCGGCCCGCACCTTGGGCAGCGCCGTGGCGGCCCAGAGCTACACCGGCCTGTGGCTATATTGGGTGGCGCCCATAGCGGCTATGCTGCTGGCTACCGTTTTCTTTAACAGTGTCTACAAAGGCGAGGAGCTGGCCTGCGCCATCCTGGCCGGCTGCGAAGCCGCCCCGACAGCCCGCACGCCTCCACGCCCCACGCCACCGAGCCCCCAGTGTACCCGCAGGAAGCGGTGAGATAGTGAAGCGGTGAGATAGTGAAGTGGTGAAATGGTAAGTTGAAAAAGTGTCCTTGCGAGGCGCAGCCGGGGCAATCCGTCCTGTGAAATGTGCTGAGTATCCTTCAGTGAAAAGCCCTTTATGCCAGATGGAATAAAGGGCTTTCTGGTAAAAGGACGGTTGTCACTAGCAGAGGACGGATTGACGCCGCTTCATGCACGGAATGTCGTGCCTGCTCGCAAGAACCCGGTGAACATCAAACTCACCAGTTCACCACTTAATCCAACGACCGGTCGCGGAAGAGGACGTAGCCGATGTGGGCAAACACGCCGAATTTGTTGTCGGCATCGTCGTAGTGGATGAACTGCAGAGAGGCCGGGCCCACGGGCGTTTGATACACAAAGCCGGTCATGGCCGTGAGGTAGGGGCGGCTGATGGTATTGCCGCGCTCGGCCAGCAGCGTGTTGCCTTCCTGCCGCTCCCACTGCCGTACCAGCACGTGCCCGTAGATTTCGGTGCGCCACTCCACCGGACCCAGCACGGCTTTGGTATAGCGCAAGCCCACGGCCGCGTAGGCCGTACCCCGGTAACGGTCTAGAAACAGGGTGCGGGAGTCGGGCAGGGGCAAAAAGGCCGGGGCCGAAGTCAGGGAAGCCCGGTAGGTGGCAAAGGGACCCTGGGTAGTAGCCACGGCATCGAAGATGTAGCCCCAGGCATTCACCTTGCGGCCCACCGAATCAACTTTGTTGAAGGTGAAATACTGTTCAATGAAGAGGCTGGCCTTCAGGAAATTGTGGGTGCGGCTACGCTCGGTTAGGTCGCCGGCGGTGGTGCCGGGCGTGTACTTTTCCTGGGCCGATACCGCCCGCACGCTGAAGTCGGCGCGGCGGCCACTAACGGCATACTGCCGGCGGTTCAGGGAGTTACGCTCGAAGCGGCCGGCCGCCGTGACGCCCTGGAGGCGGTCCAGGTCGAGGGTGGCGTTGGAACTGATTTCGTCGGTATTGGCGTACTGGTCGCGGTTTGTGAACAAGCCCCCGCTGAGGGTGTAGCGGCTGCGGTAGTTGGGGCTGAAGCCAATCTGGAGCTCGGTTTTGAAGTCGCGCTGGCTGAGCTGGGTGTTCTGGGCCGTGGAGCCCAGCAGGCCGCCGGTGTCCTGGTAATTGAAGTTGTTGAACGTGACGGTGGGCTCAAAATACAGCGGAATCCGGCCCGGAATGCTGATTCGGAACGAGCCCCGGGCCCCGTTGTAGAAGCGCCCGATGGTGGCATCAGCCCGCACGGTGTAGAGGTAGCGGTTTAGGTACCGGTAAGCCCCGCCGATGTAGAAGTTGTTCATCGAGCGGGTCGAGAGCATCACGCCCAGGTCGGCAGTGAGGTTGCTGTTCTGGCGGGCATCAATGCCCAGCACGTAGCCTTCCTGCTTCTGGTCGTAGCGGATGCGGGGGTACACGTTGTTGAAGAAGTCGTTGTTGACCAGGCGGTAGTAGCCTTCCTCAATGTCGCCGGGGGAGTAGCTAGTGCCGTTGCGCACGAAGAAGCGGCGCACGAAATCCTGCTGCTGGCGGGGCAGGCCCTGCACGGTTATCTGCTTGAAGTCGGGCCGGGGCGCTTTTTCCTGGAAGGCCCGCCGCCGCTGCTGCAGGGCCAGGGTGTCTTCGCGGCGGGGAATCCGCTTGAGCAGCAGCTCCATCTTCTTATCGGCGGCCTGCTCGCCCAGCTGCAGCAGCTGGCGCACCTTGTTGAAGTCGGCGGCGGTGATGCCGTCCAGGTTGGGCTGGATGAAGATGCCGTTCTTGCCCACCGAAGTCGTATCGGCCACGTTCGAGCCCAGAAACACCAGGGTGCTGGTCAGCAGCTGGTCGTCCTTTTCCTTGGGGTACTTATTGAAGGCCACGTCGCCCACGTTTACCCCGATGATGATGTCGGGCTTAAATTCTTCGCGCATTACACCGGTCGGGAAGTTGTCCACCACGGCTCCGTCGAAGAGGTAGCGGCCGTCGGCCTGCCGGATGGGACGAAAAGCCAGCGGAAAAGCCATGGAGTTGCGCACCGCATCCGACAACGAGCCGCTGCGCTGCACCACCTTTTCGCGGGTAAATACCTCCGAGGCCACGGCCCGGTAGGGCACCAGTAGGTTGTTGAAGTCGTAGCCCGAAATAGCGCCGGCCGGGGCCAGCATGGTGGCCAGCACGTAGTTCAGCGTCACGTCGTCGACCAGCTTGGGCGTCACCCGCGTTTTTAGGGTCGAGTCGACGGCCAGGCGCAGGTGCAGGGCAGCTGGGGTGGGGTCTACGTCGTAGTAGTTATACACCTTGCCTTCGAGCGGCGCCCCCGACACCCAGTTCTGAAACTCGGGCTTGAGCACAATTTCCTCGATTTCCTTGGGTGAGTAGCCCGCCGCGTACAGGGCGCCCACGATGGCACCCATGCTGGTGCCCACGATGTAGTCGATGGGAACCCGGTTTTTTTCGAGTTGCTTGAGCACGCCCACGTGGGCCAGGCCTTTGGCGCCGCCGCCGCTGAGCACGAGGCCCACTTTTTGAGCGTGAAGGGAGGAAGGGAGCAGGAATAGAGCAGCCAGCAACGGGGCCAGCCAGCGGTAGATTTTTTGCATAGGAAACGGGAAAGGCCTTACACAGGCCCGCGGCTTTCCCTACGCATTCAGTTTCGGGGAGTTGCCCCGGCGCGGCGCTTCCCGAAGCTGGGCTATACCGGGCTAGGTGAAAAGGCCCGGGTCAACGCTACGGCTACCCTACCACTTCTTGAAGATGACGTAGACGGCCGCCACCAGCAGCCCGAAGCCCAACAGGTGGTTCCAGCCCAGTTTATCGGTTTTGAATACGTACACGGCGCAGAGCGTGAACACCGTCAAGCTCACCACTTCCTGAATCACCTTGAGTTGAAACAGGCTGAAGGGGCCGCCATTTTCCTGGAAGCCCAGGCGGTTGGCAGGCACCTGAAACACGTACTCAAAAAAGGCCAGGCCCCAGCTAATCAGAATCACGCCGACCAGGCCCAGGCCGTGCAGCCACGAAATCTTCTTGAACTGTAAGTGCCCGTACCAGGCGAAGGTCATGAACAGGTTGGAGATGGTCAGCAGCAGGATGGTATAGAAGCCTTTCATCGGCAAAAGCATAGAAGTACACAGGTGGCCGACCGGCAGGCGGCATAGCGCAGTACGGCAAAAGTTCTAGCTGGGCTGTTCAGCGCCCCGCTATTTCCCCAAGCTTCCTTCCGTAGCTCATGACCATGTAGCCTGGGCCGCTGGGTGCATATCGAAGGGGCTAAAGCCAGCATAAAAGTACAGTCCGGTGTGGTAGTCAGGCCAACTACCACACCGGACTGTAAGGCTTCTCTTAATTTCAGGGGGCTTGGAACACCTAGCTTACCACCGTCCTGAGCGGAAAAACTACCGGTAGATGATCCAAAGGCCCTAAAAAAGTGAAATTCGTGCGCCGTGCCCAAACTCGGGGGCCGGATACGGGAGGCATCAGGAAGAAGCTTGGGCGCGGAAGAGTTGGATTTGCTTGGGGTCCCGAATGGCAAACTGCACAACGTAGTCAGTTCCCCTTCTGACGCGTTTGGCTTCCAGCTCGATGCCGAGTATGGCCATGATTTTCTGAATCAATCGGGGAATGGGCCGCGGGATACGGCCATTCTTGAGGTTCACAATCATGGAATAGTTGAGTTGTTGTTTTTCGGTCCAGGGCTTTAAGTCTCCGTGCATAAGGGAGCTCAGCCAATGCTGAACGTAGGCAAGGCCCTCGTCATAGGAGATGAGTAAGCCCGGGTCTGAGGCGGCTGAAGAAGCCGGTTTCGAATCTGACATGAGCGCGGGTACAAGAGGTGTGGAGCATAGAGGACGGGGGTAAGAGTAGGATAATATATACAAAGTTGTTGAAACCAAGCCTGTACAAAATTGCCCCCATCTGACACCTGCCCCAGGCCAATCGGGAAAACTACGGTCACAATACCGGGTTATAGGAGGCGGGTAGATGGAAAGCGGGTCATCTTTGCCTAGCTTGCCTGCCAATTACCCTACTGCCTCCTTTTCGTTGAAGCAAGCTGAACCAGCACTACCGATTTGCTCGTTGTTTTTGCCCGGCGATTATCCTTACGTTTCTACCTGCTTGCCACTATCTACTGTTTTTGTTACGGGCTGCGCCGGCTTTATCGGCTCCCACTTGTGCGAGCGGCTGCTGCACGACGGCTACCGCGTGGTAGGCCTCGACAACTTTGATTCTCTGTATCCACGGGCGGTGAAGGAGCAGAACCTGGCGGCCTTTGCCCAGCACCCGCACTTCACCTTCTACGAAGCTGACCTGCGCCGGGGCCCGGCCGCCTTGCCCGCCGTACAGGCCGATATTGTGGTGCATCTGGCGGCCAAAGCCGGCGTGGGGCCCTCGGTGCAGCAGCCGGCCGCTTACGTGGAAAACAATGTTATGGGCACTCTGCACCTGCTCGAATGGATGCGGGAGCGAGGCGTTCGTAAGCTGTTTTTTGCCTCCTCGTCGTCGGTGTATGGCAACTCGGCCGAGAAGCCTTTTCGGGAGGATGTGAACACGCTGGCTACCTGCATTTCGCCCTACGCCGCCAGCAAACTGGCCGGCGAGCAGCTGGTGCATACCTATCATCACCTCTACCAGCTCGATGCGCTGAATGCGCGCTTCTTTACTGTGTACGGCCCCCGGCAGCGCCCCGATCTGGCCATTCACAAGTTTGTGCGTCTGCTACAGGCTGGGCAAGCCATTCCGGTGTTCGGCACCGGCAGCACCGCCCGCGACTATACCTTCGTGGCCGATACCGTGGATGGTATTGCCCGCGGCTTGCAGTATTTGCTGACTAACCACGGCGTGTTCGAAACCGTGAACCTGGGCAACAGCCGCCCCGTGCCCCTGCTCACACTCATCGAGGCCGTGGGGCAGGCTGTGGGCATCGAGCCCGAGCTACGCTTCGAGCCCCCGCAGGCCGGCGACGTGGACATCACCTTCGCCGACATTCGCAAAGCCCAGACCCTGCTCGGCTACGCCCCCCAAACCAGCCTGACCGAAGGTCTGCGCCAGTTCGTAACCTGGCTGCCACAGGTGCAAGAGGTGTAAAGCTAGGTAGGAGCCACAAGAAAAAAGAACGTCATGCTAAATTCAGCATGACGTTCTTTTTTGGGTTTGTCCTAAGCTTACGGTGCCGTTTTTACCGCACTGCTCGACGTGGTTTCCAGGCCCCAGTTGCGGCCTTTTTCCACGGCGGGCACGCCGCGCTGCAGCCATACCGGGGCCGGAGCACCCTTGAGGTAATGGTCGAAGAACTGCAGCTCCCGCACCGAAATATCCTTGCGGTTTTCGCGCTTTACCAGGTTGTGGGCCTCGCCGTTGTACTGCAGCAGCCACACGGGCTTGCCCAGGCGGCGCAGGTCGGTAAACATTTCTATGCCCTGGTACCACGGCACGGCCCCGTCGGCGTCGTTGGACATAATCACCACCGGCGTCTGCACCTTGGGCAGGTGGAACAAGGGGGAGTTCTGGATGTAACGGTCCGTCTGGTCCCACAAGGTGCCGCCGATCCGGCTCTGGGTGTGCTCGTACTGAAACTGCCGGCTCATGCCCGACTCCCAGCGGATGCCGCCGTAGGCCGAGGTCATGTTCACGACGGGCGCGCCGGCCCAGGCCGCGGCATACATATTGGTTTGAGTGATGAGGTAGGCCACCTGGTAGCCGCCCCAGCTCTGGCCCTGCAGGCCGATGTGGGCCCCATCGACCCAGCTGTTTTTCTTCAGATCCTCTACGCCGGAGTTGATGAATTCCATAGCCGACGGGCCCGGCTCCCCGATGGTGTAGCTGATGTCGGGGGTGAAGACCAGGTAGCCGTTGCTGGCAAACATGGCAATGTCGAGGCGGGAAGGCGTGGGGGCGGGGGCGGTGTACTTGTAAAGGCCGTCGGAAAGCTTTTCGTAGAAATACACCACCATTGGGTATTTCTTGGCGGGGTCGAAGTTCTCGGGCTTGTAGAGCACGCCGGTGGCCCTATAGCCCTTGGGCGTGGTCCAGTGCACGAGGTCAGCCGTAAACCAGTTGTAGTCCTTCTGCTGGGGGTTGATGCTGCTCAGCTTGGTTTCCTTTTTCAGGTCCCGGCTCACGTACAGGTCGGGCGAGGTGCTCACGTTCGACTTGGTGTAGATAAACGTGTCGCCCTTTTTGGCCTGCATCAGGTTGGAATAGCCGAAGGGCGCCATCACCAGCTGCTCGGGGGCTTTTAAGCTATTGATGCTCTTGCGGGAGTAGCCCCACTGCTTGGTCGTTTCGTTTTGCACCAGCAGCAGCAGCTCTTCCTTAGGCTCGATGAACTTCTTCTTGTCGACGGGAATCGTGTAGCGGAAAATCTGCTTGGTGCTGCGGCCCACGCCGCCCGTGAAGTTCACCGCCACGCCGGTTTTGGGGTCTACTTTCCAAATGTCGTACCGGTCGTAGAGCAGCACGGCCGCGTCGTCCTTGGTCCAGGCGGCCAAGCCGTAGGGCTGTGGGTCGTCGGGCGAGTCGTTTTCCTCGTCGGTAAACGACACGCCGGTTTTGCCGGTCAGGTTCACGGTTTTGCGCCCGTCCACGCCGTAGGCAAACCAGTTCTTATTCGCGTAGTCGTACCACACCACGTATTTGCCGTCGGGCGACATCTGGAACCGGCTTTTGGCCGCTTTGGGGTTGATGGCCACAAACTCCCCGCTCACCGTTGACACCAGGTAGGCCTGCTTGAGCGTGGTGCCTTCCCACTGCATCGAGACCCGCTTGCCGGTGTCCGTCACGGCCAGAATGTACTCGGCGTTGGTGTTTTCGGGCAGGAAGGAGTCCCGCAGGTGCTCGTTTTCCAGCTGCACAAACTTGCCACCCTTCTTGGGGTAAATAACCGCCAAGTAATTGCGCTGCAAATCTTTTTTCAGGGTCTTGAGCTGCATGGGCTGCAGGTAGTCATCCTTGTAGTTCCAGATGTCGAGCTTGGCCGTTTCAAAGTCGACGATGCTCGTATCCTGCGGGATTGGGTCAGGGGCCGTGCCGAAAAACAGCTTCTCCCCGTTCTTGCTGAACGAGACCTTGCCAAAGCCGCTCGGCGACCAGCCCTTGCGCAGCGGGGCCCCACTCGGGGCCAGCAGCACCCGGGCCGAGTCGGCGCCCAGGTCGGAGTAGTACAGGCTAAAGGGCTTCGCCAGAGCTTTTTCCGGGTGCTTCTCGGCCGTGAAGGCCACCTGCTTGCCAGCTTCGTCGAAGGCAATGTTCTTGTACACGCCCTTGCCCGCGCTGACCAGCTTGGCCGTGCCCGAGGCCACGTCCAGTACATACAGCCCCGATTTCACGTCCTTGTTGCCCTTGGGCGCCGTCACCGCAAAGCCCACCTTGTTGCCGGGCTTGCTGATCTGGAACTCTGTCACGTACTCAAACGTGCTGGTCTTGCCCGTGAGCAGGTTTACCACCGTCAGCGGGGCGCCTTCCTTCTTAGTTTCCAGCAGTTGGTCGGTGAGCTTCTTGATGGTGTCGGTCGGCGCCTTTTTGGCCGCGTCCTTCACCGGCAGCCGCTCCCCCAGAAAAGCCAGCACGGCCGCCTCTTCCGCCAGCTGAAACGACTTCACGTTGGGGTACTTGCTGAGCTTGTTGCCGGCCAGGGTGTACACGCCCAGGGAGTCCTTGGGCATGTCGGCGGGCTTTTTCTTCTTGATTTTGGCCTGGCGCACCACCTGGTACGGGGGCCGGATGCTGAAGACGGCAAACTTGGAGTCGGCCGTAAACTGGGCCGAGTCGCCGCGGCTCACCTGGCGCAGGGTTTCGTTGGCGGCTGTCTTGAAATAAAGCGTTCCGTCGCCCTGCTGAGGCTTCACCTGAAACAGCACATACTTGCCGTTCTGGCTGATTTTCTGGTTGGCCACGCTTTGCCACTGGTCGTAGACCGAGTGGTCAAGCGGCTTTTTCGGGGTTTGCTGGGCAACGGCGGGCTGCAGAAAAGCCAGGCCGGCCAGCAGGGCAAACGGTTTATACATCAACAGGTAGATAAGCTCGCGGGAGAGAAGGAAACAGTTAGGATTCGGCAAAAGAAGCAAAACCAACCTAGGGGTTGCAGGCAAATTAGCCGGTTCGGCCTAATCCTCATGCCCCGGAACAGCGGCCTGGGCCGGCGCGTTCTTGAGCTCCGCCGATTCCTTGGCCAGGCGCTGCTTCTCGGTTTCGGAAGTCGTGCGGGGCAGCTTGCCCAGGTCCGGCTGCCCGGCATCGACCCAGCAGGTGTACCAGTAGCTGCTTACCAGCTTCACGGCCAGGCGCATCTGCCGTTCTACCTGCCCGTTAAGGCGCTGGTGATACTCGTTGGTGAAGTCCCGCGAATAGACGCGCACGGTCTGGTTGCCGCGCTCCTCGAAGCCAAACTTACGGTCCTCGGCAAAGTCCTTGGTCAGCTCCCGTTCAAAGCGCAGCACCGAGTCGACGGCCGAGTAGGAGCGTCCCACGGCGTTCCAGATGGTTTGGGTCGGGTTTTTCAGATACACCGGCTGGCCCACGAAAAAGTCGTAGTTGGCACTCAGGATTTCCGGCATCCGGCTTTCCCAGAACCCGTGAATGCCACGCTGCCCAGTGAGCTGCCCGTTGTAGTTGTGGGTGGTGTGCAGCGGCACGCAGGCGTCGGCAATGTAGTGGCCCATGTCGGCCGACAGGCTCAGGATCCGGTCGGCGTCCCGCTTTTTAAAGGCGTCAGTCAGCTGGTATTTCATCTTCACCACCTGCCAGGGCACAATGCCGTGCTTCATCAGCGAGTCTTCCCCGTACTTGGCAATGGCGTCGGCCCAGTTGTGGGGCAGCTTGGTCAGGGCACTGTCGCCGTACACGTCCACGTCGAGGAAGTGGCGCGGGGCCTCGCCGGGCACCACCGAGCGGCGGGAATCGGGCCGGGTGGCGTTTTCAGTTAGGTAGTCAATGTTGGCCTTGTAAAACCCGACCATCTCCGGTGGCAGCGTAAATACCGACAGTCGGTTAATCAGCCGGTGCCCGAAAAAACCCCAGGCCTGGGGCCGGTGGGGCAGCAGCCATAAAGTCGCTAACAAGAATAGAGTAAGGGTTTTACGCATAGAGTAATAATAGGGAATTTCGTTAATTGGATATGTTGTCCTGAGTAAACAGCAACCCCTAAGTAACAAAAAAACTCGCCGGCCCGGCGCGCTTTTCTGCGGCCCGACCGGCGAGTTGTGTTCCTTCAAAATTAGCGGCTTAGCGGCGGCCCTGCCCGGCGAAGCGCATGCGGTAGTCGGCATTCACGTCGCCCTTGCTGATGCGGGTGAGCTTGCCCTTGATGAGCTGCTTTTTAAAGCTGGAAATATGGTCGGTGAACAGCACGCCTTCCAAGTGGTCGTACTCGTGCTGAATCACGCGGGCCGTCATGCCCGAGAAGGTTTCCTCGTGCTGTACGCGCTGTTCATCCTCGTAGCGAATCACGATGGTTTCGTGGCGGTACACGGTTTCGCGCACGCCGGGAATGCTCAGGCAGCCTTCTTCAAAGCCCCATTCCTCGCCGGTTTCACTTACCATCACGGGGTTAATGAAAGCGCGCTTTACGGGCGCCTCCGTCGGATCGGCTTCGGTTTCTTCACCGGCTTCCTCGTCCTCGTCGTCGCCCACCATTGGGGCCGAGTCAATTACGAACAGGCGGACGCTCTTGCCAATCTGGGGCGCGGCCAGTCCGACGCCATTGGCGTGGTACATGGTGGCAAACATGTCGTCGATAAGCTGCTTGAGCTCGTCGGCGGGCAAATCGGCCGGAATATCTTTGGCGCGGGACTTCAGGACCGGGTCGCCGAAGGCAACAATGGGATAAATCATCGGGATTCGAGGAAAGATTGCAAAATCAGGGTGGCACTCACCTTATCGACGGTAGCTTTGTCGCGGCGGTCCTTTTTGGATAGGCCGCCAGCCAGCATGGCCGCATGGGCCATGCGAGAGGTATAACGCTCGTCAATTTCGTGGACCGGCACTTCGGGAAAGTCTTTGCGCAGGCGCCGCACTACGCCCACTACGGCGCTGGTCGAGTCGGTGGCTTCGTTGAGCAGCGTCTTTGGCATGCCAATCACCAGGGCCGAAAGCGGCTCCCGGGCGTGCAGGGTTTTGATGTAGGTCAAAAGGTCCTGGCTGTGAATGGTTTCGAGCGGCGTGGCAATAAGCTGGAGCGGATCCGTGACGGCCAGTCCGACTCGTTTGTGCCCGTAGTCAATGGCAAGGATGCGTCCCATGGAAAGCGTAAAAATGACGGCGACCGGAGCTTGGGCCCCAGCCGCTACGCAAAGATACGACAGCCTGCAAGAATGGTGACATGGTCTTCGCCAGTAAGCTCAACTGGATTAGGCTGCCAGAAGGCCGCATCGGACCCGTCTGTAAACGAATTCGTCTAAACGAACCTAGCTTCGAAAAATACTACATTTATCTTTGTGCTCCAGTTATTTAAGCGGAAAGCTGATTTGTAGAATTACGAGTCATAGTTCAGTATTATAGTTCTTAATCCAGAACAAATTGTACTGATATTGGAAAATGCTCATGGTCCTATGTAGCCCTGCGGTTTCTTGGAAAAGTTTTAATAGTTTTGGTAGCCTACTGCTATTCAACAGCCTCATTTATCGTCCGAACTTCTACTCTCTCAGTCGCTTATGAACGTTGAGCCAAACGATGCTCAGGCGCCCCAACCGGTGAATGCGCCGGCTGCTACCCCCCGCAACTCGCGGGCCCAGGTACGGCAGCCGCTGTTATTGGCTCTGGTGCTGGCCTGTGGTATTTTGCTGGGAGCAAACCCGTTTCGGCCCTCCGACCAAAACCCCGATGGCACGGCCCGGGGCTACTTAAAGTTCAAAGAAATCCTAAGCTACGTAGACCGCGACTACGTGGACTCCGTGGATGCTGAGGCCCTATCCGACTACGCCATCAGCCGTATGCTGGAGCGCCTCGACCCGCACTCGGTCTTTATCCCGGCCCGGCAGCAGCAGCAGGCTTCGGCCTTCTTACAGAGCGACTTCGATGGCGTTGGCGTGGAGTTCAACCTGTTCCGCGACACCGTAACCGTCGTTTCACCCTTGAGCGGCGGCCCGGCTGAGCAGGCTGGCCTTCAGCCCGGCGACCGGATACTGGCCGTGAACGGGGAGTCGGTTTCGGGCGTGCATATCACTACCGAGCAAATGTTTGGCAAGCTGCGCGGTCCGCGTCATAGCAAGGTGCAGCTGCTGGTGCAGCGCCGCCTGCAGGCCAAGCCCATGAGCGTGCTCGTGACCCGCAACCGGATTCCCAACAGCTCGGTAGACGTGGCCTACATGCTCGACAACCAGACGGGCTACATCAAAGTAAGCCGCTTTGCCAGCGGTACCTACGACGAGTTTAAGCAGGCTCTGGGCGACCTGCGCCGCCAGGGCCTGAGCCGCCTTGTGCTCGACTTGCGTGGCAACCCCGGCGGCTACCTCGACCGTGCCACCAAGTTGGCCGACGAGTTTATCGGCGGCACCAAGAAGATTGTTTACACCGACGGCAAAGGCGACGTGTACGACACCCAAACCTACTCCCGCACCCTGGGCGAGTTTGAGGAAGGCCCATTGGTCGTACTCGTCGACGAAGGCAGCGCCTCGGCCGCCGAAGTAGTGGCCGGTGCCCTGCAAGACCACGACCGGGCCTTAGTAGTGGGCCGCCGCACCTTCGGTAAAGGCCTCGTGCAGCAGCCCATTGCCCTCAATGACGGCTCGGAGCTGCGTCTGACCATTGCCCGCTACTACACGCCCTCGGGCCGCTCGATTCAGAAGTCGTACCGCGGCGGCTATGAGCAGTATGAGCAGGAGCTAACCCAGCGGCAGAAGCGGGGGAGTATTTCCACGCCGACAGCATCCACTTCGCCGATTCGCTGCGCTACCGCACCGACAAGGGCCGCACCGTGTACGGTGGTGGCGGCATCATGCCCGACCTCTTTGTGGCCCGCGACACGTCGGCGTACTCGGCTTATTACACCCGTTTGCAGAGCCACAACCTGGTGCGGGAGTTTGCCCTGAACTTCTACCAGGACCACAAAACCGAGCTGGAAGCCATGCGCTTCGAGCAGTTCAATAGTACGTTCCGTATTTCGGATGCTCAGCTGCAGGCCCTGACGGCTAAGGCCGCTCACGATGGGGTGCCCGCCGATGCGGCCGGGATGCGACGGTGCTCGACCCTGCTCAAAGACCAGCTCAAGGCCCTGATTGCCCGTAGCGCCTACGGCAAAACGGCTTATTACCAAGTGTTGCGCGACCAGGATGCCGAACTGCAGCAAGCCCTGCGCGCCTTGGGTGACGACGGCTCGACCTTGCTGGGCTTGCTCAAGTAAGCCTTACGGATAACTAAAAAAGCCGCCCCGAATTTCCTGTTGGAAGTTCGGGGCGGCTTTTTTAGTGTCGAGGAAGAAAGACGACAGGTGAAAGCCAGGCATGGCTTTAATCCTTCTGTCTAATTAAAACGTGAAGCGGGTCATTCCTTCCGGCTGTAAACAAGAAGAAATGACCCGCTTTCAGATGGCAGCGCCCTAGTCCTACTTGGTGGCGCGCGCTACGTCGTGGTAGCGGAACTGCTTGTCGATGGAGGTGAAGGGCTTGCCGTCGACTTCGGCGTAGGGGTAGATAAAGTAGTTCAGGGCCAAGCCCTGCTGGCGCGGAGCCAGGGTCAGGTCGCGGCCCCGGGTGAATTCGACGCGGTTTTCGTCGTGGGCCCCGAAGAAGTAGTTGCGCCGCGACGGGTCCTTGGCGGCCTCGGAGGCATCGACGGGCACCCAGCCGGTAGCCTTGGTGTAGAACTCCGCCCAGCAGTGGTAGCCTTTCACTTCGCCCTCTCCCCGCTCGGTGGGCAGCGGGAAGCCGATGCTGAAGCGGGCCGGAATACCCACCGCACGGCAGTACCCGATAAACACGGCGTGGAAGTCGGTGCAGTTGCCACGGCGGGCGTCGCAGGCGTAGTAAATGTCGCCGCGGCCCCAGCCCTGACCGGTTTTGTCGTACTTGACGGTGCTAACCACGTGGTTGTAGATGGCCTGAGCCTTTTCCAGGTCGGTTTTGGCGTTGGCCTTGGCTACCACTTCCTGGGCCCAGAGCCGAATTTTGTCGTCGAGGGGCACGAGCTGGTCGGCCTGCAGCCAGCGCTGCATGTCGGGGTCGGCGGCTTCCTTCTCCTTTTTTGAGCCAGCTTCGGGCACCAGCACCGGGTTTTTGTGTTCCCGGCGGGTGGCCTCAAACTTCATGCTGACCGAAAAGCTGGCAGGCTCGGGGTTGAGCACGCGCAGGTGCAGCACCTTATTGCCGTGGGCCGCATCGAGTAGCTCGTAGGGATAGGACGAGGTGATGACCAGGTTCTTGATGTCCTGCGACTTATCAGAGTGCGGTACCGGAATCCAGAGGTCGGTTTCCTTGGCCTGAGCCGGCAAGTCCTTGACGGTAGCGGTGTACTCGAAAGCAAACGTGCGGGCCCGCACCGGCACTGTACTCACCGGCGACTTGCCGTTCCAGGACAGCAGCGTACCGGCCAGCAGCAGCAGGGAAAAGGCTTTCGGCAGCGAAGAGGAGAAGGACACAATAAAGGGATAAAGTGAAGCCGTGGCAGTAACGGAGAAGGCGCAAAGGTACGCACCCGCGCCGCGTTGTCGACAAAAACCGCGGCACCAGGGCCAGTAACACGTAGCGGGACTCTATAGTGCCAGTGCGGCTTGCAAACGCGCCGTTTCGGGACGTAGTTGCGGGATGATCTGGTCGAGGCCCTGCCGGACGCATTGCACATACAGCACCCGGTCTGGCTGGCTATAGTTGGTGCGGCTAAACAGGCCAGCCGTAGCGCGAGCCTGCCCCGTGCCCCGGTACGAACCGATGAGCTCCCGGCGCTGGTTGAGCACGTCGAGCTGCACGTCAACGACGTAGCGGTAGCGGGCCCAGGGAAAACCAAACAGGTTAAGGCTGCCCGCCGTCATGATCGAAGCAAAGGTGAAGCCCAGGCCGGGCCGGGCACTCACCCGGCGGGTGTGTAGCACCAAAAAGCCCCGCGACTTGCCATACGGCTCACTGAGTACCTCGCGTACTTCGCGCTCAAAAAGGATGCGCACGTCGTTGGGCACGGCCATCGGGCTAAAAGATAGTAGGATACGCTCACTCTGCACCTCGGGCGTAAGCGTGGGCAGGCGGGTAGGCAGGGTTTCGGCCGTAGGATTGAGCAGGGCCGGGTCGAAAGCTTTGCAGCCGCTACTAAGCAATAGAACCGCTAGGATAAATTTTTTTCTCATCTGGCTAAAAATAAGTGTTTTCTGTTCGTATTACCAGCAGCCAGCTCTACCACTGCCCATGTCTAAGCCCAACGGCAGGTGTGGCGGGTTTGGGCCGGGCTGCTTACCTTCACCAACCCAAGTCCACCCGTTTTCCCACCCGAAAATTCGTTTTGTATGGCTTACTACCATCGTATTGGGCAGATTCCGCACAAGCGCCACACCCAGTTCCGCCAGCCCGACGGCACGCTCTACTCCGAGCAGCTGGTGGGCACGTTGGGTTTTCATGGCGTCTCGTCGCTGCTCTATCACATTCACCCCCCACGCAGATCAAGAAAGTAGGGGAGCCGGTGCCTTACGCGCCCAAGCTGCTGAAAGACCGGCCTCTGGAGCCCAGCCACCTGCGTACCCTGAGCCAGACCACCACCGGCGGCGACTACCTGCAGGCTCGGCAGACCCTCATCGGCAATGCCGATGTGACCATGAGCATCTGCAACCCCACGGAGCGGCGCATGGACTATTACTACAAAAACGCCTTGGCCGACGAGGTAATTTTCGTGCACGAGGGCAGCGGGGAGCTGTGGAGCCAGCTGGGCATCGTGCGCTTCGAGCCCGGCGACTACGTCGTGATTCCGCGCACCATTATTCACCAGCTTCACTTCGACGAGGGGCCGGTGCGGTTGCTCATTATCGAGTCGTTCAGCCCCATCGAAACCTGCCGGCGCTACCGCAACCACTTCGGGCAGCTGCTGGAGCATTCGCCCTACTGCGAGCGGGACATCCGGCCCCCGCACCAGCTCATTACCGGCGACGTGCGCGAGTCGGGCGAGTACCTGGTTAAGATCAAGAAGGAAGGCTATTTGCACCAACTTACCTACGGCCACTCGCCCTTCGATGTGGTCGGCTGGGATGGGTACTTCTACCCCTACGCCTTCAGTATTCACGATTTTGAGCCGATTACGGGCCGCATTCACCAGCCGCCACCCGTGCACCAAACCTTCGAGGCGCACAACTTCGTGATCTGCTCCTTTGTGCCCCGCCTGTTCGACTACCACCCCGACAGCATCCCGGCGCCCTACAACCACTCCAACGTGGACTCCGACGAGGTGCTGTACTATGTGGCCGGCAACTTCATGTCGCGCAAAGGCATCGACCTGGCCTCGTTTACGGTGCATCCCAGCGGCATCCCGCACGGGCCGCACCCCGGCACGGTAGAAGCCAGCATCGGCAAAAAGGAAACCCACGAGCTGGCCGTGATGGTCGACACGTTCCGGCCGCTGTACCTGACCGAGGCCGCCCTGCCCTATCTGGATGAGAAGTATCCGATGAGCTGGAACCCGGATTTCAAGCACGAGCCACCCCGCTCAGCCGATATGATGGACTGAGCCACCTATATAACCTGAAAATAGAGTTCGGCCCCGCATGGAGCGCCAACTATTAGCTAGGCAACTGGCTATGCGTTGGTTCTCCGTGCGGGGCCGGATTCGTTGTATGCTGTGTTACCAGTCAGTTAAATAATTTATTCACTATGTATACTATTGTTATATAGTGTTAATATTATGAACTCATTAATCACCTAATCATACTACCCTATCATGAAAAACAAATTCTACTTTTTGCTGGCCCTTTTACTTTGCTGCTTAGCCACTCAGGCTCGGGCCGACCTTGTCGGTATTGAAATCAGCGGCAATTCGACAGGGTGCCCTAACGAAACGGGCTGGTATTCTGCCTACACCAACATCAACACTACCTGGGAGTACACATTTGAAGTGACCGGAGGGACGATTATCGGCCACAACCAATTAGGCGCAAAGCCAGCTCCTGGAACTACCTCCATCACTTTTACAGATATGGAGTATTTTATACATGCTTATCCAGCCATTGAGGTTAAATGGAATAATGGCTCAGGAACAGGCAAGATTAAGGTTAGTACAAGATCGAGCTGGTGGGGGATATGGAATAGTAGAAATGATGCCGAGAAACAGGTTGTCATTGGTACAGCGCAGGTTGGGCCGATCTATCCTGATTACATGGATTGCAGTGCAGGCTTAGTGACCTTCCGAATTGCATCGGTACAAGGTGCTACCCGCTATGATTGGTCGTGCTCGGAAGGATGGCCCCTGACCTACCTGGAAGCCGGCGGCTGCGTTGCTCGGTTTGTGCCCAACACGAATGCTACCACCGGCACGGTTACAGTAACCGCCTATAATGGCAACTGCCCGCTCACAAGCACGACCAGCACAGTTACTTTTTACCGGGAGCCGACGATTGCTCAGATAGCCGGTCCTTACGCTATTCCGCTGAACTCTGTCGGAGCTTGGGAAACCGGTGGGGGAAGCAACTACAACTGGACTATTCCCTCTGACTGGCAGATTGTTGGTGGGCTGGGTACCAACCGCATTCAGTTGCAGGCGCCTTCGTACACGAACTCAAGACTGCTGAGCGTCAGCTATATTGATGCGTGTGGTCAGCCTATTTCGATGACGATTACCATCAATGCCGGTGACCAGGAGCCTTACCGCCCGGCGAAAGAAGAAGAAGAAACCAGCTCCACGTTAACCCAGAACCTTGAAGTATATCCCGTGCCAGCAACGGATGTCATCAACTTCAGCTTGCCAGCCTCCGAAGGCACGGTTGCGAGTGCGAAGCTTTATACCATGCAGGGACAGTTGGTAGTAGAGTATAAGAAAGAGAGCTTGACTTCTATTGCCACCAAAAACCTGCCCCGGGGTGCCTATTTCCTGGTTGTGACTAACAACAAGGGGACGTCAACTAAGAAAAAAGTACTGTTGACGAACTAAGAAATGAGCTTGACCGGGGCCGGATTTAGCTACTGGCTCTGGGATTAAGCGAATTTGGTCAGTAGATTGCCCACCGAACCGCCGGCACTAAACTTTTAGTGCCGGCGTTATCGTTTTCCAACCTCTTCTTTACCTTCTGCAAGAACTGACCAACATGAAAAAAGTCATCCTTCTGGCCCCGTTGTTTCTGCTGCTGGGCTTCATGAGCTGCAAAAAGATCAAGCAGCTGCTGACCTTCGAAATCTCGTCGTCGCAGAACATCAAGGTGCCGGCCAGTTCGGTCTTTATTGCCACGCCCGTGGTGCTGCCGGTGCCCGTCACGGTCAATGCCAACGAGACGTTTAAGAACAATAACACCAGCGCCGACCTGGTGAAAGACGTGTCGCTGAGCAAGCTCACGCTCACCATCACCGACCCGCAGGCCGAGAATTTTGACTTTCTGAGCAAGATCAAAATCTCCATCGGCACCGACCAGAACGACATCGTGCCCCTGGCCTACCTCGATGCCGTGCCCAAGGGCGTGTCCAGCATTGAGCTGACGGCCAGCGGTACCAAGCTCGACAAGTACATCAAAGCCTCCAGCTACACGCTCCACACCGAGGCTACCGTGAACCGCTCCATTGCCCGTGAAATCACCGTACGTGCCGATTCCAAGTTCAAAGTAACCGCCGACCCGCTGTAAAAGCCGGGTTGCATCAATTGCAAAGGGCCGCTGATGTCAGCGGCCCTTTTGCGTTTTAGTGGATTACCGTCACGCGGCGGTGCAGAGTGGTGGCTCCAATCTTGACTTCGAGCAGGTAGACGCCGGTGGGCAGGTCGCGCACCGGCACGGTTAGCTGCTGGTGGCCGGCGGGCAGGTTTTGGTGCAGGGCCGTGCGCAGCAGCTGGCCGGTAGGGGTGCGTAGCTCCACGTGGGTCAGGGCGGCGGTAGGAAGGTCCAGGGCCAGGTGCAGGGTGTGAGCGGCGGGGTTGGGGTAGGTTTGCAGCGTCAGCTCGGGCAGGGCGCCCGGCCCTTTCGAGGCCAGTACGGTCACGTCAATCAGGGCCGTCCAGACGCTGAGCTGGGTGTTGTCGAGGCGGGTCCAGACGGGGCGCACCACGTTGTCGTGGGCCGTGATGTTGCTGTAGTCCCCGAAGAAGGTGTCTTCGTTGGGCACAAACGGGCTCTGGCTGATTCGGAAGTTCTGGAACGTCTGGCCCCCGTCGGTACTGCGGGCGGCGTACACGTCGGTACGGGTGTCGGTGTAGTTGCGTCGGTCGTAGAAAACAAACCACAGGTAGCCGGTTTTCTGGTCGACGGTCATCCAGGTGAAAAACTGGTGGCGGCCCGGCGCATCGTTGTTGACGCGGGTGGGCGCGCTCCAGGTCTGGCCGCCGTCGGTGCTGCGGGTCAGCCACACGTCGGTGTCGGAGGGGCCGTTGCGCTGGTCGGTCCAGTTCACGTAGATGGTGCCGCGGTGCGGGCCGGGGCTTACGTCGCAGACCGTTACAGGCAAACCGTTGGCCCGGGAAATGCCCGGCACGGCGTAATCCCAGCCGCCGGGCTGGCTCACGATGGTGCGCTCTTTGGGCAGCCAGGTCTGGCCCAGGTCCAGGCTGCGGTTGAAAACGATGCCGCGGGGCCCGGCCCAGGCGGTGTAGATTTCGCCGTTAGGTCCTACCGTCGGCACGGCGCCTTCCACGGTTTCGTCCTCATCCACGGCGTCGCCGCCGTAGAAGCTGATGCGCTGGGGCGGGCTCCAGGTTTGGGCCTGGTCCAGGGATTTAGAGAACAGAATCCGGGTACTGTCGCGGGAGCTAAGGCTGCCGTAGTTGTCGAACTCGGTCCAGGTGGCGTACAGGGCGTTGGTTTTGCGGTCTACGGCCACCCATTCCTTGTCCTGCTGCTTGGGCGGGTTCAGGGCAAAGTAGCTGCGGTAGCTGAAAGGCTGGGCAGCCGCGGCAGTGCGCTGCACCAGCAGCCGGTCGATAAACGGAAACGAGTAGGAAGTGGCGCCAGGGTTCGACAGGTGGAAGTAATAGAACGCGCCGGTCGTGTCGGCCACCACCACCGGGTCGCCCCACACGGAATAGGGCGAGGTCAGGGTGCGCCACGTCCAGGTGCGGCCCCCGTCGAGCGAGCTGTACTGGTTGTTGAGGTTGGCCCCGGCAATGAGCTGCTGGGTGTTCTTAGGGTTGATGGCAATGCTCGTCTCGTTGGGCGAGTTCTGCACGCTGATCAGCACGTTGGGGTGAGCCGCCTGAGCGCGCAGCAGGTGGGGCAGACTTACTAGGCCAAGTAGTATGAGTCTTTTCATAATAGGCAATAAGGTTAAGCAACCAGGGGGTAAAGAACGCACTTCCTTGGCAAGGACCCGCCCATGGTGCAAAGTGTTGCCTGCTACCCGCCGTCGGGCTGGCACCCAATATATTAAGTAGCGGCAGGAAGCGGCTACGGAGTAAAAAAGAACGTCATGCGGCGCTAGGCGAAGCATCTTTGCTGCAGTAGTAACTAACTTTTACCAGTGCGGGAAAGATGCTTCGACCAGCGCCGCATGACGGGCAGGAGCTGTCGGAAGGCGCGCCTAGGGCACCGGTCTAGCGGTTGCGGCCGTACTGCTCGTGGCTGCTGACCCAGTCGGAGGAGGAAATAGCGGAGCCCAGGCTCAGTTCGCCGGCCAGCACCACGCCGGCCACGATTTCGGCAAACTTGTTTACCGTGCCCCGGCCCACGCAGCCCAGCATCCGCAGGCACTCGTTCTGAGTGGCCAGGCCAGTGCCGCCGCCGTGAGTAGCCACGATGAGCGAGGGAATGGTAATGCTCAGGTACAAGTCGCCCTCCTTGGTGACTTCCGAGTACAGCACGCCAGCCGACGATTCCGACACGTTGGCCACGTCCTGGCCGGTGGCAATGAAGAGGGCCGTAATGCCGTTGGCCGAGTGGGCGCCGTTGTTGTTGGCCCCGCTCAGAAAGGCGCCCACATTGCTCACCTGCCCGTGGTAGGCCAGCTGCTCGGGCGTCACGCGCATACGCTGCTGCAGAATGTCGCGCTTAATCACGCACTCGGCTACCACGCGCTTACCACGGGTGCGCATCACGTTGATCTGGCTGGCTTTCTTGTCGGTGGCGAAGTTAGATTCGAGGTAGAAATGGCGAATGGGGGCGCCCTTGTAGTTTTCCAGAATCCAGGAGCAGGCGGCAAACGTGGCCCGGCCCACCATGTTTTGGCCGGCCGCGTCGCCGGTTGAGAAGTTGAAGCGCAGGTAGGCAAACTTGTTGCTCAGATACGTGTCGATGTACTGGAGCTTGGCTACGCGGGAGGTGCTTTCGGCTTCAGGCCGGATCTTGTCGATTTCCTCTTCCACCCACTTGCCAAAGTCCCGGGCCCCGCGGGCGTCGTCGAAGACAAAGACCGGAGCCCGCTGCATGGCGTCGCCGATGACGGTGCACTTCACGCCCCCGCACAGGTTAAGTACCTGGATGCCGCGGTTGTAGCTGGCTACCAGAGTGCCTTCCGTAGTGGCCATCGGAATCAGAAAGTCACCCTGGGCGTGCTCGCCGTTCACGGTCAGGGGCCCGGCCAACCCCACCGGAATCTGGGCCACGCCGGTGAAATGCTCGCAGTTGCCCTGCAGGTCGTGGGCATCGAAGGAGTAGTGCTTCAGGTGCTTGAACTCTTGGCCCGAAAACTCCTCGGCAAAGCGCTGCCGGGCCTGAATGGCGGCCTCGGAGTAGTCATCCTGGTCCTGGCGCGGGATACGGGTGCGACTCGCCGACTGGTTGACAATAGCATCTTCCACCTCCACGTTCAGGTCGCCGAAGGGGTCGGCGGCAAACTGCACGCACACTTTATGAATGCCTTCCTTCAGGTGCTCCGTGACCAGGTGAAACGTGGCAGCCTGGCCCACGGGCAGCTCGTAGCCGGCCGAGTCGGCGTTGAAGACCGTGGCGGGGCGCACATCGCCGTTGCCCAGGTCGAGGGCAATCTGCTCCAGGCCCAGGCGCTGCCCGTCAATCAGCACGGCGTCGATGCGGGTGATGCGCACCGTGTCGAGGCGGTTTTTGATGCTGAAGGCCACGCCCTCGGGCGTATTGTGCAGGCTGCCGCGGGTGTAGAGCAGCTTCAAAAGCATGGGGCTGGGCGTGAAAATCATAAGGCGCAGGGGATGGGGTTCGGGTTGGATGCGGGGAAAATAGAAAGTTTTCCGTAGAAGGCTACTGTATACGGCGCTGTGCGCGGGCCTGGCGGCGGGCCTCCTTGGCCGTTGGTTCCCTCGGAAGCTCTGGACCGAAGCGAATTGGGAGGGTATAGGCAACTGCTACCGGCTGCTGATTCTGCCGGGCGGGCTCCCAGGCAGGCATTTGCTGCACGAGGCGCAGGGCTTCCGCGTCGAAGGCCGGGCCCAGGCCTTTGATAACTTTGGCGTCGGCAACGGCCCCCGTTTTGGTGACCACGAAGCTGACGAACACTTTGCCCGAAACGGTAGAGTCGGGTGGATACCGCAGGTTCTGCCGTAAGTACGCAAGCAAGCCTTCTATGCCCCCGGGGTAACTCGGCATTTGCTCTACGTATACACCCAGAAACGGCTCTTTTCGTTGGTCGCTTAATTGTGGTGCCGGCTGCAAGGCTTCCAATCCCAGCGCCTCCAAACTTTTGGGTTGTAACTCGGTAGCAGGTTCAAAATGCGTTGCCTCACCTGCTTTTTTCACCTGGGCCCAGGCTTCTCCGCTCGTCATTCCTAGCCCGCACACCAGCACAAGGGCCACCACGAACCGTCGCAGCTTGGGCCGCAATTGCACCCGCGGCGGGGCGGCCAGCTGGTCTTGCCGGAAACGACCACACAAATGCCCGTTCGGCGCGGCCGTGCGGGCGGCAGCCAAATCGGCCTGGGTAGCGGTGGTGAAGTCCACTACTTCCCGGTTGCAGCTCTGGCAGTGGCGGCCTTGGGCGGTGGGCGTCATCTGCTGCCAGTCGGCGGGGCAGGCGGCCAGGCGCACGTTGAGAATGGGCAGGACGAGCATGTTACTAGCGTTGAAACGTGACGGGAATGGTGTAGTATACCTCCACGGGCCGGCCGTTTTGCTGGCCCGGCGTAAACTGGCCATCCAGGAGCCGTGCTACCCGTAGGGCTTCCGCGTCCAGCAGCGGGTGAATGCCTTTCAGCACCTTAAACTCCCGCAGCTTGCCGTCGGGACCCACGATGAAGTTGACGAACACCCGGCCTTCGGCATCAAGCAGGCCCGTGTTGGGAGGCCAGCGCAGGTGTTGCTGCACAAACCGGATGGCGCCGGCCGTTCCGCCTTCCTTAAACTCGGGCATCTGCTCCACGTAGCTGAACACGGCCGGCTCCTCAAGCACTACCTCCGGCTCCGGGTCGTGCGCAATTATGTCTCCACTGAACACCGTAACGGTTTCCAATTCCGGCGGTGGCGGCTTGCGGGTCACGGGCTTGCGGGCCGCCGGCTTGTGGGCGGTGGTGGCTTTGCGCACCTGGGCCCAGGCTTCCCCGCTCGTTAGGCCCAATCCACACACCAACACCAACGCCACCAGAAACTGGCGCAGCCGGGGCCGCAGCACTATGTGCCGGGGTAAAGGAGCCGGTTGGTTGGCAGCCAGTTGCGCCTGGCGCACCCGGCCGCACACCCGCCCGTCGGGGGAGGCGGCGCGGGCCACCAGCAGGTCGGCGTGGGTGGCGGCGGTCAGGTCTACCACTTCCCGGTCGCAGCTGCGGCAGTGGCGGCCTTGCGCGGTGGGTATCATTTGCTGCCAGTCTTCGTGGCAGGCGCGCAGGCGCACGTTGAGCAGGGGCAGGTCGAGCATCGGCGGGCGGGATAGGAGCGTGAATAAGAAGCTAGTTGAGCTAACGACAAAAGGGGATAGAGACGCATACTTGCGTCTCGTCGTTGGCGTCGCTAGAAGTATCGTTCAAGGCTTGCGCCGCGACTACACGGCTCTGCACCCCGGCGGCTACTGCGGGGGCGTGGGGGCGGGGTTTCGTTGCGCACTACGGCCAGCAGCCAGTCTTCGCCGAAGCGGGTAAGGCGATACTGCCGCCACCGGCCCTGCTGCTGGTAGTGTAGCAGCCCGGTCCGCACCAGCCCGCCGTGGGCCCAGCTGCCGGCTACCCGTCCCACGCCCCCGAGGGCGGCCAACTGGGGCGCGGTGCGGGTTTCGTGGGTCAGAAAGGCGTAGAGCATGCGGGCCTGGGTGTGCCGGCCCCGGCTATTGCGGTTGGGCAGCAGGTGGGCCAGCTCGGCTTCAAGGCGCTCCAGGGTGCGGGCGGGCGTGAAGGTGTGCTCGTCGGCGGGCGGGGGCTGGCCCCGGCGGGCAATGCGGGCTTCGAGCTGGCGGGTAAGGTCGGTGGGGGCGACGGTCATCATGGGGGCAGCAGTTGGCTTGCGGAATATAGGCACGAATCGGCAACTTGCTGAACCGCAGGCCGCCCGGTCGCCCACCCGGCCGCCCCGGCCCTTGCAAGGGCCCTGCATCAGGCCCTTGGTATACCGTCTGGCCTGATGCAGAGCCTACGCCAAGGCCTTCGGATACCTCCTTCAGCGCTGCGGGTACCTAAAAAAGGGTGTGGTGTACAGTATTCAGTTGTGCGGGTACCTAAACCAGACCTTTGTGTATAGTACTCACCAATGAGTGTGCATAACTCAGGCCTTCGTGTATAGTATTCACTTATGCGTGTGCATAAATGAGGCCTTCGTGTATAGTACTCAAGCGTACGTGTCTATAAACCAGGGCTTGGGGATATGTAGTGCCTGTTCAAACTGTCGGCGAAGCCTATGGGAGGCGGCCCGCCGGGGCCGGGCTAGTCGAAGTACTCCCGGCCGCGGGTGTCGATGTAGCCGCTGCGGCCGTCGGCGGTAGTCACGCGGGCCACGTCGGCCACGAAGGGCTCGGCGGCCTGGTACTTGGGGGCTACCAGTAGGGTACCATCCTCGGCCAGGTAGCCAAACTTGCCCTGCTGCTCTACTACGGGATAGGCGAAGTTGTTGGTCTCAATAGCCTTTATGGTGTCGTACTCCAGGGGTAGGGTTACTTTGCCCTTGTTGTTGAGCACGCCCCACTTGGTGCCCTGGCGCACGAAGAGCAGGCCGTTGTAGTTTTCCAGAATCTCGTCGTACACGTTGGGCACCACGGCTTGGCCTACGGTGAAGCGGAAGCCCACCTTGCCGTTTTGCCGGGTCAGGTCGCCCTGGGTTAGAAACTCGGTTTCCGGCTCGGGTTCGGGAGGGGTGGTCAAGCGCTGGCCGGTGCCGTCAATCTGAAACGTTTCGCCGTTGAGCTCTACCGTGGCCCGGTTGCGGCTGAAGGTGCTGGCCTTGGTAAACTGCACCGGCGTGACGGGGTTGCCGCCTCCATCAATGTAGCCATAAAGCGGCCCGATGCGCACCCAGGCCAGCTCCTGCACGAAAGGACCGGCCTCGTCGAAGCGCAGGGGCAGCACCAAGCGGCGGCGCTGGTCGGCGTAGCCCCACTTGGTACCCTGGCGGAACGGCACTAGCCGGGCCGAGGTGCTCTGGGCCGGGCTAGTGCCGGTTAGCAGCAGGGCCAGGGCTAGCAAAGCCGCTGATTTAGGGAAGCAGTAAAACGGGGAAAAGCCAGACATTGCCGCTAAGATACACGGCTGATTCTGAATCAGAAACTAAGGCCTTCACAGGCACTTCACGACCTGGCGGCGTACTTCACGGGCGCTGCCCGCTCAATTTTGGCTCTAACTAAGTAGGGGTACTTGGGGTTTTAAGGCTCCTCTAATGGCAGCGGGGCCCCGCTTTTGTACCTTCGCCCCGCTATTCCTCCGTATCCCTTGGCTTACCACTATGGCTTTACTCCCTACTTATCCGCGTTTTACTCTTGGAACCACGCTAACGGCTGAGCAGCGGGAGTTTTTTCGGCAGCACGGGTTTCTGCACTTCCGCGCCTTTGTTTCGCCCGAGCAGGTGCAGCAAATTCTGGCGGCCACGGAGGCCGTGCAGGCGCGGTGGCTGGCCGAAGGCGTGGAAAAAGTCAACGGCGTGCCCATCAAGTACGGCAAGGACGTAGACGGCTCTCGCATCGTGCAGCGCTTCGCCTTTGCTTCCCAGCACAGCCCCGTGCTGCACGAACTGCTCCAGGACCCGCGGTTTGAGGCCTTGTTTCCGCTGCTGGAAGCCCCCAACGGGCGGGTGGGCGAAAACGAGAAGGATGGCCTGGTTATCAACCACTACGTGAACGTGCCGGGCTCGGAGTTCAGCCAGATGGGCTGGCACACCGATTCGCTGCGCGACGTATTCTACGGCAAGCGCATCGGGCCCATGCTCAATGTGGGCCTGCACCTGGATGGCACCGCAGCCACCAACGGCGGCTTGCGCATTATTCCCGGCACCCACCGCCAGAGCCTACACCAGCTGCTGTTTCGCAAGAAGTACTACAAGGACGTGTCGTACGACCCCCACGAGCTGGCCGTCGAAACCCAGCCCGGCGACCTGACCGTGCACGACGGCCGGATGTGGCACCGCGTGGCCCAGTCGCCGCTGGTGGGCGAGGCTTCCCGCCGCCGGGTGATGTACGTGCCCGTCATCAGCGGCAAATACGCCCCCAAGCAGCCCGACAGCCCCACGCCTTTTTACCTGCGGTTTTTACACCTGGTGAAATAGTGAGATGGTGAACTGGTGAGTTGATGTTCATTCCGAGCGGATTGAGCAACAAGCGCCAGCCGAACGACAACTCACTATCTCACCAACTCACCAACTCACCATATGCCCTACGCTCTTATCACCGGCGCTTCCCGCGGCATTGGCCGGGCCCTGGCCGCCGAACTGGCCGGGCGCGGCTACCACCTGCTGCTCACGGCCCGCAGCCAAGACCAACTCGCGCAGGTAGCCACCGAGCTGGGTGCCCAGCACGGCGTCGAGGCCCGCTTCCTGCCCCTGGATTTGGCCGAGCCCGGCGCGGCAACCCGGCTGGCTGAGTGGGCGCGGCAGCACACGAAGGAGCTGGCAGTGTTGGTCAATAACGCGGGCTATGGCCTCTGGGGCCGGTTTGAGGACTTGCCGCTGGCGGCCCAGCAAAACATGCTGCAGCTCAACATGCTCCTGCCCGTGGAGCTGACCCACCAGCTGTTGCCCCTGCTCAAGCAGCAGCCCAAGGCCTACATTCTCAACATTGCCAGCACGGCGGCCTACCAGGCCGTGCCCACCCTCACGCTCTACGCAGCCAGCAAGGCGTTTTTGCTCACCTTCTCCCGGGGCCTGCGCTACGAGCTGCGCGACTCACCCGTATCGGTGACCTGCCTGAGCCCCGGCGCTACCACCACCGACTTTGCCGACCGCGCCGGGATGAGTGCGGGCCTGCAGGAAGTGGCCGCCAAGCTCTCCATGACACCCGAGCAGGTAGCCAAATTCGGCGTTACGGCTTTGCTGGCCGGTGAGGCCGAGGTAATCCCCGGGGCCCTGAACAAGGTTTCGGCCCGGCTTACCGGCTTCGTGCCCAAGGCCCTAACCGAGAAAATTGCGGCCAATATTTACGAGAAGCACCTGAAGTAAAGTCAGGCTAGTAGCGGGCTACGCGGCGGGCCAGCCACACGCTCAGGCCAGCAAACAGCGGAGCGGCCAGCACGTCGTAGGTGTAATGAGCGTGCTGTACCATGACGAGCAGCCCAATTAGCGCGGCGGCCAGCAGCAGGGCAACCCGCAGAGCCCGGTTCTGCACGGTGAGGCCCAGCACGAGTACCGTGGCGGTGTGGGCCGAGAAGAACAAGTCCTTGGTAATGGGCGTGGCCGAGGCGTAAAACAGGTTGTCGACCAGCGGGTCGTGGAGCAGCACCAGGCCAGTGGGCGGCTCCAAAGGCAAGAGCCAGAGCGTGAGCAGCCGGAAGCCGTGTAGCAGGCCGTAGCCCCATAACGCCCGCAGCAGCAGCGCCGGCCGGGGTACCAGATGCACCACCGCCCCGGCAATGCTCAGGTAAATAACCCCGAAGGTGAGCCACGACACGTCGTGGGCGGGCAGCGCGGCCAGCACCGGGTCGGGCAGTACCACGCCGGGCCGGGCCTGGATAAAGGCGAAAAACCGCGGAATAACGGCCCCCAACGCCAGCAGCCCAGCCAGGATGCCGAGGAGGCGGTAGCGGAAAGCCGGTTGCCGCCACAGCTGCGGCCAGGTGGCAACGGCAGCGGCCGGAGAGGAGCTTGTGGCGGATGGCAGCGGCATAGGAAGCAGAAAGGAAATGCAAAAATAGTGGATGCCACCCGGCTACGGCGGAAAAACAGCTATGCTGCAAATGAGCCCCGTATTGTACCTTGCTGACTCAACTCCCGACCCGCCGGCTTCTGATGAAATACTTCTATTCTGCTATTCTTTCCTCCAGTATGCTGGCAAACTTAGCCACCTCCGCCGCCGCCCAGAACGCCGCGCTGAATGCTCGGATTGCCAAGCTCTCGGTGGCTGAAGAAGCCAAAGTCATAGCCTGGCGGCGCGATTTTCACCAGAACCCCGAGCTGGGCAATGAAGAGAAGCGCACGGCCGGCATCATTGCCGCTCACCTCAAGAGCCTGGGCCTGGAAGTGCAAACCGGCGTGGGCCGCACCGGCGTGGTAGGCATTCTGCGCGGCGGTAAGCCCGGCCCAGTCGTGGCCCTGCGCGCTGATATGGACGCGCTGCCCGTCACCGAAACTTCGGGTGTCCCGTTTGCCTCGACGGCGAAAACCACCTACCTGGGCCAGCCCGTAGGGGTGATGCACGCCTGCGGCCACGACGCTCACATGGCCATGCTCATGGGGGCGGCCGAAGTATTAAGCCAGGTGAAAAAGGACTTGCCCGGTACTGTGAAGTTCATCTTTCAGCCCGCTGAGGAAGGCTCGTTGCCCGGCGTAGAAGGTGGCGCCAAGCTCATGATTAAGGAAGGCGTGCTCGAAAATCCGAAAGTCGAGGCCATTTTCGGGCTCCACATCAATGCCCAGACCGAAGTCGGCAACCTCTCGTTCCGGCCGGGCGGCGAAATGGCGGCTTCCGACCGGTTTACCATCAAGGTCATTGGCAAAGGCTCCCACGGGGCCCGGCCCTGGAGCAGCGTCGACCCGGTGGTGACGGCCGCCCAGATTATCGTGGGGCTGCAAACCATTGTGAGCCGGCAGGTAAACCTGACCGATGATGCGGCCGTCGTGACGGTAGGTACGCTCAAGGGCGGGGTGCGCTACAACGTCATTCCGGCCGATGTGGAGCTGAGCGGCACCATCCGGACGTTCAACAAAAAGGCTCAGGAGCAAATCTGGGCCGCCATCCGGCGCACGGCCACCGGCATTGCCGAAAGCGCCGGCGCCACGGTGGAAGTCGACATCGTGAACTACGTGCCCGTCACGTTCAACGACCTGCCCCTGACGGCCAAGATGCTGCCCACGCTGCAGAATGTGGCGGGCGGGGCGGCCAACGTAAAGGAAGTAAAAGTCAACACCTGGGCCGAGGATTTCTCCCTGTACCAGGAAAAGGTGCCCGGCGTGTTCGTCTTCGTGGGCGGCATGCGCAAGGGTGGCGACGTAGCTACCACCGCCGACCACCACACGGCCGGCTTCACCCTCGACGAAAGTGGCTTCACGCTGGGCGTCAAGACCCTGGCTACGCTGGCCGCCGACTACCTGAGCATGAAAAAATAGCCGGCCGGCAACCTTCCGCGCCTTTTTGCCTCTATCCCCCGACCTACCTGACCTTTCCGCCGATGAAGTCAACTCCTTACGCCCTGGCTGCCCTGCTCACGGGGGCTTTGCTTTCCCATACCGCCCAAGCCCAAAACACGGCCCTCGACGCGCGCATTGCCAAACTGGCTACGGCCGAGGAGGCCAAAGTCATAGCCTGGCGGCGCGACTTTCACCAGAACCCCGAGCTGGGCAACGAGGAAAAGCGCACGGCCGGCATCGTGGCGGCTCACCTCAAGAGCCTGGGCCTGGAAGTGCAAACCGGCGTGGGCCGCACCGGCGTGGTAGGTATTCTGCGCGGCGGTAAGCCCGGCCCAGTCGTAGCCCTGCGCGCTGATATGGATGGCCTGCCCGTGACGGAAAAAAACGAGCTGCCCTTCGCCAGCAAGGTCCGCACCCAGTACAACGGGCAGGAGGTGGGCGTGATGCACGCCTGCGGCCACGACACCCACGTAGCTATGCTCATGGGGGCGGCCGAAGTATTGAGCCAGGTGAAAAAGGACTTGCCCGGTACTGTGAAGTTCATCTTTCAGCCCGCCGAAGAGGGCTCGTTGCCCGGCGTGGAAGGCGGCGCCAAGCTCATGGTGAAAGAAGGCGTGCTCGACAATCCGAAAGTCGATGCCGTGTTCGGGGTGCACATCAATGCCCAGACCGAGGTCGGGACGCTTAAGTACCGGCCCGGGGGCGAAATGGCGGCCTCCGACGTGTTTACCATTAAAGTCAAAGGTAAGTCGGCCCACGGCGCCTACCCCTGGCTGAGCGTGGACCCGGTGGTGGTGTCGTCCCAGATTGTGATGGGCCTGCAAACCATTGTCAGCCGGCAAACCCAGCTGACCGAGGACGCCGCCGTTATTACCGTGGGCATGGTGCACGGCGGGGTCCGCAACAACATTATTCCCGAGCAGGTGGAACTCACCGGCACCATCCGGACCCTCAACAAGGACATGCAGCGTAAAATCTGGGACGATATCCGCCGCACGGCCACCAACATTGCCGAAAGTGCCAACGCAACGGCCGAAGTCGACATCGTGAACTACACACCCGTGACCTTCAACGACCTGAAGCTAACCGAGCGGATGCTGCCCTCGCTGCGCACCGCCGCCGGTTCGGCCGACAAAGTGGTGCTGCAAAAGGCCGTGACCGGGGCCGAAGACTTTGCCTACTACCAGGAAAAAGTGCCCGGCCTGTTCGTCTTCGTGGGCGGCATGACGCCCGGCATCAACCCCGCTACTACCGCCCCGCACCACACCGCCGGCTTCCGCATCGACGAAAGCGGGCTGACGCTGGGCGTTAAAACCCTGGCCACTCTGGCTGCCGATTATTTAACCCTGAAAAAGTAAGGTACCCCAATGAACATTGCCCTCGTGACCTGCGAAAGTCTGACGCAGTACGCCGCGCCCACCGTGGAAGATGAAGACAGCCTGCTCACCCGTTACTTGCGCGAGCAAGGCCACCAGGTAACCCCGCGGGTGTGGACCAACCCGGCTGTCGACTGGGCTGGCTACGACAAAGTGGTGGTCAAATCCCCTTGGGACTACTTCGACCGGGTCGACGATTTCTACGCCTGGCTCGACCGGATGGACGCTACCGGCATTCAGCTGCTCAATCCGTCGAGCATTATCCGCTGGAACGCCGACAAGAAATACTTGCGCGACCTGGAGCAGGCCGGCGTCAAAATCGTGCCTACTCACTGGCTCCCCAAAGGCAGCGAGGTGGTGATTGACGACCTGTTTGACAAGCTCGGCAGCGACCAGCTGGTGGTGAAGCCGGCCGTAAGCGGTGGGGCCAAAAACACTTTTACCCTGACCCGCCTCGAAACTGCCGAGCGCCTGCCTCAACTCACTGAGCTGGTGCAGCACGAAGATTTCCTGGTTCAGCCCTTCCAGCCCCAGATTCAGACCGAAGGCGAATGGTCCCTGATTTACCTCGGCGGCCAGTTCAGCCACTGCGTACTCAAGACGCCCAAGTCCGGCGACTTCCGGGTGCAGCACTACCTCGGCGGCGGCATCGAGCCCCGCGAGGCTCCCGCCCACCTGCGCCAAGCCGCCGACCGTATCATTGCCCAGTTTGCCCAAGACTGCCTCTACGCCCGCGTCGATGGGGTAGACGCCAACGGGGAGTTTCTGCTCATGGAACTCGAGCTCATCGAACCCTTCCTCTACCTGGCTTCCAGCGAAGGTGCCCTAACCCGCTACGAAGCTGCCCTGCACCAATAAGGTTCATAACTGACTGTTTGTTGTTGCTGCATCTGTCATTGTAAGCAGCGCGAAGCAATCCGTCCTCTGCTTGTGACAAACAGCCTTTTACCAGAAAGCCCTTACTACAAGCAGTAGTAAGGGCTTTTACTTTGGAACACTCAGCACATTTCAGCGGACGGATTGCTTCGCGCTGCTCGCAATGACAGGTTGAATACTGGCCTGCGCGAAATCCTAGAACCCATTCACGCTGAAGCCGCCGTCGACGCTCAGGGTCTGGCCGGTGATGTAGCTGGCGGCGGGCAGGCACAGAAAGGCCACGGCGCTGCTGACTTCCTCGGGCTCCCCAATGCGCTGCAGCGGTGTGCGGTCCAGCACGCTTTGCCGATACTGCTCATTGCTAAGCACACCCGCGGCCAGCGGCGTGCGGATATACCAGGGCGCAATGCAGTTGACGCGGATATTATCCGGGGCCCACTCCACGGCCAGGTTGCGGGTCAGTTGAATAATAGCCGCTTTGGTCATGCCATACACTGAGCCCGTGCGCAGGTGCACCAGGCCGGCCACCGACGAAATATTGACGATGCAGCCCCCGCCATTGAGTTGCAATAGCGGATAAGCGGCCTGGCACATGCCAAAGGTGGATTCCAGGTTGGTTTCCATCACGTGGCGGTAGTCTTCGGGGCTGTACACGGCCGTCGACTTACGGATGTTGGTGCCCACGTTGTTGACCAGGATGTGGAGCTTGGGCCAGCGCCGACTGACTTCACGCAGCAGGTTTTCCCGCTCGTCGGGGCGGCTCAGGTCGGCACTCAGGGCGTGGGCGTCCAGTCCCTGAGCTTGCCATTGCGCCACCTGGGCTTCGAGGTCGGCGGTACCCCGGGCCACGGCAATGACGGTGGCGCCAAAGCGCAGCAGCTCCTCGGCCACGGCCGCCCCGATGCCCTTGGAAGCTCCGGTTACCAAGGCAACGCTACCCTCGAGGTTCCAGCGTTTATTCATATTTATCTATGTTTAGTTGGAAGAAGCGAGTGTTTCGGAAACGTATAAAATTTTGGTGTCTGTCTCCTTGCAAATGATTGTAGCCGATTCGTGGCGAAGTGTTAATCAATGCATTAAAACGCTTTAATGCCGGTGGGTCAAGCTTTACTATGTTTGATAATATTTCATAAAAACAATCATATGTATGGCATAGGTTGCAATGAAAGTGAGTTGGTATTGAAAAATTATTACCTTGCCAGCGCTCGGTAGCCATTCCGACATCCGACCCTTTTCCACTTTCCAAACCACGCATTCATGAAAAAAAAGTACTCGGCAGTAGCTGTGCTACTGGCTAGCGGCCTTGCTTGCTCTACCACCCAAGCGCAGGATAAAGCCGGCATTCAGCAAAAAGTCCTATCGGAGAAAGGTACTCCGGAACTGATAGCCTTCCGGGCCGATGCCCCTGCTTATACGCTCAACGACGCCCGCAAGGCTCTGGCCGAACAGCTGCAGCTGGCCACCAGCGACCAGATGCTGCGTAGCAAAACGGAAATTGACCCATTGGGTTATGCCCACGAGCGCTACGACCAGTATTACAAAGGCATCAAGGTAGAACACGCCTCCTACACGCTGCACGCCAAGCAGGGCAGCGTGCAAAGTATGTCGGGCAACTTTGAGCGCATCGGCAACCTGAACGTGACGCCCGCCATCAGTGCCTCGGCGGCGTTGCAGTCGGCGCTGCAGTTTGTGGGCGCCAAGAAGTATATGTGGCAGGATGCCCGCGAGGAAGCCGGCCTGAAAGAAGAGCAGAACAACCCCGCCGCCACATACAAGCCTCAGGGTGAGCTGGTAATCGTGAACAATCAGGAGACGGGCAAGCCCACGCTGGCCTGGAAGTTCAACGTGTATGCTCAGCTGCCCCTGAGTCGCGCCTACATCTACGTGGATGCTGCTACGGGCACCGTGGTACTGCAGGACGCTATTATCAAGCACGCTGCGGGCACCGCCACGTTTGCCACGGCCTACAGCGGCACCCGCTCGCTGGCCAACGAAACGGTAGTGGCCGGGCAATACCGCCTGCGCGAGTACACCCGCGGCCTGGGCATCGAAACCTATAACTGCCGCAAGGGCAACAGCTACACCTCGGCCGTCGACTTCACCGACGCCGACAACAGCTGGACTGAGTACAACAACGCCAACTTCGACAACGTGGCCGGTGATGCGCACTTCGGCGCCCAGGCCACGTTCGACTACTGGAAACTGGTACACGGCCGTAGCTCCTACGACAATGCCAACGCCAAAATCAAGAGCTACGTGCACTTCGACGACACGCCCGGCGACGGGGTGGGCTACGAAAATGCCTACTGGAACGGCTCGGTCATGACCTACGGCGACGGGGCCACCCGCTTCCGCCCGTTGACAGCCCTGGACGTGTGCGGCCACGAAATCGGCCACGCCGTGTGCGAAAAAACGGCCAACCTGACCTACCAGAACGAGTCGGGGGCAATGAACGAAGGCTTCTCCGACATCTGGGGAGCGGCCATCGAGGAGTACACTGCCGCCAAACTGGGTTTGACCAAGTCGACCTGGATTATTGGGGAAGACATTGACAAGCAGCGCCCCGGCCTGCGCTCGATGAGCAACCCTAACGCTGAAGGTCAGCCCGATACCTACAAGGGCACCTACTGGAAGGCCACCACTACTTCGCCGACGCAGTCGAACGACTACGGCGGGGTGCACACCAACAGCGGCGTACTGAACCACTGGTTTTACCGCGTGGTGGCCGGGGGCAGCGGCACCAACGACATCGGCAGCGCCTTCAACGTGACTGGTGTGGGCATGGATGCCGCCGCCAAAATTGCCTACCGCACCGAAAGCGTCTACCTGACAGCTTCGTCGAACTACGCAGCGGCCCGTACTTATTCGATTCAGGCGGCTACTGATCTGTACGGGGCTGGCTCGGCTCAGGTGCAGGCCGTTACCAATGCCTGGTACGCCGTCGGCGTTGGGGCAGCCTACAGCGGTGGCGGTGGCACTACGCCTACACCGACTACGTATTGCACTTCGAAAGGCAACAGCGTAGCCTATGAATTCATCGACTACGTGAGCCTGGGTACCCTGACCCGTTCTTCGGGTGCTGATGCCGGCTACTACAACGGTACGGCCCTGACGGCTCCAACCCTGACGGCCGGCACCACCCAGACCATCAGCTTCAGCGCGGGCTTCACGGGCTCGGCTTATTCGGAGTACTTCAAGATATACATCGACTACAACCAGAACGGCGTCTTCACCGACGCGGGTGAGCTGGTAGTAAGCACGGCTGCCAGCACCTCGACCACGACTCGCTCGGCCTCCTTTACGGTTCCGGTTTCCGCCAAAAACGGCAAAACCCGTCTGCGGGCAGTTATGAGCGACAACTCGGCCACTACCAGCTGCAATGCCTACAGCTACGGCGAAACCGAAGACTACAGCGTGACCATCAGTGGCGGCACAACCTTCGCGGGCTTGAATGGCATTTCGGCCAGCCGGGTTTCGAGCCAGTTCGACGTGTACCCGAACCCAGCTACGGACCGCCTGAATATTGCTCTGCCCAACAACGCCGAAGTTGTTTCGGTGCAAGTGCTGGACGTGCGTGGTGCTGCCATCAGCGTGACCCGCTACGAAGGCAACGGCCAGCTGAACGTGGCCGGCCTGGCTAAAGGTATGTACACCCTGACCGTGAGCGACGGACAGACGACCTACCGTCAGCGCTTTGTGAAGGAGTAGGTTTGCCTGCTTTCTGAAAATCAAAAAAGGCCCGTCAAGCAATGACGGGCCTTTTTTGAGTTCTGCGGTGAGGCTGTGCTACTGTGGCGGCTTTACAATCTCAACCTCTTCGGCGTAGGCTTCGGGTGGTAAGCTGTTGAAATCATCGATTCGACGGCGGCGCAGAAATTTCCGGTATGGCTTGGAGTAATAGAGTTTCGGCGGTGGCGGCGGCCCCGGCGCTACGACGGGCGGCACAAGTTGGGTAAGGGCCTTGATGCCCGCCTCGTCTGGGGCTTTGCCGTTTAGGTACTGGCTGTAGGTATCAAGCAAGATGCCCGACATATCATCGGGGTGTGTCACGCCTTTGGCTTCGAAATACTGCTGCAGTCGGGAGCCGCCCCAGAGCTGCCAGCTGTTGCGCATCCAGAGGCCCAGGCCAAAATGGAACCGGCTGAGGCCGTATTCCGGGTCGGGGTGGCGCAGTTGCTGCTTAACCGTGTCGGTCAGTAGCTGGTCGAGTTGGCGGAAGGCGTCCGGCAGGTTCTTAGGAATGTAGATGCCGCTGATGGAGTCGGCCGTCAGGTGGCGGGCGTGGCGCAGGTCACTGAGGCGCTGCAACGAATCGGCCGTAGCATTGAGCTTCCGGGCCTCGGTGCTTACGTCAAAGGGCTGGTTGCGCAGATAGCGCAGGTAAGAGAGGTAAATAAGGTAGCTACGCATTTGGTCGGCATCGTAGCGCCACAGGTCCGGCTTAGGCTGAATGAAGGTGTCCAGGTATCGTTCCAAGCGGTTAGGTTGGCCGTTGGGAGCCTTTGCCCACTCATTGAGCAAGAAAATGCCGTTGATATCTTCAAAATTGCTCGGCTCCAGCGTCTTAAAGTGAGCTTTGGCTTTGGGACTAAGGATTTTGTCGAGCTGCTCGTTGGCTTCCGTCAGGTTGGCCGGAATGTAGAAACCGTGTTGGTTGACTGACGCGGGTTGGGCCTGGGCTGAAGCCAGCAACCCTAGTACGCACAAGATGGCAAGACAATTTTTCAGCATATACAGAAGACAAAGGACCGCCAAGGTAACGTGCAACCTCTTTTTGCATTGAGTGAAGCCGATGCTGCCAAGCAAAAAGCGGGGCCTTCCTACTCACCGGTGAGTAGGAAGGCCCCGCTTGGCAAGGGCGCTACGAACCCTATGCTTACCGCCAGGGCGAGTATTCAAGCTTGAGTTCCATCAGGCCAAATCCGTCGTTGCGAGCTGCGTTGCCACGCTGGCTGATGTCGTCGAGGTGGTCGGTGGTGGTGAAGTAGTAGGAACCTTCGGCCGAAACATTGAGCTGGGGCATCAGGCGAAAGGTCAGGCCCAGGCCAACCGGCGCAATAAGGGCCGTGGCGGGGTAGTCATTGCGCTCAGTCGGCAGGAAATTGGTGCTGGGCACTGGTCGGGCATTGCCCAAGTATGCTTCGGGCGTGTAAAGCAGAGCCCCAACGCCAGCCTTTATATACGGTTTAATCATTGCCGGAGGTCCGTGCGAATCGGCAAACTCGCTTTCGTCCCGCGTCAGTTCGTAGCGCACGAAGCCGGTCAGGGCCCCATTGGTACTGCGGAAAGCGTAGCCACGTTCGGGCAGCTGGTCTTTGGCTCCGAGCTTGAATACGGACAGCTCGCTACCCAGAATTACCCGGGGGCGCACCATGTAGAGCACGCCCACGCTGCCACTAGGACCAGGCAGGTTGTCGGCGAAGCTTTCGGCCAGGTCGCCGTTATAAAAACCCGCGCCGCCCCCCAGGGTCAGGTACACCGGACCACGGTGGTAGGGGCGGGCCGAGTTGGTGAAGTGCCGGCGCCGCCGCTCGGGGCTCTGGGCCGCGGCAGTGTGCGCGTACAGCGAGAAAAGCAGCAAGCTGCCGAGGAAAGTCAGGCGAATGTTCACGGCCAAATACAGTTGGTGAGCAGCCCGAATACGCACGCCGGGCGCCTACCGTTGCTGCTGGCTCCGTCGGTCCGCCTTATTTGAACATGCCCTTGGGGTCGGGCAGCTTGGCCGTCAGGTCGCTGATCAGGTCTAGGTCGATGCTGCTTACATTCAGGTTTTGGCCTTTGTGCACGGCGTCCCAGGCCTTGGTATAGTCCTCGCGCAGGTAGTGTACGCGGCCCATCTGCTGCCAGGCGTAGGCGTTGTTGGCATCGGCTGCCAACGCTTTTTCCAACTGCTGCTGGGCCTGGTCGAGGTCTTTTTTCTTCTTGGTTTGCTGGTAGCGAATCAGGTAGCTGGTGCCCAGGTCAGAAAGTATGAGCGAACTGGTAGGGGCTACCGTCAGGCCTTGGGTGAGCAGGCTGATGGACTCGTCGGCAGTGGGGTTGCGACTGGCAATAACGCCCAGGCCGCGGTAGGCATCGGCGTTTTTCTGATCCAGCAGCCAGGCCAGGTTGAAGCGGTACAGGGCCGTGTCGGGCTGGTTTTCGGTGATATACTCGTAGCCTTTGTCCGAAAAGAACTTGCTGGCTTCGGCGCGGGAAGCAAAGTTTCGTTCGATGTCGGCCAGGAAGGCAGGGCCCACCAACTGCTGAGCCGCCTCCACCGACAAGCCCCCGAAGAGCGGCAGCAGGCGGTTGGCGGCCGTGCCAGCGGCTTCGGTTTTTACTTTGACTTTGGTTTTACGCTGGGCGTGCGCCGGGGCGGTGGCCAGGGCCAGACCGCAGACGAGGAGCAGCAGGTATTTTTTCATGGGAAAGAGCAACTAAGAAAAACGACGGGAAAGAAGCCAGCCCGAAGGCCGTCAGGCAAATATAGGACGGCGCCCGGCAACCCCGCGCGCCCGGACGCGTTGGGCTGGGCTAGTTCACCAATCCGGGAGCTGCCCAATAAAGTATATAGAGCCACGTCGGGTTCCCGGCCCGCTGCCCAACTTCGCCGTACCCTTTCCCGTCTATGCGTTTTTCCCGTTTGCTGGCTTTGCCGGCGTTTGTTACCGTATTGCTGCTGGTGCTGGTAGCCAATGAAATGGCCCAGGCCCGGCCCAGCCGCCGGTTTGCCAACCTGGCCTACGTGCCCGCCTCGGAAGCCGGCTTCGATACCGAGCGGCACCGCCTCGATGTGTACGCGCCTCGCCAAAAGGCCACAGTGCCGTATCCGGTGGTGGTCTTTATTCACGGCGGCAGCTGGAACAGCGGCAACAAGAACTTCTACTCCTTTATCGGACGGCGCCTGGCCAAGCAGGGCGTGGTGGCCGTCGTCATCAACTACCGCCTGGCGCCCAAGGTGCAAGTGCCCGCCATGGCCGACGACTGCGCCCGGGCTGTCATCTGGACCACTCAGCACATTGCCGAATATGGCGGCGACCCGCAGCGGCTCTTTACCATGGGCCACTCGGCCGGGGGCGGACTGGCCGCTTTGCTAGCCGCCGATAACACCCTGTTCAGCCGCCGCGGGCTGGCCACCAACCCCGTGCGCGGCGCCATCCTCGACGACCCCGCCGGCCTGGATATGTATGATTACTTGCGCAAGATGCAGTACGGCGGCGACGAGCAATATCTGGTGCCCTTTGGCAAGGACCCGGCCGTGTGGAAATCAGTGTCGCCGATGTACTACGTAACGGCCGCCACACCACCGTTTCTGGTGTTTATCGGCGGCGAAACTTACCCGTCCATTAGTAGCAGCAGCCAGAAGTTTCGGCTAAAGCTGAAGGAATTGGGGCGGGAGCCGCAGTTTGCGGTGCTGCCCGGCAAAAAACACGTGCCGATGGTGCTACAGCTCTATTGGAAAGACAACGTGATATACCAGGAGCTGCTCAAGTTCGTGGGCGCCGCCGGGGCCTAGGGCTTACTTTTTGGGCTGGCGGTACACAAACTCAATCCCGTCGGGCAGGGAGCGGAGGCGGCTGGTAGCATGCCGCTCGTTTAATAGAAAGCGCCAGCGGCCGGCCAACCCGCAAATCGGGATAACTCCGGCGCTTAACCGAACAGCGAGGTTTGAGCAGCGGGCTGCTCGTGGGTCAGCAGCCACTTTTTGCGCGGCAGCCCACCGGCGTAGCCTGTAAGCTGCCCGCTGGCCCCGATGATGCGGTGGCAGGGCCACACAATGGCCAGCGGGTTCTGGCCGTTGGCCGCGCCCACGGCCCGTACCGCGCCAGGGTTGCCAAGCTGCCGGGCCAAATCGAGGTAGGAAGCTGTGCGCCCATAGCTCACACCCTGTAGCACCTGCCACACCCGCTGCTGAAACTCGGTGCCACGGGGCAGGTCATACACCAGGGAAAAGTCGCGCAGCTCCCGCCCGAAGTAGGCCCGTAGCTGCTGGTGAGCTTCGCGCAGACACGAGGCCACGGCCGCCGCGGGTGTTTCAGCTTGCGTGGCGGCTTCGTTTAGAAAGGTCACGGCAGCCAAGCCCGCTTCCGAGCCTTTGAGCTCCAGCAGGCCAATGGGCGTGGGCAAATAGGAATAAGCAAAGTCGGGGGCGGTGGGCATGGGCACACTGGTTACCCCGGCAAGTTACGTTCAACGGCGGCTTTGTTAGCCCCCGAACGGCACCATTACCTCCCAGAGCCGGTCAAACTCGGTCTGGTAGCGCGTCACGGCCGAAGTGTCGTCGGTGATGAGCAGGTTTTCCAGGTTGACCATAGCCGCCGAGCGGGTCCAGTTGTAGCTACCCGTGAGCACCAGGCGTTGGTCGGCCAGGGCAAACTTGTGGTGCATGTGGTCTGTGGTCTGGTCGATGCGGATGGAGATTCCGCTGGCGTGCAGCTGCTTGATGTCGGAGCCTTTGTCGAACAGCTTGTCGTTGTCGGTCAGCAGGCGGATAGCCACGCCCCGCCGGTGGGCCGCCAGCAGGGCGTCGGTTATCCTATCATCGGAAATGGTAAACACGCACACGTCGAGCTGTTGGGCGGCGTGGTTAATAAACTGCCGGATGGCATGCACGCATTCGGTACCGGGGCTGAAGTGGACGCTGGTCTGGGCGGGCTGGGGCGGGGCCAGGGGCAATAGCAGGGCGCTGGCGGCCTCCAGCCATTCCACCACGGCCTTGTCCTCAAACGAGTTGAACCGCTCCCGGGCCAAAGCAAACAGCTGCTGACGCAGGGTATGCAGGGCCGGGCCCTGCTGCCCGTGGGCCGCTAGCCGGCTGCGCAGCTCCCGCGCCTCCGCCACCGACAGTGTGGAATCGGCAAAGGACTGCTCGAACTGGCGCAGCAGGTCGGCCGTGCCCGCACTATCGGAAGAGGAGGCGCTCATGGCAGCTTAGGTCAGCGACAACGACAAGGCCACATCCGACTCCGTGACGAGCGTAATGGGCTTGGGAATAGCTGCCGACACAGTTTCCTGGGCTTGCAGCAGGGCTTCGGCATAGGCCGTATCCAGGATGCGGGTCAGGCCGGGGTCGGGCGCAGCCGTATCGGCGTCCCAGAGGCCGGCGCGGTGCCAGGGCGTGAGGTGGTCCCAGTCGGGCCGGTCGATAATGGGGTAGAGGCAGGCTCCGAATACCGGCACGCCGGCTTGCAACGCTAGGGCGCACTCCTTGCCAATCATGTCAATCCAGAGGGGCCGGTCGATGCCGGGGTGGCTGGTTTCGGTGAGCACCACGGGACGGTTGTAGCGCTGCCAGGCCCGGGTCAGCAGAAAGCTTAAGGGGCGGAAGCGTGGGTCATTGAAGTCGTCGGCCCAGGGCAGGGTCTGGTGCGGGTCTAGCTGCCACTGGTTGTCGTAGTAGTAGTTAAAGCCCAGCAGGTCCAGGTATTCCTCGCGGCCGCCCAGGTCGGGGCACATCCGGCCCGAGAGCATATCCACGGCCTGGAACTGGTTTTCATCAAACTCCTTGGCCCGCTGCCGCAGGTGAGCGTCGGCGCCGGGGGCAGCCACGATGTGAATCAGGGGCTCGGTGGTTAGGATACGGATGCTGGGGTCAGCCTCGCGCAGGGCGGCCACGCCTTCAATGTAGGCCCGCATCAGTCCGCGCTTTACTTCCCAGCCCTGGCCCACGCAGTAGGGCGTGGTGCCGCGTACGTCGCCGCCCAGCCAGCTCATAAAGCTTACCTCGTTGATGGGCGTCACGATGAGCGTATCGTCGGGGCGCTGCGAGCGGTAGAAATCCACAAAGGCCCGGCAGAGGTGGGAAAAGCGGCGGGCAAACATCGGGTGCAGGGGCGTCAAATCGTCGGGGTAGCCGAAGTGGCACAGGTCCCAGATCTGCTGGATGCCGTGGCGCTTGCCCGCGTCGAGCATGACTTGCACCGTACTCCAGTCATATTGATACGGTACTTTCTCCACCTGGCTCCAGCGGATTCCTTCCCGCACGCTGCCAATATTAAAGGGCTGCAGGTCCTGATAGTCGGCGTCGAGGCGCTGCAAATGTCCGGTCAGGGTCAGAAAGTCGACCCGGTGGCCGAAGGCATTTAGTTGGTCGGTGCATTCATAGCCACCCATCCAGAAAGAGCGGAACGGGTTTGTGTGCGTCGTAGTGGAATACGTCATAAGCGCAGGGATTAACGGGCAGAAAAATGCCAGCCCGGCCTTACCAAGCCCGACTAGCGCCTAATGTACCGGAAAAGTGCTGGATTGGTTGGGCTTCGTGCTATAAGGGAGGCAACCGCTGCTCAATTGTGTCCAGCAAGCACCTTCAGGAATTGTCATAAATACCCTGGATATATGCTAGTATACATTGCGGTAGGAATTACACATTGTATACCAAATAAGTATACAGCTTGTGATTTACAAACAACCGTATACATAATAGGTAACTATATTTGAAAATCAAAAGGGGTGTATACCCACTGGTATACACCCCTTTTTATCTGCCTGAAAAACGCAGAATCAGTCCTGATAAGCGTTTTGATCTGCCAGGGAGCTCAAGCGCGGAGCTGGGCCGGCGTGGTCGTCGTTGCCGTGTCGCGCCCTCTGCCACTTAGGCTTTTGGCTTCCACGAAAATGCGCTTGAACTCGGGGTGCTGAGCCCGGATGGCATCCTGCAGCCGGTCGATGGCCTCTTCGACCTGTACGGCGGTGAGGTTGCGCTTAAACTGCACGTCGAGGGCCAGTACCACGTCGGCCGGGCCGAGGTAGGACGTAAGGGGCGGACGGATGCTTTCCACCGAGGCTTCGGCCCGCGCAATAGTATCGATGCTGGCCAGGGTTTCTTCGTCCACGCCTTCGCCGATGAGTAGGCCCTTGGTTTTGTAGATCAGGAAAATAGCCACCGACACGAGCAGCACGCCAATGCAGATGGAGGCGGCCCCGTCGAGGTAGGGGTTGTTGAGCCGGTGTCCGAAGTAGACGCCCAGCAAGGCCAGCACCAGGCCCAGCAAGGCCGCCGAGTCTTCCATTAGGATGGCAAACACCGAGGGGTCCTTGCTCCGACTCAGCGTGTTCCAGAACCCGGCGTCGCCCCGGCTTTTGTTGAATTCGCGGAACGCCAGGAAGAAGGAAGTGCCCTCGAATAGCAGGGACAAACCCAGCACCCAGTAGTTCCAGGTAGGGTCGGTGATGGGGGCCGGGTGCTTCAGGTGCTCAATGCCTTCGTAAAACGACATGCCCCCGCCGATGGAGAACACCAGCACGGCCACAATGAGGGCCCAGAAATACAGCTCCTTGCTGCGCCCGAACGGGTGGCGGGCATCGGCGGGCTTTTCGGCCTGCTTGACGCCGTAGAGAATCAGCAGCCCGTTGCCACTATCAACCAGGGAGTGAATTCCTTCGGAAAGCATGGCCGAGGAGCCCGTGAAAAAGGCCGCCACAAACTTGCTGATGGCAATGGCAATATTGGCCCCAATGGCCCCGTAAATGGCAATTTTGGACGAGCTTCCGGCCATAAGATGAAGAAAGGATGAAGTAGCGGTGGTACGCGCCCACCGAAGCCCGGGTTAGCGCCCAGCTTTGAACATTCCGCTTTTATTCGACTTTTACCGCTCTATGACCCAACCTTCTCCCGACCCGACTACCGGGCCCCAGCTGCGACGCAACCTGGGCCTGGTGCAGGCCACAGCCCTGAACATGATTGACATGGTGGGCATTGGCCCCTTCGTGACCCTGCCGCTGGTGATGGGCCTGATGGGCCCCAACTTCCTTCTGGCCTGGCTCGTGGGCGCGGCCCTGGCCTCCGTCGACGGGCTGATCTGGAGTGAGTTGGGCGCGGCTTATCCCGAGGCGGGCGGCTCCTATAAGTTTTTGAAGCTGGCCTACGGGGAGCAGAAATGGGGCCGCTACATGTCGTTTCTGTACGTCTGGCAAACCCTGATTCAGTCGCCGCTGGTCTTGGCTTCGGGCGCCATCGGCTTTGCCCAGTATTTCGGCTACCTGGTGCCCCTGACGGAGTGGTGGCAGCCCAAGCTGGTGGCCGGCACGGTGGTCTTGCTGCTGATTGTGCTGCTCTACCGCCGTATTGAGGACATCGGTAAGCTGGGCGTGGCGCTGTGGGTAGGCGTGCTGGGTCTCATGGCCTGGCTGATCTTCGGCGGCCTGACGCACCCCAATCACCACGTGGATATTTTCCCCCGCGGCGGGCTGCCGGTGCTGCCGGGCTTGCTGCT
The DNA here is from genome assembly GCF_022919135.1 of Hymenobacter cellulosivorans. Taxonomy (NCBI): domain Bacteria; kingdom Pseudomonadati; phylum Bacteroidota; class Cytophagia; order Cytophagales; family Hymenobacteraceae; genus Hymenobacter; species Hymenobacter cellulosivorans. The sequence continues at coordinate 801,318 of NZ_CP095049.1, read as the reverse complement.
GTCGGTGGCCATGGGGCAGGCGGCCGTCAAGACCATCTACTCCTACCTGGGCTATTACAACGTGTGCCACCTGGGCGCCGAAATCCGGGAGCCGCAGCGCGTGATTCCGCGCAGTATTTTCCTGAGCATTCTGGGCATTGCGGCCCTGTATCTGCTGCTCAACTGGAGCGTGGGCACCGTCATTCCCTGGCAGGAAGTGCAGGCCTGGCAGGCCGGGGCTGGGGATAAGTCGCAGTTTATTGTGAGCGTGTTTGTGGAGCGCCTCTACGGGCCGGCTGCTGCCACGCTGGCCACGGGGCTGGTGCTGCTGGTGGCATTTGCCTCGCTGTTTGCGGTGCTGCTGGGGTATTCACGCATTCCGTACGCCGCTGCCGCCGACGGCGAGTTTCTGCCCCTGTTTGGCAAGCTGCATCCCACCAAGGACTTTCCCTACGTGTCGCTTTTGCTGCTCGGGGGCGTGGGCTTCGTGTTCAGCTTGCTGTTCCGGCTGGGCGAAGTCATTTCCGCCATTCTGGCCATGCGCATTCTGGTGCAGTTTGTGGGCCAGGCCGTGGGCCTGATTCTGCTGCGGCGCCGACGCGGCACGGCCGGGCTACCCTTCCGTATGCCGCTGTATCCGCTGCCAGTGGTGCTGGCCATTGTGGTGTGGCTGGCCGTGTTCTGGGGCATTGCGCCGGTCGAGGTGAGCTGGGGCAGCCTGCATTTCCGGCTGTATTTTCAGCTGGCGGCCGTGGGCATGATGGCGCTGGGCACGGTGGCCTTTCTGCTCTGGAGCCGGCAGCGCGGGCAGTGGCCGTTCGAACGAAGGTAGTCGAGCTTAGTCGAGCCGCTTCTCGTAGCAGAAAAACCGCAGACCGGGCCGAAACGCCAGCGTGATTTCGCCCGCAAAGCGGTAGCCCAGCTTCGGAAACAGCCGCTGCGTGGCCGCGTTTTCCGAGTTGGTATCCACCCGCAGCGACTTTAGGCCCCGGTTCCGGGCCAGCTGCTCGGCCTGGGCCAGCAAGGCGGCGGCTACGCCTTTACCCTGAATGTCGGGGTCCACGGCCAGGCGGTGCGTTACAATGGCGGTTTCGGTTGGGTCCCAGTCGGCCTGGGCGTACTCGGCATCTTGGTCCTGGGTGAGGGCCGCTACGCCAGCTACCTGTCCATCCAACTCGGCCACCCAAAGCTGGTTATGGGCAATGTCGCTTTGGAATACGTCCTCGTTGGGGTAGTCGGCTGACCACTGCTGGTTGCCGCTGGCCTGCATCAGGGGCACCACGCGGCGCACCAGGCTCATGATGGCGGAAACGTCGGCGGGGGTGGCGGGGCGGATGTGGAGCATGGCAAGGCAGGGGCAAAAATGAAAAACCAAAAAAAGAACGCGCCGGGGCGCGTTCCTAATTTTTTCACCTAAAAGCCGTGGCCGACCGTTAGCGCATCATTTCATTGCCGCCGCTCAGGTTGCTGATGTTCATGAACAGCACCGGGCGCATCAGTTTGCCCGTGGCCAGATAGCGCGTCATAAAGGCCTGACTGTTGCGCAGTTTCGTCTCAGCCTCCAGCAAGGATGTCTCAAACTCACTGATGCTGGTTTGCTGCGTGACATCTTTCCCCTGCACGGAGGTCAGCAGAGCCCGGGCGCGGGTAAAATCAGCTTCGATGGGGGGGAGCAGCAGCTTGAGCTCGGCATCACTTTGCCGGGGCATAAACTGATGGTTGAAGAACTCCACGAAGGCGTTGAGTCGGTGAACCCCCTTGTTGAAGGAGGCCAGCGCCTCGTTGTAGACGCCCACATGGTAGTTTTCCTCCCGCGTACGGTTGGTGGCCAAATAAGAGAAGATAACCCCGTTCTTGACGCCATTCTGCTCCACCCGCCGGTTGGTGGCGTGCAGCTGCTGCAAGGGTGTCTGGCGCTCATACAATGCCACGGAGTCGAGGAAAGCAAAGGCCGCAGTAGAGGCGGGCGGCGTCTGACCCAGCTGAAACTGCTGGGGCGTACGTGGAGCTTTCAGCAACTGCCACAGCGGGTCGAAGGGCATGTGGCTTTCAATAAAGACTGAAGGCGCTACTTTGTAGTACTCATTGCTTAGCCGGAACACAAACTTGTCGTTGACTACCTGGCCGGCGGCCCAGGTTGGGTCCATCAGGTACCACTTGCCTTCAATGCGGCTGGCGTTCCAGGCGTGCCCCGTGGCCGAGCGCAGGCTAATGTAGCCGGGCACCGTGTGGGTTGTTACGCCGACGCCGTTGGCAATAGCCGTGTAGAGTTCGGCATAGTGCCGGCACACGCCGGCTCGCTTTGCTAGGGTTTCCTGCACTACCACGGCCGGCTCCCGCTCAAACTCTAGGACGTACATATTCTCGACGTCGTAGCGAATGTTGCGGGCCACCCACACAAAGGCCGCCCGGGCCTTATCGGGTTCGGTGGTAAAGGAGGCGTTGATGAAGCGAACCAAGCCCCCCACCGTGCGCGCCGATGAGTCGGGTACCTGCTGCATTTTGGCATCTACAGCCTGGTACGGCGGGGCCGGAACGGGCCGGGGATTGGTCTGCTGGGCTACGGTCGGAAAAGCCGCCCAGCTCAGTAAAAGTGCGGTCAAAGTACACCGGCAAAAAAGCGTAAGCATAAGAGTAACTGGGTAATGGGGCAGTTGGCAACCAACAAAATTGAGCAAATATTGCGGGACTAGCCGCGAAATCCACCCACTACTTTTCGCCCGGTTACAGCCGTTTAGGCCTAGCACCCCGCCGAGCCGCATCCTTCGTAGCGGAGCAGCTTTGAAGCATAAAGCGGCTAGGCTTTCCCACGCAGCAAAACAGGGCGAATCCACCGGATTCGCCCTGTTGGGTTTTAGCAAGCAGGAGTAGTAACCTATTCGCCTACCACCAGCCGCTGGGTGCTGCTCTCGTTATGGGTCTGCACGGTCACGAAGTACACGCCCGGGGTCAGGTGTTGCAGCGGCAGGCTCTGCTCCGAATAACCAGCCGGAACTGCCTGCGTGGACTCCGTTACCGACCGACCCAGGGCGTCGCGCACCGTCACGCGCACGGACGCCTGGGCCTCGGGCAGCTGCAGGCTTAGGGTCACGGCCGAGCGGGCGGGGTTGGGGTAGAGGCTAAAGGGCAGTGCGTCGGGGCGGGCAGCCGGGGCCCGCAAGGCTGGCTGCTGCTCCCCGGCCGGCAGCAGGCGGGCCCCAGCCCAGCTGGCGTGGTCGTAGCTGGCATTGTCGCCGCCATTGGTAACGACCAGCCGCAGCTCGTTTTTGCCGCTGACGTTCAGGTCGATGCGGCTCGTGGCCGAGCTGCCGCTCAGCCTGCCGCTCGTATACGCCAGGGCACCGTCCAGATACACCTGGAAGTTCACCGTGCCGTTGCTGCCTACCTCATCATCCACGCCCACGTCGGACAGGAAGCGGGCATAAGAGCCGTTCAGGGCATACACGATTTCGGAAGCCGAATGCACGCCCAGGCCCTTGGCATAGGTGATGCCGCCCACACTCAGCGTTTTGCCGTCACTCGGGTCCAGCTCCCCGTTGCTGCCGTCGCGCTCCACCGGCCCCCAGCCGTTACTAGCCGATACCCACGTTAGGTCCGATACATAAACGGCAGCTGCGGCAGCAGTCCCCGGCCGCACCAGCGCCGCAGCGGGCACTGCTTGCTTGGTAAGTCCTGGGCCCGCGTAGCTTACGTTCAGCATCTCGGCACCGGTCCGCTCAAAAAAGGTAACTGTCAGCGCATGTACGCCCGCCCGCAGCCCAATCGTGCCCGACTTCTCGGTGGCTCCGTGCAGCCCGTCATTGTTGACCACCAACTGGTTGCCAATGAACAGCTGGCTGCCGTCGTCGGAGGTGGTATAGAAGGTATACACGCCGTCGGTGGGTACGCGCACGTAGCCGGTGTAGCGGAAGGCAAAGTCGTCGTTCCGATTGCGCGGACTCAAATCAAACCCCGTTACCGAACCTGTTTTCACCGGGGTCAGGGCCGAGAAATTGGGCAGCACGGTCCAGCCGGCGCCTTCGTAGTAGCTGTAGGACAGGCCCGCCACGGTATTCGTCGGGTTTTCAGGCGTGCGCAGCGTAGCATCCGTCACGGTGAACGTAACCGTCAGGGCCTGGCCGGCCGTGCCGGTGGCTCCGGTGGCGGTGTAGGGCGTCGCCGTCAGCATGTGGCTGCCTACGGTCGGCGTCCAGGGCAGGTAGTCGGTGGGGCCATTGTCACCGGCTAGGGCGTAGGGTACCGTGTTTTCCGTCCGGAAGTTGGCCGTGGCATCGTAGCCAAACCGCACGCTGCCCACCGTGGCTGGGTTGGTGTTGGCCCGGATATTCAGGTGGCGCGAGGGCAGCGTGGCCAGGTTGAGTACCGCCCCGGCCGGCAGCGGGTCGTAGCCGGCTATGGGCTGGTCGGTATCAGCGTTGAACAAGGTAAAGCTGGTCACGGCCTGCCCGGTGGGCACTACCCGGAAGCTGGCCGTATAGGTGGCATCTTCCGTTGGGGTGGTCAGGGTTTGAGTGGCCGTGCCGCCCTGGCTCCAGCCCGTAAATTCGTAGGTTATTCCGTTCACTGTCTGCGGGCTAACCACGCCCAGGGTTCGCAGCACGCCTTCCACGCTGGTCACGGTGGCTGGAGTGGTCAGGGGCTGCCCGTCGAGAGTGAGGCGCAGGCCGGCCGGATTGGTGGCGAAGCTCAGCACGGAGGCGCGGGGGTAAATGTCGCGGTACACAGTGGTTTTCAGGCCTCCGGCATCCGTCACGGTCAAATACAGGCGGTACCATACGTTAGCGGCCGTTTCGCCGGTGTTGGGAATGGCAAAGGAGCCGGTTTTCTGGCCCTGGTTGAACGGTGTGCCGTCGTGCACGTGGGTGTCGTGGTGAAAGTCGACTTGCCAGCTGAAAGCACTCGCCGGCAGGGCGCCGTCCTCAGCATCGGTGGCGTCGGCCGAGAAGGTAACGGTGGTGCCCGCCACGTAGGTTGTGCCCTCGGCCGGGGTCAGAATCTGGGCTGTGGGGGCGGTATTGGGCGCCGTAACCGTCAGCGTGGCCGCGGCGCTGGTCACGGAGCCTACCGCGTTGGTTACCACGGCCCGATACTGGCCGGCACTGGCGGCGGTTACGCTGGCAATGGTGTAGGTAGCCGCCGTAGCCCCGGCAATGTTCACTCCGTTTTTCTGCCACTGGTAGCTCAGTGGGGCCGTGCCGGTAGCCGTTACCGTAAACGAAGCCGCCTGCCCCGGCGCGACGCTCACGTTGGCCGGCTGCCCGGTAATAACCGGGGCGCTGGTAGCGGGTGTGTACACTACTTTGTACAAGGCCCCGGCGCTACGGCTCAGGTAATACAGGTTGCCGTCGAGGCCGGTGGTCAGGCCCACCGCGTTGCCGGGCAGGGCCGTGGCAAAAGGCGAGCGGACGGGCGTGCTGCCCGACAAGTCAATGTAGTTGATCCACTGGTTGCACAAGTCCTGGTAGAAGTACTTGCCCAGGTAGGAAGCCGGGTAGTTAGTAGTAGCCGGAGTGAAGAACGTGCCGCCCGTAATGGCGCAGCCCCGCCCGTCGCCGGTGCCGTGGGGGTAGCTGAACACCGGGCTCGTGACACCGGCGGCCGTGGTAGCGCCCTCCGTGGCGGGCCAGCCAAAGTTGCGGCCCCCGGTGGTAGCGTCATCTATTTCCTCCCAGGTATTCTGCCCAACGTCATTGAGAAAAATCCGGCCCGTGGTGGGATGAATGGCGAAGGTGTACGGGTTACGCAGCCCGTAGCTCCACACCCGGCGGCGCTGCTCGGAGCCCGTGGGGAAGGGGTTGCCGGCCGGTACCGACCCGTCGGGGTTGATGCGCAGAAACTTGCCGTGGTAGGTGTCCAGGTTCTGGGCGTGGCTGCCGTTGGCGTTTTCCCCGATGGCCACGTAGAGCTTGCCGTCGGCCCCGAAGCTCATGGCTCCCCCGTTGTGGTTGGTGGCCGAGCTCAGCGGGTCCAGTTCCAGAATAACGACCTCACTGCCGGCCACGGCTACGTCGCCGGCGGCCGTGAAGCGGCTGATGCGGTTGTGCACCGGCGCCGTGCTCACCGTATAATACAGGTAGAGGTAGTTGTTGGTGCTAAAGTTCGGGTCGAGGGCTATGCCGATCAGGCCCCGCTCCCCGCTGGAATTCACGCTGAGCCGCACAAAAGGCGTCGCCAGCAAACTGCCGTTTTTAATAACCCGCAGGCCGCCGCCCTGTTCGCCCACAAAAATGCGCCCGTCGGGGGCGAAGGCCAGCACCGTGGGGTTGCTGATGCCGCTGCTGACCTGTACCTGATTGAAGCCGGCCGGGAAAGTTTGGGCCGTGGCCGTGAGGGCCAGCAAGCTCAGCAACAGGAGTAGCAAGGCCATTTGCAGCTTAACCGTCGAGGGGCGGATCTGGCGGCTGGTGGGCCGCCCAATACGGAGACGTGATTTCATAGCGGAGTTGGTAGAGGTTGTGGAACATGGAATTAGGGCAAGCTTGCAGTAGGTGAATACTCCCGGGTTTGGGCCGAAAGCGGAAGTAGATAAAAGGAGCAGGTAAGCGCCAGTTGGGCGTAAGACGAAAAGAATGTTGCTGTTGAGCTGTAAAAGCAAAGATTCACTATGTCTAATGAAGATAAGGAAAGCCAGCCGTTTAGCCCTGCGTCGAGGTGTTAAGATTATGTCATTGTTGCCGGAGCCCGACAGTAGGCAAGGGCCAGACAGCAAGGATATTCCCCCTTAAGACTAGAGTATAAATCGAACAGAGTGACAGTGCCCACACCGGAGTTTCGGTGGTAGTACCACAAAAAAGCAGCCCGGCGCCCCTGCCTCAACAGGAACTCCGGGCTGCTTACGGATGCGCTTACAACCAGCTTAAGTGGTTTGCACGAACTTTTTGATTTCGCCGCTGGCAATGTAGGACTTGCCATCGGGGGCGGTATTGACGTGCTCCACCACGAATAGGGTGCTTTCGTCGCGGATGCCGCGGGGGAAGCGCATGTTCCAGTTGGGGTCAAACCCGTCGCTCACCACCCGGGCCCGCAGCTTGCTGCCGTCCTTCACGCACTGAATCAGGATGCCCGAGCCGATAGTGTCGGTTTCCTCCAGGTCGGCGAGCGTAGCGGCGGGCTTGGTGGGGCGAGAGCTGGCGCTGCTTGCGCTCCGGCTGCGCGACGAGCCGGAGTGGCCGCCAGCCAGCGGGTCGGTTTCGCCCGGCCGCACGAGGCGGGTGATGTTGCCCTTGGCCCGGTAGAACGTGCCATCAGCACTGCGCTCCAGCTCCTCAACGATGTAATGCGCGCCCTCAGCCCGGATAGCCCGCGGAAACTGGATGTTCAAGTCATCGTAGCCGGCCGAAACAACCCGCACGCGCAGCTTGCCACCCTCGCGGAAGCACACCAGCTCGACGCCCGTGCCCGGCTCGCTCACCACCGGCAGCGCGTGGGCCGCCTGGTCGACGCTTACGCCGCGGCCGGCCAAATCGACCCGGGCCCGGCGGCCCTGGAAGGCCTGGTCGCGCAGTTCCTTGCGGCTCTCGTTGTCGAGGTGGCGGCTGGCAATGCGCTGGGCGTAGTGGTTGATCTGGTCGATTTCCTCGGCAATCTCGAAGTGCTCGTGCAGGCCTTTGGCCGTTAGCTCGGCCACCAGCTGGTGCAGCAGGGCTTCGGCTTCGGCGTGCTTGCTGGCATCGGCCAGGTCCACGGCTCGTTCTTTGTCGCGGGCAATGCGCAGGCGGGCCAGCTCCAGCATCACGCCACCGTCGGAAGCTGTGGCCACGGCCTCAATGCCGCCCGCGGTGAATTGTACTGTATGCTCGCCGGAAATAGCCTCGATGCTGCCGTTGCGAATGGCGTCGGCGCGGTAGGCTACGTGCAGCAGCTGGTGGGCGCCGGCCGGCAGAGCCGGCAACTGGAGCTGCAGGCCCAGAACTTTATCCTCATTCTCGTACACATCCCCCAGGTGCAGCACCATGCGGCCGTCGGGCTGCGCTTCCTGCCGGGCCAGGCTCAGCACATCCGCAATTTGCGTAGGCGCAATGGGTGTGAGGGTAACGGTCAGATTTTGCGCCGCAATGGCCTTGAGGCTGTCGAGCTCAATACCGAACACGTCGGCCGCATCGTCCAACGACTGAATAAAGTAGAAGTTGCCGGCCGCGGCCCGGGCCATGCCGATCAGCAAGTCTTCCTCGAAGTGGCTGCCGAAGCCCAGGGTAGTCGTCGTGATGCCCTCTTCGGCCTTCTTGCTGGCAGTATTAATCAGGATGGCGGGGTTGGTAATGCCGTTGTTGGCCTGCCCGTCGGTGAGTAGCAGCACGCGGTTTACGTGCTGGTCGGTTTTGTGCTTGGCCACCAGCTCACAGCCTTGCAGCCAGCCGCCGCTCAGGTTGGTCAGGCCCCCGGCCCGCACGCCTTGCAAAATCCGTTTAATACCGTCTTTATCGGTCACAAGTTGGGCATCCAGCAGGGTGCTTACTACGTCGTCGTACACCACAATGCTCAGCCGGTCGTCGGCCGTGAGGCGGTCCACGAAATCGGCGGCGGCCTGCAGGGCGTAGCGAAGCGGGGCGCCGGCCATGCTGCCACTGCGGTCAATCACCAGGGCTACGTTGAGCGGGCGGCGCTGCGGATTGGGTACGTCTTCCCGAAATTTTAGGAGCAGGCTGGTCGTGTCGGCCAGGTTTTCGAGAATCACCGGGGTGGTGGGCTGCTGCGTTATTTGCATAGGAGAAAGAGAAAGGGAATAGGAAAATAGGGCAAGTAAAACCCGGCCCGCACCTGGACCAGGGGCGGGAAAGTAGTTAAGAAATCAGATATTCTGGATGGGCTATATGCCCGGGCCGCCTAGGTTTCAATTAGGGGCCGGTAGTCGTGCTCATTCTCGAAGCCCGCCAGCCAGGCAGCGGCCCGGCGGCAGGTGCGAATATGGGGCGGCACCCGCAGCACGTAGGTATGAGCCGTGGAGGGACAGATAACGCGCAACGCCACAATGGGCTCGTCGCCTTCCAGCGGAATGTTGAGCAGCTGCCGCTCCCCACCCGCGTCCCGGTCCCGGTCGATAACCAGGCCGCCCACTTCCTGCACAAACCGGTCGAGCCCGAACCGCTCCAGCAGCACCCGCCGCCGCGTCACGTTGCGCACGTTCAGGATGTCCACGGCCTTCAGGTCCTCGGGCCGGAAGGCGGTACGCTCATCCACCGCCGTGCCTTGCCAGTGGATGTTTACCCGCAGGCCACTGGGCAGGCCCGTCAGCCCACTGCCAGCTACTTCCAGCCAGTGCGTGAGGTGAATGGTGGCGGGTAGCTGCACCAGCAAAGGGCAATTGGATACATCCAGAGAGCGGGCCGTGAGGCGCTCAGGCAGCCGCCGCAGTTGCCGGTTACCGCTCAGGTTGAGGCTTTCGCGCACCAGCCAGTCGCCGGTCAGCTCCCGGACGGCGGTACGGGCGGCCTGCACGCTGGTGGCCCGCAGGCGCTCGGGCAGCAGTTCCAGGTTGGGGCAGTCGTTGACTTCCAGATGGGTGCACTCCAGAAAACGGGGTAGCTCCCGTAGCCGGGGTTCCCCGTTCAGCCGCAGCGCCCCACTGACAATCAGCTCCTCGGGCTGGCGGCCCGACAGCAACAAGGCCCGGGCCACCTCCGGGGTAGCGCGCACCGGACCAGTAGGAGGTACTAGCGGGTAAGCTGGAGCAGGCACGCTGGGCGGGCTGGTGCGGTAGGGCACGGCTGGCTCGGCGGCCTGCGGAATTTCGGCAGCAGGCTTGCGTAGGTGGCGGCCCCGGGCGTTGATGCTGAACATAAGCGGCAGGTTTTTAGTCTACTACGGTTCGGATGGCGGAAGGGGTATACTCGCGCTGCTGCCAAACGCGGTACACACCCACCGGCAGCTCAATGGGCCGGTGCTCCTCGTGCACCAGTGTAGCCTTCGGGGCCGAAACCAGCAGATACAAGTCCTTGCCATACACGTACAGGCTGGCCGCGCCAAACTCCCGGATGCGGTGGCTGTGCCCGGTGTGCTCACCGTGGGCCAACACCAAGCCCGTGCGCGGAACCGAACCGGCAGGCAAGGCCGCCACCGGAGCAATCAGGACGTCGCCGTGGCGATACTGAAAAGGAGACTGAGTCATGGCTTTTGCTAAAATGGTTTGCTAAAAACTCTTTACTAAAGACTTGGAGCAGGTGTCTACCCCGTTGCTTTCGTAATATTACGTAATAGTGTGCATTAAGGCTATATAGGGAGCTAATATTTGCTAATTTTTTTAGTACAAAAAGTTTTTGCGCAACAAAAAAAGCCGTCCTGACTAGCAGAACGGCCTTTGTAATAAGTAGCCTTTTAGTAAACCTTAAGCACCCGGTTTACCCGCGGCGCAGCACCTCGGCGGCTTCCTTGGCGAAGTAAGTCAGGATGGCATCGGCGCCGGCCCGCTTGATGCTGAGCAGCACTTCCATCATGGTTTTTTCGCCATCCACCCAGCCGTTACGGGCGGCGGCCTTAATCATGGCGTACTCGCCCGAGACGTTGTAGGCCGTCACGGGCAGGTGGGTTTTTTCCTTCACGACGTGAATCACGTCGAGGTAGCTCAGGGCGGGCTTTACCATCACCATGTCGGCGCCTTCCTGCTCGTCGAGGGCCAGTTCGCGCAGGGCCTCGCGCTTGTTGGCCGGGTTCATCTGGTAGCTTTTCTTGTCGCCTTTCTTGGGGCCGAGTCCAGAGCGTCGCGGAAAGGGCCGTAGAAAGCCGAGGCGTACTTGGCCGTGTAGCTCATGATGCTCACGTGACTGAAGGCGTTGCGGTCCAGCACGTCCCGAATCCAGGCCACGCGGCCGTCCATCATGTCACTGGGACCGATAATGTCGGCGCCGGCGCGGGCCTGGGCCAAGGCCATCTGACCCAGCACTTCCAGAGAAGCGTCGTTCAGGATTTCGCCCGACTCAGCATCGACCACGCCGTCGTGCCCGTCGCTGGAGTAAGGATCCATAGCCACGTCGGTCATGATGACGATGTCCGGGAATTGCCGCTTAATGTCGGCTACGGTCTTCAAATACAGGCCCTCGGGGTTAGCCGATTCCTTGGCCAGGCGGTCTTTCAGGGCGTCGTTGATGCTGGGAAAGGGGGCAAAGGCCTTGATGCCCAGCTCCACGGCCTGCCCGATTTCGTCGATGAGGCGGTCGGCGGTGAAACGGTGAATGCCCGGCATCGAGCTTACTTCCAGGGTTTGATTCTGGCCCTCGATCAGGAAAACCGGGTAGATGAAGTCGTGGGTGGTCAGGTTGGTTTCCTGCACCATGTTGCGGATGACTTCAGACTTGCGGTTACGCCGAGGGCGGTGAGTGGGGAGGATGGCCATGGATACGTTTGGGAAGATTCAACCGGGCAAAACAACGCCGGCAAAGATAAGGTTGCGTGGCCGGGAGCCTACGGTAGTTCACCGTCAATAATAAAGCTGCCCCAAAAAGCCAGTATGAGGGCTAGCGCTGAGCCCAGGGCAAAGATGCCAAACCCGGCCCAGCCACCCGTTACCACCCCTAGCACGATGCCCGCCACGAATACGGCCGTGCCCAGAATCTGCAGAAAGCTGCCCTTGGCGGATAGTACCTGCCGGGGTGCCCGTGTCTGCTGACTTGCTGTCGGCGAGAGGCCATGTACCTGATCCTCTCTGATGAGAGTAGGCCGGGGCATGGCTGTACGGACGGCCTGGGCCTCGGTACGGCGTCGGGGGGCGGGGCGGGTTAGAGTACTGCCCGGGCTGCGCCGTGCGGATTGGGCAAGCAGCTGCTGAGGTGGGGCTGCAACTGGAGCTGCCTCAGGCCGCGGCATAGGTGAGGTTGCCGGATTCTCGACCGGGTTAGGCGTTGGCTGAAAGCGGAATGCTGCCTTCTCGCTGCGGCAACTGGTCAATGAAAGCGTCAGCAGCAACGTCCCAAGCGTTACTTGGTAAAGGAAGCGGCTCGAACAGGTAGAACGCAGAGGCATAGAATAGGGAGGGCTAAAGATGAGGTAGAGAATAAGCTGTAATAGCTTCAGGATGAAGCTCAACGCTACCAAAAGTCACCGTATTTTCTTGGCCCCGCTTCCGGATTGGCCGTATAATTAGGCTCGGTCCCCGCACCGATTTCTGCTCTAATCCTACCAAAACAAACCAAAGCCATGAAAGACAGCAAGCAAACTCCCCAGCACCCCAACAGTGGCGAAACGGGTAAGAAGGCGCCTGGCGTAGCAGGGCAGCCCAGCGGCCCCCACGAAGGCCCCGTGGCCGGCGACGCTACCAATACCCGTGGTGAAAACGTGCCCAGCGCGCAAGGCCACAGCGGCGGCGCCAAGAAAGGCAAGAGTAACTAGCTGCTCCGCCGATTAAAGCTAATCACTGCCGAGGCCCGCGCACCGTCTAGCAACGGTGCGCGGGCCTCGGTTTGTGCAGGTAACTCGGTTAGCCAAATTTGGGCCTGCCCAAAAGCAAGCCGGGTAAGGCTACATATTGAAAAACTCCTGGAAGATTTCTAGCCAAGCCTGGGGACCACCGAAGCCCTTGACCAGAAAATAATAGCCCAGCAACACCACGGCCGCGCCCACGCCCAGGCCCAGCCAGCCCCCCAGCAGCAAGCCTAGAATCACGCCGCCAATAATGAGCAAGGAGCCCAACACTACGTGTAGCACGTCGGCTTCCTCGGTGGCGCGCCGGGGCTTGCTGGCCTTCTGCCAGGCCCGGATACTCTGCGCTTCGGCCTGGGCCCGGCGCAATAAGGGCCGGGCAGGTTGTGCCCGATGCGTGGCTACGGCACGGCCAGCCGGTGGCCTGGAAGCCGGAGCGGGCGCAACAGTGGGTGTCTTGGCGGGCGCGGTGGTAGTACGTTGTGGAATAGTTGCGGGAGCCGGCGTTTCGGGGGGCGCAGGCGACGTGGCAGTAACGGCCGGAGCGGCGGGGCGGAACTGAAATGCCACTTTTTCGCTGCGGCAGCCAGCTAGCAGGAGGATGGAAAGCAAAAAGGCTCGGCTTGGGGAAAATACGGGCATGGGCAAAAAATAAGCGGACCGCCAAGATAAGGCGGTCCGCTCAGCTTACGAGAGAAGGCAAAATGGGGTGCGGCGAATAGCGCAGCCACCAGCAAACTTAGAAGGCCAGAATTACCTCTTCGATAAGGTCGCAGGCCTCGTGCATCTGCTCTTCAGTAATTACCAGGGGCGGAGCAAAGCGGATAATGTCGCCGTGGGTGGGCTTGGCCAGCAGGCCCCGCTCCATAAGGCTTACGCACACGTCCCAGGCGGTGCGGCCGTCGGCAGCGGGCTTGATAACCACCGCGTTGAGCAGGCCTTTGCCGCGCACCAGTTCCACTACTTCCGGGCGTTTGGCCATCACGCGGCGCATTCTCTCGCGGAAAACCTCGCCCTGGGCCTTGGAGTTGCTGATCAGGTGCTCGTCGTGCAGTACGTCGAGGGCGGCACGCAGCACCACGCAGGCCAGCGGGTTGCCGCCAAAGGTGGAGCCGTGCTGCCCGGGTTGAATCGTGAGCATAATCGTGTCCGAAGCCAGTACAGCCGACACCGGCATCGTGCCGCCCGACAAGGCTTTGCCTAGAATCAGGATATCGGCGTGCACGCCTTCGTAGCACACGGCCAGCAGCTCGCCGGTACGGCCCAGGCCCGTTTGAATTTCGTCGGCAATGAAGAGCACATTGTGCTGCTTGCACAGGGCATGGGCGTGGGCCAAATACCCGTCGGAAGGCACCATTACCCCGGCTTCGCCCTGAATGGGCTCCACCAGGAAGCCACACACGTGTGGGTCTTTAAGGGCTTCTTCCAGAGCCGCCAAGTCGTCGTAGGGCACCACCTGATAGCCAGGCATGTAGGGGCCGAAGCCGCCGGTGCTGTCGGCGTCGGTGCTGAAGGAAATGATGCCGGTGGTGCGGCCGTGAAAGTTGTGCTCGGCCACCAGAATGCGGGCCTGGTTGGGGGCAATGCCTTTTTCCTGGTAACCCCATTTGCGGGCCAGCTTCAGGGCCGTTTCCACGGCTTCGGCGCCGGAGTTCATCAGCAGGGCTTTGTCGTAGCCAAACAACTCACAGAGCTGCTTTTCGGCGGGCCCGAGCTGGTCGTTGAAAAAGGCGCGGGAGGTCAGCGTCAGCTTCTGGGCCTGCTCCACCATGGCGCCCACGATGCGCGGGTGGCAATGGCCTTGGTTTACAGCCGAGTAGGCCGAGAGAAAATCAAAATATTGCTTGCCTTCCACGTCCCACACGTGCACGCCTTCGCCCCGGCTGAGCACTACGGGCAGGGGGTGGTAATTGTGGGCGCCGTAACGGTCTTCCAGAGCCATCAGCTCCTGGCTGCGGCTGGTGGTGGAGGCGGAGTGGGTGGGGGTAGCGTGCATGGTGGGAGGAGGTTAAGCCAACGAAAGAAATTCAGCTAGCCCAAAACTACGCAAAAGCCGGTAAGGCGTTGGCAAGGTGAAAAGGGTAAGCTCGGCTATAACAAACGAACCGCTGAAACACGTAAGGTTGAAATATATATGGTTGAATTTCAATAAGTTGTTGTTGAGCTTCAGTTGCCGTGTTTCATCCTGTATTCCTCTTCTGATGGCTACGCATTCTTCTTCCCGCCGCCACCCCGGCCTCTGGATTCTGTTACTACTGGTGCTGCTTGGCGCTGGCGCTTTCCTGTATTTCCGCTCCGATAAGGGCAAGGAGGTCTTGGCCGACAAAGGCAAGGAGCTGCTGCCCACCCTGGAAAATGCCACCATGACCGTAGGCAATATCACGCCCGATGAGCTGCAGGCCCAGATGAAGGTGGATTTACGCAACAACATGCCCATCACGCTCAAGGTCGACAGCTTCAGTTACGTCACCAAAGTTGATGGGGCCGAGCTGGCCCATGGCGCCAAAGACCGCGCTACCGTCCTCCACGGCGACTCGGTCAGCCACCTCACCGTACCCATGTCCGTGGATTTGAGCAAGGTCAAAGACAAAATCAAAACCAGCCAGCAGGACTGCGTCGACGTGCAGATGGTCATGACCCTGTTTACGACGTTGCCCGTGGCCGGCTCCCAGAAGATTCCGGTGAAAGTCACCAAACGGGTGTACGTGCCCAAAATGCCCAAAATAGAGGTAGCCGATATTGACGTGGAGCACCTGGGCCTGAAAAACGGCGAGGCCACCGTGACGCTCAAGGTGACTAACTACAACCCGTTTCCCTTCACGATTCGGCAGGTGAAGTACAATTTCAGCGTCAGCGACGATATGCAGGTGCAGGGCGTGGAAGAAAAGGACGTGTCGTTCCGCAAAAAGGGCACCGAGATGATGCCGATTCATGTGCGCTTCGAGCCGAAAAGCATGCCCAAAGTAGCATTTAAGACCCTTTTTAAGGCCGAAAAAACGCCTTATAAGCTAGATGGACACGTGGTAGTAGCGGCCGGCAACAACAATCCTAAAGACATGACTATGAACTTCAGCAGCAACGGCAACCTGCAGGATTTGAAAAACATACCCAAGAAGGGCGACGACAAATAAACCCGGCGCTTACTCGCCCAGCCGGTCCAACCGGTTCTGAATATCCAGAAACTTGCCCACGTAGTTGCCCTCTTCCGAGCCATCGGCCCGCATAATGGTCCAGTCGTAGACGGCCTTGGTGGTAAACTCCAGGGTCTGGCCGGTGGTGTAGTCACGCACGGTTTGCAACGTGTTGGCAATAGTGCCCTGCACGTAGGTGTCTTCCCACTGCGTCACTTGCACAAACACCTGCTCAAACGTGCCGTCAGCGTCCACCACGCGGGTTGTTAGGTAGAACGTTTCACCGGGCTTCAGACCCGCCGAAAACCGTTTTTTAGCCTGGGGCAGGGTGCGCAAGGCCTCTTTCATAGGCTTGGCAATCAGCTGGTCAAACAAGGCCATGGACTGGGCTGGGTCAACCGAGCCGGCTTCGGCATTCGTAATGATGCTTACTGGCTTGTCGGGGAGAGCCTGCTGAGCCAAAGCCGGCAAGCCCGCGCCCGGCAGCAGTAATGACAGAAAAACGGCGCGGGATGACCACATAGGAGAAGCGACAAACGTCTGATTTCGTCTGGCTTTCTAAAGTACGAAACCGGCGCCTTTTTAGCTAGCCCGGGAAGTGGCCGCACTATAAGACCGGGCTTTTGCTCGTACCTTGCCGGGGTATGGCACTCCAACCGCAACCCCTGCAGCCGGGCGACTATTACCTGACCCCAGAAGGTTTTATGGTCTTTACTGAACAATATCATTTGCGCCGCGGATTCTGCTGTAAAAGCCGCTGCCGGCACTGCCCGTGGGGTTTTTCCCGCGCTGGTAAGGCCGTTCCCCAAGCGCCAGACAAGGGCTAACCGCTTATTTTTCAGCGCACCGGTTTGTTTCTATCCGACAAATACCGATATTTGCGTCCCTTTTTCCAGCATTGAAACCTCTAAGTCCCTCGATATCATGGCACGAGTTTGTGATCTGACCGGCAAGCGTACCCGCGTAGGCAACAACGTTTCGCACGCCAACAACAAAACGAAGCGCAAGTTCTATCCGAACCTGCAGAAGAAGCGTTTCTACATCCCCGAGGAAGATTCCTGGGTTACGTTGAAAGTAGCTACCAGCACTATCCGCACCATCAACAAGAACGGCATCATGTCGGTCCTGAAGAAGGCAAAAGAGCAGGGCTTCATCGTTTACTAGATTTTTCCGGAAGCCCGGAGTTGTAACTTACGGCCGAATACGCTGAACTGACCTGGTACGCAACGTGCCCGGCACTTCGGAGTCTATGCCGTAACTATGCTCTATTCGCTTCTGTCTAAATCGCCCCGGGTATTCCTAACTGTCGCCCTGACGGTTTCACTGGCTGGCCTGTCGTCGGAAGTTCGCGCTCAGCGTACTACCGCTGCCGAACGTCCCACTGATTTTCTGGACCCCGCATTTCACCGGCAACGGAGAGAGCTGCTGCGCCAAGCGCTGCCGGCCCGCTCCGTTGCCGTTTTGTTTGCGGCCCCCGTCCGCAACCGGGCCAACGACGTGGACTATATCTACCACCAAGATCCGGATTTCTACTACCTGACGGGCTACACTGAGCCCCACGCCGTGCTGGTGCTTTTCAAGGAGCCCCAGACCATCGGCGGGCAGAGCGGCGTCACGGAGGCCCTGTTTACCCAGCCCCGCGACCCGCAGCGCGAGTCCTGGACCGGCCGCCGTCTTGGGGCTGAAGGAGCCAAGCAGCAACTCAAGCTTCAGTATACCGCCGACAACAAAGCCTTTGCCGAATCGGGCATCAAGTGGGCCGACTTCGGCCAGGTGCTCTTCCTGGACTTACCCGCCGATGTGCGCGACGAAGCCCGGGACCCGGCCGACCTTTACAACCTCGTAGCCGACTTCCGCCGCCTGGCGGGCGTACCGGCCGACTACAGTCCGACCGTAAGTGAGCTGCGCAGCCTGATTGAGCGGGCCGGGCTGGCCAATGCAGCCAATCTGCTGCCCTACATTGAGGCCCAAAGCAAGGCCCTGCCGGCCGTGGCCGCCGATTCGTACATCCAGGCTTACCGCAAAGCCACCACCGATGCCGAGCGGCAGAAAGCCATTGCCAACAAGCCGGCTGCCGGCCGTTTCGATGGCTCTACCGTGGGCGAAGTGCTTAGCCGGCTGCGCGAAATCAAGACCCCTGAGGAAATCAAACTGCTACGCCGCGCCGTCCAGATTTCGGCCACCGGCCAGCTGGAAGTAATGAAGGCCCTGCGGCCCGATATGTCGGAAAACGCTGTGCAAGGCATTCACGAGTACGTGTACCGCACCTACGGCGCCGAGTTTGAGGGCTACCCCAGCATTGTGGGAGCGGGGGCCAATGGCTGCATCCTGCACTATGAAACCAACGACAAGCCCCGCCTCGGCAACGACTTGATTTTGATGGACTGCGGGGCCGAATACCACGGCTACTCCGCCGACGTGACCCGCACGGCCCCGCCCAGCGGCAAGTTTTCCCCGGCTCAGCGCCAGATCTACGAGCTGGTGCTGGCCGCCCAGGACGCGGCCTTCAAGGAGTGCAAGCCCGGCAGCGAGTTTCAGGGCCCGCACAAAGCCGCCCAGCAGGTTATCAACGACGGCCTGATCAAGCTCGGCATCATCAAGGAGGCCGCCGAGGCCCGCCGGTATTTCCCCCACGGCACCAGCCACTACCTGGGTCTCGACGTGCACGACCGGGGTACCTACCAGCCCCTGCAGCCGGGTGTCGTCATCACTGTGGAGCCGGGCATCTACATTCCGGCGAACAGCCCCTGCGACCCGAAATGGTGGAATATCGGCGTCCGGATTGAAGATGATATCCTGATTACTAAGTCGGGCTACGAAAATTTGTCGGCCGATGCCCCGCGCACAGTGGCCGAAATTGAGTCGGCAATGGCCAAATCCAGCGTGCTGGACAATTTCAAGCTGCCGGTTTTGAAGTAGTTGTTGCTCAGTGAATCCGGGAATTAAAGCGCTATTCCACGGGTTTCGATGTAAAATCGGAAAAATCTATGCTACTATTTGGCTGACGGTTTGACAATTCCGAAAACACTTGTACCTTTGCAGTCCTTAATCCAAAACCCCAAGTCGAGATGGCTAAGAAAGGAAACCGGGTGCAGGTAATCCTGGAGTGCACCGAGCACAAGAACTCGGGTATGCCGGGCACCTCGCGCTACATTACCACCAAGAACCGTAAGAATACGCCTGAGCGTGTTGAGTTGAAGAAGTTCAACCCCGTGCTCAAGAAAATGACCGTCCACAAGGAAATCAAGTAATTGAGCGATGGCTAAGAAAGTAGTAGCAACCCTGAAAGTAGCAGGCGGCAAAGACTGGGCAAAAGTCATCCGCGCTGTAAAGTCGCCTAAAACCGGCGCTTACACCTTCCGCGAGGAGATGGTACCCGTAGACAAAGTGCAGGAGTTTATTGCTTCCGGCACGAAGTAATTCGGCGCCTTCGGGCGTACCTGAATGAAGTGAAGAAGTCCCGCCGCCGTGGGACTTTTTTGCGTGTATAAGGATTTGTTGAGCGTGCTGGCTGGATCGGGCTTAGTGCTGAACCGCAGATAAAAAGCCACCTTGCACCCGCTTCGCGGCGGTTGCGCGACTAAGCGCCAACAACTAAGCATCAAGCACTATCGAATGGGACTTTTCGATTTCTTTAAGAAAGACAAGGGGAATAAGGAGCAGCAGGAGTCGCTGGATAAAGGGCTGGAGAAATCCAAAACCAGCTTCTTTGAGCAGCTCAGCAAGGCCGTGGTGGGTAAAGCTACCGTGGACGAAGCCGTGCTCGACGACCTGGAAAGCGTCCTGGTGCACGCCGACGTGGGCATCGAAACCACGGTGAAGGTTATTGACCGCATCGAAAAGCGCGTAGCCCGCGACAAGTACGTAAGCACCGGCGAGCTGGACCGCATCCTGCGCGAGGAGATTGCCGGCCTGCTCGATGGCAACAGCGGAGCCACCGGCTCCCGGGCCATCCTCGACCGAGCCGACAACACCGGCCAGCCCTTCGTGATTATGGTAGTGGGCGTGAACGGCGTGGGCAAAACCACGACCATTGGCAAGCTCGCCCACCGCTTCCACTCGGCCGGAAAGAAGGTGGTGCTCGGCGCCGCCGATACCTTCCGCGCCGCCGCCGTCGACCAGCTCATCATCTGGGGTCAGCGCGTGGGCGTGCCGGTTATTTCGCATGGTATGAACACGGACCCCGCTTCCGTAGCCTACGACGCGGTGCAGAAAGGCGTGGAAATGGGAGCCGACGTGGTCATTATCGACACGGCCGGCCGTTTGCACAACAAGGTGAACCTGATGAACGAGCTCAGCAAGATCAAGCGGGTGATGCAGAAGGTCATTCCGGATGCGCCCCATGAGGTACTGCTGGTGCTCGACGGCAGCACCGGCCAGAACGCCTTTTTGCAAGCCAAGGAATTTACCAAAGCCACCGAGGTGTCGGCCCTGGCCATTACCAAGCTCGACGGCACGGCCAAGGGCGGCGTCGTAATCGGCATCTCCGACCAGTTCAACATTCCGGTGCGCTACATCGGGGTGGGGGAGAAGATGACCGATTTGCAGCTCTTCGACCGGCATACGTACGTCAACTCCCTGTTTTCGAAAAAGTAAGCCACTTAGCCGCTCAGCCGAAAGCGCCACTGCCTACCGCGGTGGCGCTTTTGCGTTATCTTGGCCCAGCTACTTATTCCTGCACTATGGGCCTCCGGCAATTCTTCGACAAACTCAAGGGGGCAGCCCCAACTCCAATTCCAGCGCCGACTCCACCCCCGACGGGTATCCGTGAAGTGCTGTTCGGCGACCTGCCTGCGGCGCAGTGGCCCGCTCCCGATTCGGACCTGCGCGCGGTAGAGCCCTGGGTGTGGTTTGCGGCAGCCCAGCAGGCCCAGGCCCAGCACGACGCGGTAGCCGCCGAGCAGGCTCTGCGGCGGGTGCTGGCTACTGCTGGGCTGGAATCGAGGCACTACCTGCAGGCTTGGCAGGCTCTGCGGGAGCTGGGCGTGACCCCGCCGGCCGAAGCCGCTAAGCAAGTACTGGGTGTGGTGGTGGAAGTAGGCCTGGAGCAGGGCCTGGACCTGCTGGCCGCTTACGCCGACGGTTCGGCGCGTTACTATAATTACAGCGGGGCCGGCGTGGTGTGGGAAAACCCCGACGATTCTTTGGCGCCGCTTATCAGGGCCTTGCTGGGGGCCGGGCAGCAGGTAGCCACGCAGATCGGACCCTGGGAAGAGGTCCGGCCTGCTGCGCCGGGCAAAGGGCAGGTGCGCCTCAACCTGCTCACACCTTCCGGGCTGCACTTCGGGCAGGCTCCCTTTGATACGCTGTGGCAGGACGCCCTGGGCGGCCCCGTGCTGGTAGCAGCCCAGCAGCTGATGCAGGCCCTCATTGCCAAGCCCGAGCAAGTGGCCGAAAGGCGCCAGTAGAGCTTATTGCAGCGGAGCTAACATCACCCAAATATGTTAGGGCAGGCTGTGGCGTAAGCAGACAACCGATTCAGCGGCGGCCGCATCTGGAGAAGTATGCCGATTGCCTACGAAACTTCCGCTCCGGTGGTGCCCGCCGCCGGGCCCGCCCGCCTCGATTCTTTTCTCAGCCAGAAGCTGCGGTTCTGGTCGTTGGTGGCCATGGTGCTGCTCGTGTACGTGCACGCCTACAACCTGCACTCCCGCTACCTGCAGCCCTGGACGCCGGTGGACGAGCCCCTATCGGTGAGTGCTTTTCTGCAGTATTTCCTGGCCAATGGGTTGTTGCGCTTCCGCATCCCGATTCTGTTTGCTATTTCCGGCTACCTGTTTGCCCTGCACGATAGTCGGGCCCCGCATAAGGTGCGGGTGAAGCGCCGGGTGCAGACGCTGCTGGTGCCTTACCTGCTCTGGAGTGCCTTCGGGCTGGGCCTGACCTGGGCCCTGGAGCAGTACCCGCCGACCCGACAACTGGTGCTAGCGGCCGAGTTGAGCGTATTTGGGCCCACTAATCCATTGGTGAGTGGGTATAGTCCGAGCGAGCTGCTACTGCGCTGGCTGCTGCTACCGGTACCCTTTCAACTCTGGTTTCTGCGCAGCCTGCTGGTGTATAACCTGGCTTACCCCTGGCTGCGCAAGGCCGTGCTGGCGGCCCCGAAAGTATATTTTAGCGTGGCCGGGTTGCTCTGGCTGCTCGAAATCAGCGTGCCGCCGCTGCTGGAGGGCACCGGGCTGGTGTTCTTTGCCCTGGGTATCTGGCTGCAAAAGCGCGAGCTAAACCTGCTTACGCCGCCCCGCTGGCTGCGACCGGGCTGGCTGGCGGTAGTCTGGCTGGCGGTGCTGGGCGTGAAAACCTACCTGGCCTTCGCCTCCGACCACCCGCCGTTTATTCCGATGCTCTTGCTGCACCGGGCTGGTGAGGTCCTGGGCGTAGTCGTTATGTGGTTTGGCACCGATGCCTTGGTGCGCAGGGCCATGCGGCAGCGATGGTTTGTCTGGCTTACCAGCTTCTCCTTCATGATTTACGCCGTGCACGTGCCACTGGTAAACTATGCCACGGAGGCAGCCCTGCGGCAGTGGCCCGGGCAGAACCTGCTGATTTACTTGCTGCTGCCCCTGGCTGTGGTGGCGCTGGCCGTGCTACTAGGAGCCGGGCTGCGCCGCCTGTTGCCGGGCGCGTACGGCGTGCTGACCGGTGGCCGGGGCTTGTAGGGCTGGCGGGGACTTGCCTGGGAAAAGGAACAATCCGAGTAGGAAAAGGCGTTGCCGAGTTCGTACCTTTGCGGTCCGAAATTCGTCGTGGGTGAAAAGAGGGCAAGCTTCTCACTGCTAAGAAATTGCCCGACTACCCGCTTATCCCATTCGCATGAAAGTAAGAAGCCAGCTGGCCAATAAAGTCAACGTCATTACCCTGGGCTGTTCCAAAAACCTCGTCGATTCGGAGGTGCTGATGGGACAACTGCAGGCCAATAACTTCCAGGTAACCCACGAGGCTGACAAGAGCGACGCCAACATCGTGATTATCAACACCTGCGGCTTTATCGACAACGCCAAGCAGGAAAGCATCGACACCATCCTGCGCTACGCCGACGAGAAGGAAGCCGGCCGCCTGGATAAGCTCTACGTGACGGGCTGCCTCTCGCAGCGCTACAAGGACGACCTGGAGGTGGAAATTCCGCAGGTAGATGCCTATTTCGGCACCCTGGAATTGCCCCAGCTGATGAAAACCCTGGAGGCCGACTATAAGCACGAGCTGGTGGGTGAGCGGCTCATTACCACGCCCCGACACTACGCCTACTTCAAAATTGCCGAAGGCTGCAACCGTCCCTGCTCGTTCTGCGCCATCCCACTGATGCGCGGCAAGCACGTGGACCGCACCATCGAAGACCTGGTGAAGGAAGCCAAGCGCCTGGCCTCAATGGGCACCAAGGAGCTGATTCTCATTGCCCAGGACCTGACCTACTACGGCCTAGAGAAGTACGGGGAGCGGAAACTGGCTGACCTGCTGCGCAACCTTTCCGACGTGAACGGCATCGACTGGATCCGGCTGCAGTACGCCTACCCCTCGCAGTTCCCGCTGGACGCCCTGGACGTGATGATGGAGCGCCCCAACATCTGCAAGTACCTGGATATGCCCCTGCAGCATATCAGCGACAATATGCTCAAGACCATGCGCCGCGGCATCAGCAAGCGCCGCACGGTGGAGCTGGTGGACACCATCCGGCAGCGGGTGCCCGATATTGCCTTGCGCACCACGCTGATTGCCGGTCACCCCGGTGAAACCCAGCAGGATTTCGAGGAGCTTTACGACTTCGTGGAGCAAACCCGCTTTGAGCGCCTGGGTATCTTCACTTACTCGCACGAGGACAATACCCACTCCTACACGCTGGAAGACAACGTGCCCGCCGACGTAAAGCAGGACCGTGCCGACCAGATTATGG
This sequence comes from Hymenobacter cellulosivorans, assembly GCF_022919135.1. NCBI lineage: Bacteria > Pseudomonadati > Bacteroidota > Cytophagia > Cytophagales > Hymenobacteraceae > Hymenobacter > Hymenobacter cellulosivorans. The sequence goes on along the minus strand of NZ_CP095049.1, from coordinate 777,972 downwards.
AGCTGCAGCAGGGTATTTCGATGGAGCTCAACGAGCAGAAAGTCGGCAACGTCTACAAAGTGCTGTTCGACCGCAAGGAAAGCGGCTACTACGTGGGCCGCACCGAGTTCGACTCGCCCGAGGTAGACAACGAAGTGCTAGTGCCGGCCACGCCCGATACCTACGTGTCGCTCGGCGGCTTTGCCAACGTGCAAATCACCGATGCCTCCGACTTCGACCTGTACGGCAAGCTGGTGTAGTAGCTTCCGTAAAACTTGACAACGAAAAAAGCTGCCCGCTCAGGCAGCTTTTTTTCGTTTCGACCGACGGCGGCGGTGGCCTTTGGTCCAGTAGAGCACCAGGCCGATAACTGGCTGAGTAAGTACGGTATGGAACCAGCGGCGCTTTTCCCAGCGGCCGGGAAATTCGCCGCGCTGAATATAAATGAGCGTGTATATCCAGGGCAGGGGCACGACAATGAGCAGCCACAAGCCCAGGAGCTGAAACAGATTCATGCGGTGGTGGTTTGACCTCTATTCAAGACGGACGTAGAGCCTTGTCAACAGCAAAACGTGCTGCGAGGTGCGCCCGATAGCGCCGGAACTTGCGGCTTTGCTGTACTTTTTTCCGGACCTTGCACCGCCAATTGTCTTCTCCCCGCCGATATGCCCCTGCATCATCTTAGCTACGCCGCCACGGGCGCCTTTTCGTCCTTTCTAGCCGATTATATAAGTCAGAAATCCGAACTGCAGCCCTACTACCACCGTTTCCCGCGGCTGGAGGAGTTTGCCGTCCAAATAACCGAGAAGCAGGCGGCCTATTCGGCCGAGGCCCGGCAACGGCTGGTAGCGGCCCTGCACGAGCAGTACCAGAGCCTAAACGACCTCAACCCGGCCGTAGCGGCCAACCTGGAGCTGCTGGGCCAGGACACGACTTTTACCGTCACCACCGGCCACCAGCTCAACCTGCTCACCGGGCCGCTGTACTTCATCTACAAGATTGTCACGACCTTGAAGCTGAGCCGGCAGCTCAAGCAGCAGTACCCGCAGTACGACTTCGTGCCGGTGTACTGGATGGCCACCGAAGACCACGACTTCGCCGAAATCAACCACTTTCACCTCTTCGGTAAAAAGCACGAGTGGAATAGTGAGCGGGTGGGTGGGCCTGTGGGCCGCATGAGCCTGGATGGCCTGTCGGAGCAGATTCTGGACCAGCTGCCCGCCGACGTGCCGGCCGCTTTTCGCGAAGCCTACCAGGCCGGCGCTACCCTTACCGAAGCCACCCGCCACCTGGTACACGCCCTGTTTGGGCAGTACGGGCTGGTCAGCATCGACGGCGACAGTGCCGCGCTGAAGCAGGCTCTGGTACCGGTGCTGGAGCGCGAAATCCGGGAGCAGGCGTCCAACAAAGCCGTGCAGGCTACCAACGCCCAGCTCGAGGCGGCGGGCTACAAGCCCCAGGTGTATTCGCGGCCCCTCAACCTGTTTTTCCTGACCTCGGAAGGCAAGCGGGAGCGAATCGAGCAGGAAGGCGACTGTTACGCCATCCGCAATACCGAACTTTGCTACACCCAGGACGAACTGCTGGAGCTGGCCCGCACCCAGCCCGAGTGCTTTAGCCCCAACGTGGTGCTGCGGCCTCTGTACCAGGAAATTCTGCTGCCCAACCTGTGTTACATTGGAGGCGGGGCGGAAGTGGCCTACTGGTTTCAGCTTAAGCAGGTGTTTGCCGACAACCAGGTACCGTTTCCGATGCTACTGCTGCGCAACTCGGCCCTCTACCTGGGCAAGGCCCACGCCGGCAAGCTGCGCAAGCTGGGGCTCACGCCCGCCGATATTTTTCGGCCCCTGCCCGAGCTCAAAAAGCAGGTGGGCGCCACCCTGGGCCAGGAGGAAATCAGCCTGCGGGACCAGCAGCAAGCCATTGCCGCCGCGTTCCAGCAAATTACCGAGCTGGCCCAGCGCCTCGACCCGACTTTGGTGAAAACCGTGGCCGCCGAAGCCCAGAAAACGGCCGGTGGCGTGGCCGGCCTGGAAAAGCGCCTGAGCAAGGCCGCCGAAGCCAAGCACGAAACGGCTTATTCCCAGCTCACGGCCGTCAAGGAAAAGCTCTTTCCCGGCGGCGACCTGCAGGAGCGCGTCGACAATGTGCTGTCCATTCTGATCAACAACCCGGAATTCATCAACCAGCTGCTGGACGGCTTCGAGCCCCTGGCTCTGGAGTTTGCCATTGTGGAGGAAGCGTAGGCTACCGAGTTCTAAATTGAGCCGCAGGCGCATTCGGATGGTCCGGGTGCGCTTGTTGTGCTTTATATTGCTTCCAACTTTATCGAATTAATCCTTTTACTTACTCCTGTGTCTACTTATTCTCTGCGTACAATTCTGCTGTTACCGGCTTTGCTGACCGCGCTGACCAGCCAGGCTCAAACCATTACCGGTACCATCCTCGACGCCAAGACCCACGAGCCACTACCCTACGTCAACATCGGGGTGCTGCATAAGGGTGTCGGCACGGTGGCCGACGATAAGGGTACCTACCACCTGCCCGTCGGCCCGACCCATGCCACCGACACCGTGCGGGTATCGAGCCTGGGGTTCCGGCCCCGGCTGCTGCGGGTGCAGGAGCTGCGCCAGCAGCCCACCGTGGAGCTGAGCCCGGAGGCGGTGGTGCTGCGCGAGGTGAAGGTCAAGGCCAAGGGCCTGTATAAGCATACCCGAGTTCTGGGCTTCAAAAAGCCGGATGGGAATGGCACGCTGACGATGACCTCGGATGATCTGGGCACGGAAATCGGCTCAGTTATCAACCTGAAAAGCAAGCCAACCCGGCTGGTGAATGCCAATTTCAGCGTGGCCTATAACCACAGCGGGCCGCTCACTTTCCGGGTCAACATCTACCGGCTGCTACCCGACGGCCGGCCCTCGGAAGAAAAGCTACTGCACCGCGACGTTATTGTTACCTCCAGCGTTGAAAAAGGGACTATCAGCGTCGATTTGGCGCCGGATCAGCTGATCTTGGATGAGGACTTTATGCTGGCCCTGGAATGGATTAAAGGTCCGGAGAAGGCCAAGGTGAAGTCGCAGCTGGCCTTCGTGGCAGGCCTGGGCTACGCCAATAATGACTTGTACCTGCGCAAAACCAGTCAGGCCACCTGGGAGCGGGCCTCGGCAGGGGCCGTGCTGGCGGGTATGCAGCCTAAGATCAGCTTTTACGTAACCGCTCAGGACTAACCCTGGCTAGTGATGCGCACCCAGCACCTTACCAATTATGTTAAAAAGTGACCTGCGCCGGCAGATGCTGGCGTGGCGCCGGGCCATGTCGGACCTGGACCTGGTGACCCGCAGCCAGCAGGTGGCCGAGCAGCTGTTTAAAGAAACCTACCTGACCCGGCTGCGGGCCGTACACGTGTTTCTGCCCATTCAGCGGCAGCGCGAGCTGGATACCTGGGCCATTATCCGCCGCTTCTGGCGCGAGTTTCCCCAGGTGCGCATCGTGGTGCCGGTGATGCAGGAAGACGGGCTTTCCCTGCGCCACTACCTGCTCACGCCCCAGACCGAGCTGGCGGAAAATGCCTGGGATGTGCCCGAGCCGCTCAATGCCGAGGAAGTGGCACCCCAGGAGCTGGACGCCGTGCTGCTGCCCTTGCTGGCCTTCGACGAGGCTGGCAACCGCGTGGGCTACGGCAAAGGATTCTACGACCGGTTTTTGCAGCAGTGCCGCTCCGACGTGCTGCGCATCGGCCTCTCGCTCGAAGACCCCGTGCTGCGCATCGCCGATGCCTGGGAGGGTGACGTGCGCCTGCATGCCTGCGTAACGCCCACCCGCGTGTGGCGCTTCGAGCAGTAAAGCCGGCGCTGGGCGTCAACAACAAACGGCGGCAGCGGAGCGTTGCCTGGGCGTCAGGTCCCTAACCTTCGCGCACAATGCCTACTTTATCCTCTATCCGCCCCAGCCGCCGAGGTATGCGGCCCCCGGATTTGATGCCCCTCGTTGGGGTGAGCCTGGTGCTGGCCGTACTGCTGCTGCTGACTTCCCAATCGGTAAAGCAAACGGTAGTGCAGCTGACCCTACCGCCCCGGAGTCATCGGCAAGACACTCAGAAACATTCAGATCGTGATGGCCTTACGCTGCTGCTCGGCCGCCAGCACCAGATTCATTATTACCGGGGCGGGTTCTATTCGGCGGAATTGCCTAAGTTACAGACCATCCGCAGCGGGGACCAGAGCCTGCGGCGGATTGTGCTGGAAGCCCGCGCCGAAAATCCCTGGCTCGTTGTTCTCATCAAGCCCGGCCCCGGCGCCAAGTACCGCGACTTGGTGGCCGCGCTGGACGAAATGAACATCACCGCCCAGAAAAAGTATGCGGTGGTAGATCTGCACAAGCTTGATTACGCGCTGCTGCGGCACAACGGTCTGTAAAAACATTTACTGCATTATGGCTGCTTCCCAACCTACCGTAACCACGGGCCTGCGCTCGGCCCGCCGCACTTTCCGCCGCATCCTGCACCCGGACATGACCCCGATGGTGGGGCTGGGGTTTTTGCTGGTCACGTTCTTTCTGCTGGCCGCGGACTTTGTGAAGCCCACGGTAATGCAGCTGACGATGCCGGTGAAGCCTACGCTAGACCCCAACGCGTCAATTTGCTTTGGAATTGATAATAGCCTCTCGCTCATCCTGGGCAAGAATGGGCAGGTGCATTACTATCGAGGTGGCCTCCGTTCGTATGAAGCACCCGAGTTGCATACTACGCACGGTGGGGCAGCTGGCTTGCGGCGGCTCTTGCTGGAAGCTCGCCAGCAAGAATATGGAGTCATTGTTCTTATCAAACCAGGGCCGGATGCTAAGTACCGCGACTTGGTGGACGCGCTGGATGAGATAAATATCACTGACCAGAAAAAATACGCGGTAGTGGACCTCTCCCAGCGCGACTACGAGCTGCTCAAGCAGCACAATCTGTAAGAACCACCAGCATTATGACCCGCTTCCAGCCCATTAGTCTACGCTCTACTCGCCGCATTCTGCACCCGGACATGACCCTGATGGTGGGGCTGGGGTTTTTGCTGGTGACATTTTTTCTATTCACAGCGGAGCTGGCAAAGCCGACAATAATGCAGTTGACGATGCCTATGAAACCGAAGCACGGTTCGGGCAATTTGTACTGTGGAGGCCCGCTAAGTCGAGATGTTACAACACTGATTCTTGGTAAGAATAGCCAGGTGCATTACTACAAGGGAGATGGTTACGATTACAATAGCGAGAATACGAAACTGCAAACGACAAATATTAGTCCTGCTGGCCTGCGGCGGGTATTGCTGGCAGAAAATGCTGTAAACCCCAGAACGATGGTAATAATCAAACCGGGGCCCTACGCCAAATACCGCGACTTAGTCGATGTGCTCGATGAGATGAATATCACTGGCCAAAAGCGATACACAATCTCAGATATGTTCCAGGGAGACTATGAGTTGCTAAAGCAATACAATCTATAAGCGCCTTTATGACTACGCCGCCGAATACCGGTCCGCGCTCGGCCCGCCGCACTTTCCGCCGCATCCTGCACCCGGACATGGCTCCGATGGTGGGGTTGGGCTTTTTGCTCGTCACGTTCTTTCTGCTGGCCGCGGAGTTCTCAAAGCCGACAGTCTTACAATTATCGATGCCGGTGAAGCCCAGCCCTAATGATGAAGCGGTAGGATGTAAACTGATCGATGCAATGACCCTAGTGTTGGGCAAGCACGGCAAGGTTTGGTATTACCCTGGGGTGCTGGCAGCAGGTGAGACGCCTGAGATATGCATAACGGATTTTACTTCCACTGGCTTGCGGCAAGTTTTACTAAAGCAAAAGCGCGAGTCCGGTGAGTTGATAGTTCTAATCAAGCCATCCGATAACGCCAAGTACGGGGATATTGTAAATGCCTTGGATGAAATGAGTATTACTGACCAGTACCAGTTTGCTCTAGTGGATATAACCCAACGAGAAGAGAAATTACTAAGAAAGAACGGCCTATAACCAAGCTGCTACTTCGGCAGCTCGGCTACCTTCGTAATGCGGGCCTGGCCCCAGGGCGCCACGCTTACTTGCACTAGCAAAGGCCGCCGACCGCCGGTTTTTTGCAGGGATTTGCCCGTGGCTTCGGGTACGTAGTAGCGCTCCAGGTTGTAACGCAGGCGCAGGCCGTGGCGCCAGCTGTCCGTTACCCAGCCGCGCAGGATGGCTTGGTCGGGAGCGGGAGCAGTGGGCTCGGTGGGGTAAACGGCGGTGGCTTCGTAAGAGCCGTTTTGGGGGCGGAGCAGCACGTATACGGGCTGGTGCTTGCGGGGCGGCTCGGGGCCCTGCCAAAGCGTGGGCGCTACCTGACTGATGCTGTAGTTGAGCCGCAGGTAGTCGCCGTAGAGCAGGTCGCGCGGGTCGACGGGGGTGGTGCGCAGCGTGATGGTGCGGCCCAGGGCCGTGGTGGCGTAGCCGGCCCCGGCCACGGCCAGGATGAACAGCATTTGAGCGGCCACGGCCAGCCCGATGAGGCGGCGGTGGGTGAAGGTGGTAGTGGGGGCGGGCGTGGCCATGCTTACTCGGGCTGTTTGGACGACAACGACTGGGCATTCTTGCGCCGCAGATACCAGCTCATTCCCAGCAGCAGTACGCCGCCCACCAGGAAGAACAGCGACTTATCCATAAAGGCCCAGGTCAGCTTGAAGTAGGCCACCATGGTGGTAATGATGAATAGAATAGTACCCAGGGTGACCCGGTCGGGGTTGTTTTCCTGGTGGGCCCGCCACAGTACCGTGCCCGAGTAGGCGTAGAGTACCACCAGCGTCGCAATAGCCAGGGCCAAACCGCCGTGCAGGTAGAAGCCGGGCAGCAGCAGGAGCCAGTCGGTAGCGCTGCCGGGGCGGCCTCGGCGGTATTTGCCCCACAACGACAGCGCAAACACACCCAGCAGCGCCCCGATATAGGCCAGGAAGGGCGGGCGTAGCATGCCGGCATAAGTATCAGCTTCGCCGTAGAGGGCCAGGCCCAAAGTGAAGAGGAAGGCTGCGGCCAGGGGCGGGGTTTGCAGGGCCCGGCCAGCGGCACGGTCGGTTTGCCAGTCGCCGACGGCGTAGATAAGCATGGCTGGAATAAAGAACCAGGTAATTTTGGCGTGCAAGTGCCCGATGAGCAGGCCGGCCTGCCACAACAGGCCAGTAGCCAGCACCGTGCCCAGCAGGGCATTGGGGTGGCGCCACCAGTAGTAACCCAGGCCCACCACGGTGAGGGCGGCGGTGAGGTAGCTGAACGTGCCCAGCTGCCCGGTGCTGTAGCCCTGCACGATGCCCCCGATGGCGGCCATGAGCACGAAGATGGTGCGGCTGCGGTAGAGGTAGGTGAGGGCCGTACCCGCCAGGGCCCAGGCCAGCAGGCCCGGTGCGTCGTAGCCGATGAGCTGATACATCTGGCTGGTGAGAATGATGCCGCAGCCGAACAGAATCAGGCCCAGCCCAATGAGGCCGATGCCCAGCGACTCGTTTTTGCGCTGCAAAAAGTACTCCCCGCCCGCGTAGGCCCCGCCCATGCTGCCCAGCAGCAGCAGCAGGCGCAGCCACTCGGGTAGGCCCTGCCAGTTGGCGGCCACGATGCTCAGCGCGCTTAGGCCCAGCAGCAAAGAGCCCAGCAGGGGCAAGAGGCCCACCGCGCGCTGGTCTTCGGGATAGAGGGCCAGCAGCTGCTGGTGCTGCTCGGCCGTAATAATGCCTTTGCGCACCCACTCGGGGCCATCGGTTTCCAGTAGCGTTCGACTCATAGGTGGATTTTACGCAGAATCAGAATAAAAGCCAGGACTAGTAGCGAAGGCAAGTATCAAGGACAAATGTACTCAAGGGAGTTGTTTGAGGTCCATTTGGGCTAATGAGTAGTCTCGGCGAAGTCGGTTTCTGTGAAAGAAGCTGGTTAACTCCCGTAAACGACGGATGTTGTCGTAGTGCAAATTCCAGTAGAGCTTCGTTTGGCACTCCGAGCAGAGACGGTTGGGCGTAGTATCGGTTTCCGACAGACTATTGGTGCCATTCATCACACAACGGGCATAGGTGCAATGATGCAGGGAAAGCATGTGCCCGATTTCATGGGATGAAATATTGATCAGGCGGGTCAGGCAGCGGGTGTAGTTTTCGGACGTTAGGGTTTGGTCCTGTAGCCGGTAGATGGAGGTAACCCCCACTCGGTCCGGGTACGAAGCCAACCCAAGCACGTAGTTCCACTCCGGCTTAGGGTACAGGTCTTTGGCACTGATGGCCATGAGCGCCAAGCCAGTGCTGGGTAGTCGGGTTTTCAGATAGTTGTCGAGTAGATAAGGCGCCAGCAGCTGTTCATGGCCATTCTGTCGGCGCCGGGCCGCACGTGGAACCAGGGTATCGGCCACTGCGGGCAGCAGCAGCACCGGCCGCTGGTAGAAAATGTGTAAATATTCCTGAGTGGCTTGTAGCGCCTGGCGCTGCAATGTCGAAAAGCGGCCTACTGGCTGTAAATAAATAGTTTGGGTAAGCGAATCGGGGCGGAAAGGCGGAAGCTGCTGGTAGGCTTCCAGGTTCTGCCCGGCTTCCTGGTTTTCATAAAGCCACTCGCCAGGCTGCGGCTTTTTCAGGGGAAAGTCGTTTTTCTGTATTGCCTGAAAATAGGTTTTTGCCGCTGGCAAAAAGGAGGCAGTAGATGCGCTACTCCCGCAGGAAAGAAGAAAAACAAGGAGCGGGAGAAAAAGATAAGCCATCCGGCACAGTCAAAAGAATTTGCAAATAGCTGGCTGTCAACCGGGTGGTTTAGGCTTGCTTCCGGGCCCGGGTCATCTCGCGCTTGCCGGGCGGGCCGGGCAGCTTTTCCACCAGCCAGCCCGCGGCCTTGAGGCTGCGGCGGAAGGAGCCCTTGGCGCAGTAGCTCACCAGAATTCCGTCGGTGGCGGTGGCGTGGTAGAGCTGCTCGAAAACGGCTTCGGTCCACATATCGGGTTGCTTGTCGGGGGCAAAGGCGTCGAAGTAGATAACGTTATAGCGCTGGGCAGGTAGGGCAGTATCCTGGAGGGCGGTGGGCTGCTTGTGCAGCAGGAAATGCTCGGTCAGGTGTACCACTTCCTTCCAAGGAGCGGCGTGCAGGTACTCGTGAAAGGCCAGTAGCTCGGGGTTGAGCACGTAGCGCTCCACGCCCAGGCTCTGGATAACGGTGGGCGGCAGAGGATATTTTTCCAGCGTGTCGTACTCGATGATGTGGCGGGCCGTAAGGCTGCGCTGCAGGGTTAGCAGGGCGTTGAGGCCGGTGCCAAAGCCGATTTCGAGGACCCGCACCGGGCCGGTAGCCGGGGCCAGCTTCGCTTCCAGGCCGGCGGCCAGGTACACGTGCTGGGCTTCCTGCAAAGCGCCGTGGGTAGAGTGGTAGTGCTCATCCAGCGCGGGCACGTACAAGGTGCTCGAACCATCGGCTGTGGTTCTAACTTCTACTTTTACACCGCCTTCGGTTTCCTGCATCATAACTTCTGTTCTTGGCAAATGGCCCGCGTAAAAGTAGCGTTACCCACCACATATTCCCTGACGGTCCAGCTGCCGGTCCGCATCACCGACCTTAACTATGGCAACCACCTCGGCAACGATGCCCTGCTCAGCCTCTTGCACGAAGCCCGGGTGCAGTTCTTGCAGCACCTGGGGCTGCGGGAGGTAGATCCGGCTACGGGCCAGGGCGTTATCATGGCCGATGTGGCCATCGAATACAAGGGCGAGGCCTTCTACGGCGATGTGCTGCACGTGCAGCTGGCCGCTACCGACGTGCAGAAGTACGGATTCGACGTGGTGTATTGGGTGAAAAACCAGGAAGGTCGCGAAATTGCCCGGGCCAAAACCGGCATGCTGCTCTTCGACTACACCACCCGCAAGCTGCGCCCCATGGCCGCGGACCTGGCCGGGATTCTCCACTCCGCTGCACAAGCTTAGGTATGTTTCCACTGTTGCTTATTTCCTCACCCTGGTTTCTGCCCGAAGAGCACCAGGTATTGGAAGAGTTATTTGCCGCTGGCCTCACCACCCTGCACCTGCGCAAGCCCGGCGCCTCCCGGGCCGAAGTGGAAGCCTACCTGCAAGCTGTGCCGGAGCAGTTTCACGGCCGCATCATGCTGCACCAGCACCACGACCTGGCCCGTGACTACGCCCTGCAGGGCCTGCACCTGCCCGCCGCCACGCGCGAAACCTGGCGTGGCCGCCCGGCGCCCGGCCAGCATCTTTCCACCTCGTTTCACAGCCTGGACGAGCTGAGCCGGCACCGGCGGCGCTACCACCACGTGTTTCTGAGCCCGATCTTCAACAGCATCAGCAAAGTCGGCTACTCGGCCGCATTTCCGCCCCAGGAGCTGGTAGCCGCCCTGCGCCGCTGGGCGGCCCGCCGCGGCTACCAGCCGCAGGTAGTTGCCCTAGGCGGCATCGATACCGCTACCCTGGGCCCGGCCCGGGAGTTGGGCTTCACAGGCGCCGCCGCCCTCGGGGCCATCTGGCAGCACCCCGACCCGGTGGCTGTGTTCCGCGAGTTGCAGCAAGTGGCCGCCCAGCCGCTGTAGCGCAAACTATGTCGTTTGCCTTACCGGCGGGATATGGCGGTGAGCGTGGGGTCCCAGTCTTTCCAGACGGGCTCGTAGCCCTGGCGGCGCAGCATGGCGGCAATATCGGCGGGGCTGCGCTACCGGCGGGATATGGCGGTGAGCGTGGGGTCCCAGTCTTTCCAGACGGGCTCGTAGCCCTGGCGGCGCAGCATGGCGGCAATATCGGCGGGGCTGCGCTACCGGCGGGATATGGCGGTGAGCGTGGGGTCCCAGTCTTTCCAGACGGGCTCGTAGCCCTGGCGGCGCAGCATGGCGGCAATATCGGCGGGGCTGCGCTCGTCCGAAATCTCGAACTGCTCCAGCGACTCGGGGGCCACGGCGTAGCCGCCGGGATTGGTCTTAGAGCCGGCGCTGATGCTGGTGATGCCCAGACGGATAATGTTGTCGCGGAAGGTGGGGCTTTCTCTAGTAGAAATGGACAGCTCCACTTCCTCATTGAGTAGGCGGTAGGCGCAGATCAGCTGCACCAGTTCCCGGTCCGTCATTTCGACCTTGGGCTGCAGCAAACCCTCGGCGGGACGCAGGCGCGGAAACGAGAGGCTGTACTTGGTTTGCCAGTAGGTGCGCTCCAGGTAGTCGAGGTGCAGGGCGGTGTAGAAGGCGTCGGTGCGCCAGTCTTCCAGGCCGAAGAGTACGCCTAGCCCCATCTTGTGAATGCCGGCCCGGCCCAGGCGGTCGGGGGTATCGAGGCGGTAGTGAAAGTTGCTTTTCTTGCCTTTGGGATGGTGCTGGCGGTAATCGGCCTCGTGGTAGGTTTCCTGGTAGACCAGCACCGTGTTCAGGCCTTGCGGAATCAGCCGTTCGTAGTCGGCCTGGTCGAGGGGCTGCACCTCCATGGAAATATGGGAGAAATGGGGCCGAAGCGTTTGCAGGGCCTTTTCCAGGTAATCCACGCCCACAGTCTGGTTGGCCTCCCCGGTTACGAGCAGCACATGGTCGTAGCCCCACTGCTTGAGCACGGCTGCCTCCTGCAGCATCTCGACGCTGCTCAAGGTGCGCCGCCGAATCTTATTATCGAGGCTGAAGCCGCAATAGGTGCAGATGTTCTGGCACTCGTTGCTCAGGTACAGCGGCACGTAGAGCTGCACCGTGTTGCCGAACCGTTGGCGCGTGAGCTGCTGGCTAAGCTGGGCCATGCGCTCCAGATAGGGCGCGGCGGCCGGCGAAATCAGCGCCTGAAAGTCCGCCAGCGTCCGTTTTGGTGCCGCCAGGGCCCGCTCCACATCGGCCGCCGTTTTGGCGTAGATACCGGCCTTAACGTCGTCCCAGGCGTGGGCCGCAAAGATGGGTCGGAAGCTCATGCTAGTTGTCAGTTGTTGGTTGTCAGTTGTTAGTGGTGGGCATCAGCAGGAGCTAGCAACTGACAACTAGCAACTGACAACTAAAAACGAACGACTAGTCCAGAAAAGCGGTGAGCGGAGAGCTGGCTACGGCGTGACTTACCGGCGCGGCCAGCTTGGCTTCGTAGGCTAGGCGGCCGGCTTCCACGGCTAGGCGGAAGGCGTGGGCCATGGCTACGGGCTGCCCGGCCACGGCAATGGCGGTATTTACCAGCACCGCGTCGGCCCCCATTTCCAGGGCCGCCGCTGCGTGCGACGGGGCCCCGATACCGGCGTCGACGACGACCGGCACCCGGCTCTGGCCGATGATGATTTCGAGAAACTCTCGGGTCAGCAGGCCTTTATTGGAGCCAATGGGAGAGCCCAGGGGCATGACGGCGGCCACGCCTACTTCCTCTAGGCGCTTACACAGCACCGGGTCGGCGTGGATGTAGGGCAGTACCACGAAGCCCAGCTTCACCAGTTCCTCCGCCGCCTTCAGGGTTTCGACCGGGTCGGGCAGCAGGTACTTGGGGTCGGGGTGAATTTCGAGCTTGAGCCAATCGGTTTCCAGGGCTTCACGGGCCAGCTGGGCGGCAAATACAGCTTCCTTGGCCGTGCGTACCCCGGAGGTGTTGGGCAAGAGACTGAACTGCACGTGACCCAGGTGGCGCAGCAGGTCGTCGTCGGCCGACGTCACGTCCACGCGCTTCAGGGCTACCGTTACCAGCTCCGAACCGGAGGCCAGCAGGGCTTCTTCCATCAGCGGGGCCGAACTGAACTTGCCGGTGCCGGTAAATAGCCGGGACGAAAACGTGCGGCCAGCAATAACGAGAGGTTGGGTTTTCATAGTCAATGCCTTAGCGGGCCTGCTCCTGCAAATGGTCGACAAACTCAGCCGCGGCCCGGGTTAGGTCGGGGGCCTGGGCTATAGCACCGGACACGGCTATTCCATCCAGGCCAATAACCTGAAGCGTGGTCACGTCGGCCAGGGTAATGCCGCCAATGCCGATGATGGGAATCGTAAGACCAGCCCCCTGGCACTGCTCCACCAGAGCGGCATAACCGGCCAGCCCCAGAATCGGACTCAGATTTTCCTTGGTCGTGGTGAAGCGGAACGGGCCCACCCCGAGGTAGTCGACGCCGGCCTTGGCATGCTGCTCAATATCGGCGAAGGTGTTGGCCGTGCCGCCGATGATTTTGTCGGGACCGAGCAGAATCCGGGCGTCAATGGGGGCCATATCTTGCTTGCCCAGGTGTACCCCATCGGCGCCGATTTCCAGGGCCAGGTGGGGGTTGTCGTTGATAATGAGCGTAGCGCCGTAAGCGCGACACACGACTTGGGTGTCGAGGGCCAGCTGCCGCCAGGTAGCAGCTGGGGTGTTTTTGACCCGAAGCTGTACCCAGCGCACCCCGCCGCGGCAGGCCTGCTCGGCGTGGTCGGGCCGGTCGGTGATGAAATGAAGGTTGCTGATCTGCATGAAGTTGCTTAGCGAAAGGAGTGGTAGCCCAGCAGCGTGTCGTTGCTGGCCAGAAAGGACGTGGTGTAGCGCTTGGCCAGCTGGCAGGCCACGGACAGGGGTTGTCCCAAAGCCAGCTGGGCCAGGATGGCCGCCGACAGCACGCAGCCGCTGCCGTGCTTTTCGCCCTGGGGCAGGCGGGCCTGGGTGAAGTGGTACTGGGTGTCGTCGGCAAAGAGAATGTCGACCGAATCCTCTCCCGCGCCGTGCCCGCCCTTGAGCAGCACGGGGCAAAACCCGGCCACCACTTCGGCGGCCTCCTCGGCCGAAGCCGCGGGCCACAGCCGTAGCATCTCGGGCAGGTTAGGCGTAATCAGTGCCAGCTCAGCGCACAAAGCCCGCACCAGTTCCGGTGCGGGCCGCTGGTGAAACTCGTAGCCGGCCGAAGCCTTCAGCACCGGGTCCCAGACGATGCGCGCGGCCGGGCGGAGCTGCCGCAGCCACCGGAGCAACTCCAGCAGCTGGGGCAAACTTTCGAATAGCCCGATCTTGACGAAATCAACCGGGAAGCGGGCCAGTAGCACCCGAATCTGGTCCTGAATGTCGGCCAGCGGCACCCAATTCACCCGCTCGAAGGCTACGTCGTTCTGCACCGTCAGGCTCGTGCACACGCCCAGCCCGTACACGCCGTGGGCTTCCAGCGTCTTGCAGTCGGCCAGCAAGCCGGCTCCGGCGCTGGGGTCGAAGCCGGCAATACTCAGAGCGTAGGGGCGGGCCATTCTTTTAGAACTTAGAGTTGAGAACTTAGAGCTTAGAAGTTGTTCTTTTAGAGCTTAGAAGTTGTTCTTACTGAGCCAGAACGATTCTCAGTTCTAAGCTCTAAACTCTGAGTTCCAGCAAAGACTACAGGTAGATTTCACTGCCCTTGTTCACGAACTCCCGCGACTTTTCGGCCATGCCCGAGGCCAGCACCTGGGCGGCGGTCAGGTCCTGGGTAGCGGCGTAGTCGCGCACTTCCTGGGTGATTTTCATCGAGCAGAAGTGGGGGCCGCACATCGAGCAGAAGTGGGCCACCTTGGCGCCTTCGGCGGGTAGGGTTTCGTCGTGGTACTCCCGGGCCGTGTCGGGGTCCAGGCTCAGATTGAACTGGTCTTCCCAGCGGAACTCGAACCGGGCCTTGCTCAGGGCATTGTCGCGGTACTGGGCGCCGGGGTGGCCCTTGGCCAGGTCGGCGGCGTGGGCGGCTATTTTGTAGGCAATGACCCCATCTTTCACGTCCTGCTTGTTGGGCAAGCCCAGGTGTTCCTTAGGCGTCACGTAGCAGAGCATGGCCGTGCCAAACCAGCCGATCATGGCCGCCCCGATGGCCGAGGTAATATGGTCGTAGCCGGGCGCAATGTCGGTCGTGAGCGGCCCCAGGGTGTAAAATGGCGCCTCGTGGCACTCCTTGAGCTGCTTGTCCATGTTCTCCTTAATCAGGTGCATGGGCACGTGGCCGGGGCCTTCTATCATCACCTGCACGTCGTGCTGCCAGGCAATCTTGGTCAGCTCGCCCAGGGTTTCGAGCTCGGCAAACTGAGCCTCGTCGTTGGCATCGGCAATGGAGCCGGGCCGCAGTCCGTCGCCGAGCGAAAAGGCTACGTCGTAGGCCTTCATGATCTGGCAGATTTCCTCGAAGTGGGTGTAGAGGAAGCTTTCCTGGTGGTGGGCCAAACACCACTTGGCCATAATCGAGCCCCCGCGCGAGACGATGCCCGTCACGCGCTTGGCCGTCATCGGGATGTAGCGCAAGAGCACCCCGGCGTGAATCGTGAAGTAGTCCACGCCCTGCTCGGCCTGCTCAATCAGCGTGTCGCGGAACAGCTCCCAAGTCAGATCCTCAGCCTTGCCGTTCACTTTCTCCAGGGCCTGGTAAATCGGGACGGTGCCCACCGGCACCGGGCAGTTGCGGATAATCCACTCCCGGGTTTCGTGGATGTTCTTGCCGGTGCTGAGGTCCATGAGCGTATCGCCGCCCCAGCGGCAGCTCCACACGGCCTTGTCCACCTCTTCCTCGATGCTGGACGTCACGGCCGAGTTGCCGATGTTGGTGTTGATTTTCACCAGGAAGTTGCGCCCGATAATCATGGGCTCGGCCTCGGGGTGGTTGATGTTGGAGGGAATCACGGCCCGGCCGGCGGCTACTTCCTGGCGCACAAATTCGGGCGTGATGTAGCCCTGGGGCGTGTTGGCCCCGAAGCTGTGCCCGCGGTGCTGCACCCGCAGCGGGTCGTCTTGGGCCAGCTGGTCGATGCGCTGGTTTTCCCGGATGGCAATGTATTCCATTTCGGGCGTGATAATGCCCTGTTTGGCGTAGTGCATCTGGCTCACGTTGCGGCCTGGCTTAGCCCGGTACGGCCGCCGAATGTGCTCGAAGCGCAAGGCGTCCAGCGAGGCATCGGCGGCCCGCTGCTGCCCGTATTCCGACGAGGTGCCGGGCAACTGCTCCACGTCGCCGCGGCCCAGAATCCATTCCTCGCGCAGGCGGGGCAGCCCTTTTTTGAGGTCGATAGCCACGTTGGGGTCGGTATAGGGGCCGCTGGTGTCGTAGACGGTTACCGGCAGGTTTTCCTCCGTGGGGTTCACGAAGTCGAACTTGCGCTGGGTGTCGCTGAGCACGATTTCGCGCATGGCTACCCGCAGGTTGGGGTAGAGCTGGCCGGGCACGTAGATCTTGCGCGAGCCGGTCAGGGGCTGGCGCTCCACCAGCGTCTGCTGGGGGGCTTGGTCTTTTTTCTTCATCGAAAAGGAAGTGGAAACAGGACGTGGCGCGGCCTAGCCCCCTTGGGTGGCGCGAATAATTGTAATCCGGTCGTGGGCCTGCAGCTGGTGGGCGGGCCAATCGGGGCGGGGCACCACCACGTCGTTGACGGCCACGGCAATGCCGCGCAGGTGCAGCAGCTGCAGCTCGTCGAGCGTGGCCGTAAGGGTAGGGGAAGCTGAAGCCTCGTGCGGTTTATCGTTGACAAATAGCGTCATGCAACAAGCAGATTAGCAGGTTGATGGAGTCAAAACAATAAACGATAGGACGGCGTACGCCACGGGCACAGAGCGTCCCGTTTCTGGTCACTTTTCCCTTCGCCAGCATTACCTGGATCAGGTTCCAAGGGTATTTCTCAGTCCCGCGTAGCAGAACACCCCTAAAGTTTATGCCGGCAAGGTAAGGGAAAAAGTGAAATGGTGAGGTTGCGAAATTGTGATGTCGCCGTGCGGGCCTTCTTACCCCGTGTCATTGCGAGGACGCAGGACGAAGCAATCCGTCCTTTGAAATGTGCTGAGTGCTCTTAAGTGAAAAGCCCTGACGTTGCGCTAACGTCAGGGCTTTCTGGTAAAAGAGTGGGTCGTACTGCGTAGAGGACGGATGGCCGCGCTTCGCCTCGCAATGGCAGGTGACTGGCACATTCCTCACAGTATCCACATCAGCACATTTAAACACAGGCACTATTACCACCTCGGCTATGTTGGGTGCCAGCGACATAGTGAGGGGCAGGCAAACCTAAAACTCACTAAATCACTATCTCACTAAATCACCTGTCGTATCTTTGCAGTTATGATGATTGACCTGCCCGTTGTTTCCAAGCGCGACATCCGCAAACTCTCCCCCGATGAGCTCAAAGCCTTTATGGTAGAGCACGGCGAAAAACCTTTCCGCGCCAAGCAGGTGCTGGAATGGCTGTGGAAGAATACCGCCGGCTCGTTTGAGGAGATGAACAACATTTCCCTCTCGACCCGCGAGCTGCTGGCCAAGCATTTCGTTATCAACGGCGTGGCGGTCCAGAATCAGCAGCTCTCGAACGACGGCACCATCAAGTCGGCCTTCCGCCTGCACGATGGCAACATCGTGGAGGGCGTGCTTATCCCGCACGATACGCGCATGACGGCGTGCATCAGCTCGCAGGTGGGCTGCTCGCTGACGTGTAAGTTTTGCGCCACGGGCTACATGGAGCGCAAGCGCAACCTGGACGCGGCCGAAATCTACGACCAGGTGGTGCGCATCCGGGAGCAGTGCGAGGCCCAATACGGCACGCCGCTCACCAATATCGTGTACATGGGCATGGGCGAGCCCCTGCTCAACTACGCCAACGTGGTGGAGAGTGTGCGCCGCATCACGGCCCCCGACGGGCTGAATATGGCCCCACGCCGCATCACGATTAGCACTGCCGGCATTGCCAAGATGATCAAGAAGCTGGCCGACGACGACGTGAAGGCCAACCTGGCCCTCTCGCTGCACGCGCCCAACGACGTGAAGCGCAACGAAATCATGCCCATCAACGAGGCCAACTCCCTGGCCGCTTTGAAGGACGCGCTGCAGTACTACCACGAGAAAACCGGCCGCAAAGTCACCTACGAGTACATCGTGTTCGAGAACTTCAACGACACGCTGGAAGACGCGGCCGAGCTGTACCAGATTTCGAAGTGGCTGCCCTGCAAGGTGAATTTGATTGAATACAACCCCATCGAAAACGCCAGTTACCAGAACGCCGAAGCCGACAAAATCACGGCCTTCCACAAGTACCTGGCCGACCGCGGCGTGCAAACCAACATTCGGCGTTCCCGCGGCAAGGACATTGACGCGGCCTGCGGACAGCTGGCCGTGAAGGAAAAAGCCGACGTAGCCTAAGCGCCAGCCGGGCTAGTTTATCAATAGGAAAGGCCGCAGCGGATACCCGCTGCGGCCTTTCTGGTACAGAACGAAATGGAAGTTACTTGCGGCTCGTCATGGCGTCGAGGCCCAGACGCAAGATGTAGCTGGGGCATTGCTGGGAAATAAGCAGCGCTATTTTCTGCCCCAGCGCGGCAGACACTTTGCTCTTTTGCATGTTGTCGAGGCCATAAAAATTGGCCAGGGGCTCCATATTCTTCAGCATCCCGCCTTGCATAGCGGCGGCAAAGGCATCCATCCGCTCCTTACTGGTGCGGCTGGCCATGGGCCGGCTGGCATTATCGGCATCGAGCCGCTGGCAGATGTCATTGCTAACAACCAGCAGGACTGGCTTTTCCTCGGCGCTAATACTAAGCTTGGCCCCAAACTGATTCTGGACGATGCCCATCAGCAACTGTTGCCCGGCCGGGCAGCTTTCCAGCAGATGCACCACGATATTCTCGCCCAGCCGTTCGCGCACTTTCCGCGGTAAGCTGATCTTATTGGCGGCCATAAGCTCGCCCAGCTCTTCGGTGTGCGCCTGAATGCTGCTTTCTGTGATACGCGAAATGGTCAGTTGGGCCTCAACCGTCGAGAAGGAGTTCAGGGGCTTGGCTTTGCCCTCTTCTTCGAGCCGTTCACACATGGTGGCACTCACTGTTTGAATAAACTGGTGCTGCCCGCGCAGCGTGTCGCCAGCCAGGGGCGCGGCTGCCTGAGCCGTGGCGCAATAAGCTAGACTGCCTAGCAGCAAAGGAAAGAGACGTTTCATAAGGGCCGAAAAGTACGATGAATTCTTCGGCACTGTGGTGCTTGGAGGCACGACGTTACTTGATGCGCTCCAGCACGAAGTAGCCCAGGGGCGGGGCCAGGCTGTTGACTTCCCGAACGACGCCTACCGGGGTAGTAGGCTGGTCAGCAGATGTGTAGTCGGGGCCGCTGTCGGTGCCGGCATCGTAGAATACGGCCGGAATGCGGCGCGTGGCGGCCCAGCTGCGGCCCGTGAACAGGTCGTGAACGGTTAGGGCCGCAAACCAGTCGGGGCTGGGCGCTATCATCGTGACGACCGAAAGGGCCGAGTGGGTCTGGCTCAGGCGGATGGTGTCGGTGAGGGAGCCGGGTGAGGCCGTGGCAGTGCGGCCGTCAAGCAGCCGGAAAGCTTTGCCCTGGGCAATGAGCGTGTTGATTTCGGTACGCAGGGCGGTATTATTGCCCAGCTCGGCCATGTTTTTGATGCCGGGGCTGGCGGGCAAAGAGGGCTGGAACAGACTAGCTCCCGCATCGTGGGTGTGGGAAACCCCGATAAGCGGGGAGAAATGGGCCCCGGCCGGGTAATTGCCCGGGTGGGTAGCGGCGCTCCAGGTGGCCTCGAAGGTAACCCGGTAAAGAGCCGTGGGCTCAGAGGAAGGCTGCTCTGCGTCGTCGTCGGCCGTATCGTTGCAGCTTGCCAGTAAGCTACATAGTGCAAGGAAGACAAGCTGTTTCATTGGCCCGGGAAAAGGGGGGAACGAGATACTACCGCAACGCGTCAGTTGGACAGTTTGGTATAGCTCCATTATTCCACCCGTTCCAAGCAGTAGCGGCCCTTCTGCTACGGCCGCTGCTAGCTGCGGAAGCGGCCCGTGGAGCGGGGGCGGCCGGTGCTGATTTCCTCCTTGGTTTCGCCCTCGGGCACTTCCCGGGTTTCGATGCGCACAGCGTGGGACTTGGGCTGTACTTTCTGCCCGAAGGCATCAGCAAACTCCTGGGTAAACTCGGCCCCGAAGAAGATGATGAGAGCCGAGTAGTTGACCCATACCAGCAGCACAATGGCCGAGCCGGCGGCCCCGAAGGCGGAACCCGGATCGGCCTTGGCGATGTAGAAGGCAATCAGAAACTTACCCAGTACAAAGAGTAAGGCCGTAATAAAGGCGCCGATGCCCACGTCACGCCAGCGGATAATGGCATCGGGCAGAAAGCGGTAAATCAGGGCGAAAAGCAGGGACGTGACGGCCAGCGACAAAATGAAGTCGACAAGGCGAATAACGACTACGCCGATTTCCGGAAACCACTGCTGCAGCTGGCCCGTGAAGGCGCTCAGCACGGCACTGACCACGAAGGAAATAAGCAGTAATAGAGCTACGCTCAGGATCAGGCCGAAGGAGAGGAGCCGGTCGCGCACAAACTGCCAGATGCCGTTGCGGGGCTTTACCTTCAGGTTCCAGATGTCGTTGATGCTTTCCTGCAGGGTGACAAAAAAGGTGGTAGCTGCAAAGATCAGCGCCCCGATGCCGATGATAGAAGCTACCCCACTCTTCTGCTGCTTGGTAAACTCGGCAATGGAATCTTGCAGAAACTTGGCCGAGTCGGCGCCCAGAAAGCCCCGCATCTGCCCATATACCTGACCCGTTACGGCCTCGGCCCCATACATGGAACTGGCCACCGTAATGACAATGAGTAGCAGGGGCGGCAGGGAGAAAATAGTGTAGTAGGATAGGGCGGCGGCGTGCCGAAACGAGTTGTTGGTCATGAACTCGCTGGCCGTGGTTTTGAGGATGCCGACAATATCGGAGAAGCGGTAGTGTGTGGCCATGGGGCGGAAAGCTGGAAGGATACGTACGCGGTAGTACGGGCTAATGGCAGTGGCGTTTGGTTGAGCTAGCCGAAACCATCTTGTCTGCGTACAGTTGCTAGCTTTGGCAGGTCGCAAATGCCCCGTCTCAACCACTGTTCTATGCCTTTCCCACGCCTCTTCCTGAATCTGCTGCCCGGTGCCGGTATGCTGCTACTGCTCAGTAGCCACACGTCCTGTAGTCCTACCCAAAACCTGTCGGCCGGCGCCTCGGCCAAGCAAGGCAGCGTGGTTAGCTACCCCGCCGCCCAAGGCTTTGACCAAGCCGGCTCCGACGCCCGCGCCCAGGCCTGGGCCGATACGGTAATGCACAGCATGGGCGGCTACGCGGCCTGGCAGCAGACGCGCCTGCTGGGCTGGGATTTCCTGGATGGCTCCTACCAGCTCTGGGACAAGCAAACCGGCGACTTCCGCTGGCAGAAGGACACGCTGGTAGCCGTGTACAACCTCAATACCAAGCAGGGCCACACCTACAGCAAGGGGCAGGATATTTCGACCACCGAGAAAGGCAAGAAACTGCTCGACCGGATGTACCCGATTTGGGTCAACAACTCCTGGTGGCTGCTGATGCCCTTCAAGCTCAAGGATTCGGGCGTAACGCTGACTTACAAAGGCGCGGGTCAGCTCATGGACGGCACGCCAGCCGAGGTGCTGAACATGACTTTCAAAAACGTGGGCGTCACGCCCGACAATAAGTACGAGGTGTACGTGAGCCCCCGTACCAAGCTGGTGGAGGAGTGGGCTTATTTCCCCAAAGCCACCGACGCCCAGCCCGCCTTCCGCCGCCGCTGGACCGAGTATCAGCAGTACGGCCCCCTAAAGCTGGCTGCCGACCGCACCGACGGCAAAGACGGCCGCCGCCTTGCCCACATTACGGCCCGTACCTCGGTGCCCGCGGGCGTAATGCAGAACCCGACGCCCATTGCCCGGCTGGAGTAGTTGGTTACTTCACAAAATCCCAGCGCAGCGTCACGATGGGGGCTTCGCGCAGGGCGCGGCTCAATTCCTCATCGTCTTTGAACTGCAATTGGCGCAGCTGGCAGGCTTCCACGCTCACCGAAAACTCCTTGGTGGCAAACGGCCAGGGCGTCACCGTGACCGGGCCACCGGCAGTGGGCTGGACTACCTCGTGGCGCTGCCCGTCGGGCCCGGTGCTGATTTCGAGGTGGCGGCCCATTTCGGGCAGCTCCTGCCGGCAGAGAATGAGGCTGAGTCGGTCGCACCACTGCATCAGGTCGTAGGCTTGCTGGGCTTCGGCTTTCGTGACTTTCAGACTCCGGCGCCAGTGCTGCTGGCCGGCTTTCTGCTCGTCGAGAAACTGGTCAATTTCCGGTTGCTGGCCGCGCAGGCTTTCGTAGAGGAAGCTCAGGTGCATACTGGTGAGCAGGCTGCGCCACTGGCCCTGGAAGCGGGCTGCCCGCATGACGCCGGTAGCTTGGTCGAGGGAGAAATCCTTCATGGTAAAGTTGGCCGGGGCGCCGGCTGGCGTCAGGCCGTAGTGCCCATCCCAGCGTTCCTGCTCGTCGTCGTGCTGAGCAATGGCAGCCAGCAGGCCCACCCACCGGTCGGTGGGGCCGAAGGGCTGCCACTGCCAGGCTAGCTGGGCTGCCAGCAGGGCGTGAGCTTGTTGGTAGATAATCTGCCAGCCGTCGGGGGTTAGGTTTACAATCATGGGAGCAAAGTGGTGCGCGGAAGGTTCTGACGGGCTTACGGGGAAATTGTTAGTTGGTAGTTGTCAGTTATTCGTTGGTGGGAGGTTTTATTTTGGCAGTATACCTTTGTTTGGACCGGCAACTGCGTAGCTACTGCGGCGCGTATCAGAAGCGCCCCCGGCGTATTACTTTCTTTCTGCTATGAATGCACACGTTCAACAAATCCTTGATAACCCGTTAGCCGCCGCCGCTATTGTCGGCAACCTGGTCATTATTGAGAGCCTGCTGTCGGTGGATAATGCGGCGGTGCTGGCTACGATGGTCGGGGATTTGCCTAAGGAACAGCGCCAGAAGGCCCTGCGCTACGGTATTATCGGGGCCTACGTGTTCCGGGGGCTCTGCATCCTGTTTGCCTCTTTCCTGATTGAGTTCTGGTTTTTGAAGCCGCTGGGTGGCCTCTATTTGGTATATCTGGCCTACAACCAATTCAAGCCCAAGCGCTCCAGCACCAATGAGGACGGCGAGGAAATCGATAAGGAGAAAAGCTGGCTCTACAAGCGCACCTTGGGCCTGTTTGGCAAGTTCTGGGCCACCGTAGCCCTGATTGAGCTCATGGACCTGGCCTTCAGCATCGACAACGTGTTTGCCGTGGTAGCCTTCACCGATAACCTGATTCTGATTTGCCTGGGCGTGTTTATCGGTATTTTGGCCATGCGCCTGGTGGCCCAGGCTTTCGTGCTGCTCATGGCCAAATACCCGTTTCTGGAAACGGCGGCCTTTTTGGTTATCGGGGTGCTGGGCCTGAAGCTGATGCTGTCCTTGTTTGAGCATTACCTACCTACGCACCCGTTTAGCGTGTTTTTGGGCGGGCACGTGGCAGATGTGGGCCTTACGCTGCTGACAGTGGGCTTTTTCGTGGTGCCGCTCATCACGTCCTGGCTCTTCAACGTGCCCCGGCACGCGAATATTCCGAAGATTCCGAAGCGCAAGCCGGAAGAGAAGAAGCAAGTAGGGTAGGGGTATTTTCATTGGTCATCCTGAGGCGCAGCCGAAGGACCTGCCTACATGTTCTGATAAGGCTTAGTAAATGTAAAAAGCCCTTTACCATGCGCTGGTAAAGGGCTTTTATGTGTTGGTACTACCTGCGCAGGGTAGGCGAGGAAGGTCTTTCGCCTGCGCCTCAGAATGACTACTATGGAAAGGCTAGGCCGGCTGGAGCTGTTGCTTGAGATGGAGCAGCATGTCCTGGGTCATCTTGTCGAGGTCGAAGTCGGGCTGCCAGCCCCAGTCCTGGCGGGCGCGGCTGTCGTCGATGCTGGCGGGCCAGGAGTCGGCAATCTGCTGGCGGGAGTCGGGCTGGTAGCTGACCTGGAAGTCGGGCAGGTGGCGCTGGATGCTGGCCGTAATTTCCTTGGGGCTGAAGCTCATGGCGCCCAGGTTGTAGGAGCTGCGAATCTTGATTTGCTCGGCCGGGGCGTGCATCAGGTCCAGGGTAGCCTTCAGTGCGTCGGGCATGTACATCATCGGCAGGTAGGTGTTTTCCTGCAGGAAACACTCGTAGTTCTGGCCCGCTACGGCTTTGTGGTAAATGTCGACGGCGTAATCGGTGGTGCCCCCGCCGGGCAGGCTCTTGTAGCCGATCAGGCCAGGGTAGCGCAGGCTGCGTACGTCGAGGCCGTGCTTGCGGAAGTACCACTCGCACCACTGCTCCCCGGCCAGCTTGCTGATGCCATACACCGTGTTGGGGTTCATCACGGTAAGCTGGGGCGTGTTGTCGCGGGGCGTATCAGGGCCGAAGACGGCAATGCTGCTGGGCCAGTACACGCGCTGCACACCCAGGTCGACGGAGGCATCAAGCACGTGAAACAGGCCGTCCATGTTGAGCTGCCAGCCAAACTTGGGGTTCTTCTCGGCCGTGGCCGAGAGCAGGGCCGCCAAGTGGTAGACCTGCTTGGGCTTGTACTGGCGCATTACTTCTTCCAGGCGGTTTTTGTCCAGCACGTCGAGCAGCTCGAAAGGGCCGCTTTCCTGGGTGGCAGCATCTTTGGGAGCCCGCACGTCGGCCGCTACCACGTTGGAGGCACCGTAGCGCTGGCGCAGTTCGTGGGTGAGTTCGAGGCCAAGCTGGCCGCCGGCGCCAATAACGAGGATGGTGTCGCTGGGAGTAGAGTGCATGTTGACTTAAGGGAAGAGGGTGGGGGTGGGGGCCACAAAGATACCGCACGGCGCGCTTACTCCGGCTTCGCTGGCATCGTTGAGCTGGTACGTAAGTCGCTTGGGTCAGGGCTAATCGGGTAAGTGGCTAGCGGCTAATTTCTTGCCTGCCGGTACAGGATTTTGCCCTGGCGCAACCAGGATGACAAATGATAAAAAGTCGGAACCTCCGAAGTCCGTACTTTTGCCGTATCCCACTCACTCAGTCACTAACTCACTACTTCACCGCATGTATACCACTCTCCAGCCCGATCTGCAACAGCAGCTTCAGGAAATCAAAGACAACGGCCTGTTCAAGAAGGAGCGGGTGATTACCTCCGCCCAGGGCGCCGAAATCCGGACCGATGAAGCGGGAGAGGTGCTGAACTTCTGCGCCAACAACTACCTGGGTCTTTCCTCACACCCCGAGGTGATTAAAGCCGCCAAAGAAGCCATTGACACCCACGGCTACGGCATGTCGTCGGTGCGCTTTATCTGCGGCACCCAGGATATTCATAAGGAGCTGGAAGCCAAGCTGGCCGAGTTCCTGGGCACCGAGGATACTATTCTCTACGCCGCCGCCTTCGACGCCAACGGGGGCGTGTTCGAGCCACTCTTCAACGAGCAGGACGCCATTATCAGCGACGCCCTGAACCACGCTAGCATCATCGACGGGGTGCGCCTGTGCAAGGCTCAGCGCTACCGCTACAACCACAACGACATGGACGACCTGGAAAAGCAGCTCCAGGATGCCCAGGCCAAAGGCACCCGCCACCGCATCATTGTCACCGACGGCTCGTTCAGCATGGACGGCACCATTGCCCAGCTCGACAAAATCTGCGACCTGGCCGACAAGTACCAAGCCCTGGTCATGATTGACGAGTGCCACTCGATGGGCTTTCTGGGCAAAACCGGCCGCGGCACCCACGAGTACCGCGACGTGCTGGGCCGCGTCGACATCATCACCGGCACGCTGGGCAAAGCCCTGGGCGGGGCCATGGGCGGCTTCACCTCGGGCCGCAAGGAAATCATCGAGATGCTGCGCCAGCGCAGCCGCCCGTACTTGTTCAGCAATACCCTGGCCCCGGCCATTGTGGGCGCCTCCCTGCGGGTACTGGAGCTGCTGACCGAAAGCACCAAGCTGCGCGACCAGCTCGAAGAAAACACCAAGTACTTCCGCCAAAAGATGACCGAGGCCGGCTTCGATATTAAGCCCGGCGAGCACCCCATCGTGCCCGTCATGCTCTACGACGCCCGCCTGGCTCAGGAGTTTGCCGCCAAAATGCTCGACAAAGGCATCTACGTAGTAGGCTTCTACTTCCCGGTGGTACCCAAGGGCCAGGCCCGCATCCGGGTGCAGCTCTCGGCGGCCCACACCCGCGCCCACCTCGACAAGGCCATTCAGGCCTTTATCGAAGTCGGGCAGGAGCTAGGTACGCTCAAGGACCGCTCGGCCGAGCGGCCCGAAGGCGGGCAGGTGGTAATTAACACGCCGTAAGCTGACGGAGCAGGAGTAGCTTCTGCTCATTTAGCAGTCGGGGTCCGACTCCTCTGAGGCCGGTTGCCGTCACGGCAACCGGCCTTTTTGTGTTCACCCACTCTTTTTTTGCGTACTACCCCCTGGCGGCACTGCCGGCCAGTGCCGGTCGTTTCATTGAGCTCCGTGTGGTATGTCTGTCCTGGCCTCTTACGAATCTCTTACGCTTCACCTGCACCCCGGCGCGTATCCCGCCCTCGAAACCGAGTGGCTGGGCTTTGCCAACAGCGTTGATTTTCGCCGTTACATCGGGCAGGCGCTACAGCTGGCGGCTGAGCACGGCGTCCGGGCCTGGATAGCCAACGACCGGCTGCTCGGAGCCGTGCGCCCCATCGACTTGGAGTGGGTAGCCAGCCACGTATTGCCAGAAATGGTAGCACTGGGTGTGGTGCGCTTTGCCCGACTCGAATCGGAGGCAACCCTGAACCGCCTGCTGATCGGCTCAATGTACCAGGACGCCACCCCCGACCTGCCCCTCGAAACGCGCGCTTTCGCCTCCATCGAAGAGGCCCGCGCCTGGGCCAGGGGTCAATAAGCCGCCGGCTGCCTGCATGCGCCGCAGCCATTCGCTGGCCGTGGCCAGGCTATGAAAGGTCATGAACACGATGCCGGCGCTGGTATGCTCCAGGGCCAGCTCGGCCGAGAGCTGACTGTAACGCTCGGGCGAATGAGCCCAAGAGAAGGAACGGCCGCCTCCGCCCACAGGCCGCTCAGAGGGGTGTTGTCGTTAAGCCCCTTGCTGCAACGCTCCTGCCAGAGGCCCCTAGCCATAACCGCCGCATCGTCGGGGGGCGTGCCAGTCCAGATACAGCTAGTCGCCGGCATAATCGTAGGCAAGGGTGAGGTGGGGCTTCGTAGAGAATGCGGTGCGCCAGAGAATAGAACGGAAAAAGCAGTAGGCAACGCCGCTAGCAGGCACGGACCGTCCCGTGTCAGCCAGCTGGGCCCTAGCTGCCTAGGAACATACCGAGCGCAGCCACTGCTGCGCCGCTTCACGGTTGTCGAATACCTCGGCATGAAAGGCCGTCAGCTGCTCGTAAAAGCTGGAAGCCGACTCCTGGGCCAGGGTTTCGGGCGTAGTGATCATGGCAAAGTAGCGCAAGCCGGCTGCGGCTGCATTTGGGGCCCACTCATTGACCACCCAGTCTATGGAATGGTCCCAGGGGCCGCGCACCTCCCGGGTATCGTTCAGCACGCAGGAAAAGCCGGATTTAGCCAAGGCCGCCGTGTAAGCCGCCGCGCCGGCCTTGATACTGTCGCTCGTCAGATACCCCATCCAGTTTACCAGAATCCATTTGTTCTCGGTATCGGTTTCCACGGTAAGGTAGACGCGGCCAGTGGGTGAGGTTAATTCCTGAATCATGGCGTGAAAAACGCAATTCCAGGCAAAATCGTTGGCTGCCTTCCGGAAAAAATAAGCGCCCCTGGGACGATTTAAGAAGTTACTTTGCTTATGCTGAAGCCGGCTATTTGTTGCTTAATGACCCTGATGCTAGCAGCGCTAGTAGCCTGTCGACCCGAAAAAACGGATCTAAGCGCAACCGTAAACCCTGCGCTAGCCCGTTTTCTTCGGGGCTATGTGCGGGCCCATGAGCACGATCGGGAGCCGGATACAAGCATCTATGTCTACCTGCTCGACTCATCACGCGTCAACGTCCACAGTCTGGGAGAGCCAGCCGACCCTACTGACCCCGGAGTGCTCGGAGTCGAGCATATCGGGAAATACGATTTCTATTTTTGGGGGATACCGAACGCCCACCTGTATGCCTCGAAAAAGAAGCCTCCCAAGACAAGGAAGCCCATCGTTCTGCCTACAAGAACTGGCCCGCCCCCACCTCCCTCGCCGGGCTATAATTACGAGCTGTGGCAATTGCGCTTCCGGCAGGATACTATAATTGACTACAGACCCAAACAGCGGATTGACCGCTACATCCACTAAACTATCAGTCGCCTTCCAAGGCTTTACGCATTCTGCCTTTTAGAATGGCCCGCAGCACGTGCAGCGACGCATTCCAATATGCAGAATGCGTCGTGGACCTCAAAAAAGGAAGACTTAAGCGGCTACTTCCGCCGCCGAGGCCGAGGTGCTGGCCGGTCGGGGGCGGCGTCGAAGAGGAACTCGTTGAGGCGGGCCCGCAAATCGGACGAGGACAGGTTGCGGAACACTTCCCCGCCCCGCACCAGCGAAATCTGCCCGGTTTCTTCGCTTACCACCAGCACTACCGAGTCGGTTACTTCCGTCAGGCCGATGGCAGCGCGGTGGCGCAACCCCATGGAGGCGGGCACGTCGGGGTTCTCGCTCACGGGCAGAATGCAGCGGGCGGCCTTGATGCGGTTGTTGCTGATAATGACGGCCCCGTCGTGCAGGGGCGAGGTCTTGTTGAAAATCGACATGAGCAGGCGCTTGCTCACGGTGGCGTCGATCAGGTCGCCGGAGTCACCGTAGAACTTCAGATCCGACACCATCTGGAAGGCAATCAGGGCCCCGGTGTTTTTGCCGGCCAAGCTTTTAGCCGCTTCCACGAAGGGCGTGATGCTCATGCGCTCGGCGGGCGCGTCGCGCCGCCATGGGAACACCCGCATCCGGTCGAAGGCCGTGGCCTTGCCAATCGTTAGCAGAAAGCGGCGGATTTCCTGCTGAAACAAAATAATGCTGGCCAGCACGCCCACGCTCATAAACTGCCCCAGGATACTGGTGAGCAGTTCCATGCCGGCGGCTTTCACCACCAGGTAGAGCAGGTAGATGGACATGAGCCCCAGGAAAATCTTCAGCGCCACGCTTCCCGTCAGCAGCTTGTAGAGCTGGTAAAACAGCACCGTAACCAGCAGCACGTCCACGACGTCTATCCAGCCGATGCGCAGGAAGCCGATGCTGAAGGTGCCAATCACGGAGACGAGGGATTCAGGGTGCGGGAAACCAGCCGAATGGTTTGCACGGCTTCGGCTACGTCGTGTACGCGCAAGAGCCGGGCACCGTTGAGCAGGGCAATGGTATTCACGGCTACGGTTCCGCTCAAAGCCGAGTCGGGCGTCAGGCCCAGCGGCTTGTAAACCATAGCCTTGCGCGAAAGGCCCGCCAGGATCGGCAGGCCCAGCAGTTGGAGTTCCCGCAGCCGGCCGAGCAGCTCGTGGTTTTGGGTGGCCGTTTTGGCAAAGCCGAAACCGGGGTCCAGGATGATGTCGGCGACGCCGGCCGCGCGCAGCCGGGCTACTTTGTCGCGGAAGTAACGCACCAGTTCCAGCACCAGGCCGTCGGGGTAGCTGGTAAGCTGCTGCATGGTCTGGGGCGTGCCGCGCATGTGCATCAGCACGTAGGGCACTTGCAAATGGCCGGCAGTGGCAAACATGGCCTCGTCGAGCTCCCCGCCGCTGATGTCGTTGATGATGTCGGCCCCGGCGGCCACGGCCGCGCAGGCTACCCCGCTCCGGAAGGTGTCGATGGACAGAAACGCCTGGGGAAACGCGCGGCGTAGGGCTTCCACGGCGGGCAGCACCCGGCTTTTCTCCTCGTCTTCGGAAATGTGCTCAGCCCCGGGGCGCGACGAGTAACCGCCCACGTCGAGGATGCTGGCGCCGGCTTCGAGCATGGCTTCGGCCCGGTGCAGCAGGTCGTCGTGGCCGGCCACACGGCTCTTGGCGAAGAAGGAATCCGGGGTTAGATTCAGGATGCCCATGACCTGGGGCGAGGCCAGATGCAGGACGCGCCCACCGGGGCAACGCAGCGTTTGCCTCGGAGAAAAACACGTATCTTTCGCGGCCTGGGCAGACATGGCAGAGAGGCTAAAAACCGGGATTCTTAAAAGTAGGCTGAAAATTTTGAGTAACCAAACCCAGCACGAGTACGACCAGGTGATTGGCAAATGCCGCAGCCTGTTCCTGGCCAAGACCCACGACTATGGCACCGCGTGGCGCATCATGCGCCTGCCTTCCGTCACCGACCAGATTTACATCAAGGCCCAGCGTATCCGCTCCATTCAGGAGAAAGGCGTGCAGCTCGTGGCCGATGGCGTAGATGAGGAGTTCGTGGCCATTATCAACTACTGCGTTATGGCCCTGATGCAGCTGCGCCTGCCCGCCGACGCGCCCCTGGACCTGGAAACCGAAGCCGTGGCCGCCGCATACGACGAGCAGGTGGCCGAAAACCGCCGCCTGCTGTTTGCCAAAAACCACGACTACGGCGAGGCTTGGCGGCAGATGCGCGTCGAAAGCATCACCGACATTATCCTCATGAAGCTGCACCGCACCAAGCAGATTGAAGATTTGGCTGGCCTCACCCGCGTATCGGAAGGCGTGGACGCCAACTACCGCGACATGCTCAACTACGCCGTATTTGCCCTGATTAAGCTGGGATATAGCGCCTAGCCTTTGGTGTCCGATGCTGGGTGCCGGGGCCCAGAAGTAGGCGTGCGTTAAAAACCTGCGCCGTGCGCTTCGGTTCAGTAACTTGCAGAGCTTACAACTGCGTACTATAGCCCATCTTCGCCTTCTGACTCCAAATCGGTGCCGGTGCGCTGTGCCCTGAGCACGTTGTCCGCCGCACCACCTCTTCTATGAAATCTATTACCCGAATCTGCTGGCTGCTGCTAGGCGGCCTGTTTATCTTCTCCGGGCTGGTCAAGCTCAACGACCCTATCGGCACGGCCTACAAGCTGGAAGAATACTTTGAGGTGTTTGCCGCCTCCGTGCCCAGCCTGGCCGGCTTCTTCCTCTGGTTTAAGAGCAGCGCCCGGATGTTGTCCCTGACGCTGAGCTCCCTGGAAGTAATTTTGGGTGTGGCGCTGCTGCTGCGCTGGTACCTGCGCAAAACCCTGTGGGTGCTGCTCGTGCTGCTGGTCTTCTTCACCTTCCTGACCTTCTACTCGGCCGCCTTCAACAAGGTAACGGACTGCGGCTGCTTCGGCGACTTTATCAAGCTCACGCCCTGGACCTCGTTCTCGAAGGACGTGTTCTTGCTGGTGCTCTGGGCCGTAGTGTTCTTCAATCAGCGCTACCTGCGCCGGGTGTTTGCCCGCGGCATGCTGGGCATCATGTACATGACCTTGGCTTCGGCCGTGGCCATCGGTATCGGGGTGCGGGCTCTGGGCCACTTGCCCTACTTCGATTTCCTGCCTTACAAGGTCGGCAACGATATCGGCAAGCTGATGAAACCCTCGGAGGCCATGCGCTACAAGTATATCATGGAGCGCAACGGCACTACTCAGGAGTTTACCGAGTATCCCACCGACACGACCTGGAAGTACAAGCAGATGGTAGCTTTGAACCCGGAGTCGGCCCCGAAAATCACCGATTTCAAGGTCTGGAACGACCAGGGCGACTACACCCAGGAACTGCTCAAGGGCAACAAGCTGGTACTTATCGTGCAGAGCACCGACCACGCCGACCGGGACCGGTTCCTGAAAATCAACCAGCTGATTTCGGCGGCCGATTCGTCGCAAAAGAAGATTACCCCGTTGGTCATCACCAGCAGCAGCCCGGCCGAATTCGACGCTTTCCGCCACGAGGTCAACCTGTCGGCACCCTTTTACTACGCCGATGCCACGGTGCTCAAATCCATGATTCGCTCCAACCCGGGCTTTATGCTGCTCAAGGACGGCGTGGTAAAGGGCAAATTCCACTACCACGACATTCCGGACCGCGCCAAGCTGGAAGAGCTGCTGTAGTTGGTCATTGTCAGCTGTTAGGTCGTTCTTACGGATAGCTAACAACTGACAACGACCAACCAACAACTAAAAACCAACAACTAACCGAATGATTTCTTTCGTGCTGCGTCGGCTGTTGCAGGGAATACTGGTGCTGGCCGGCGTGGCCCTGACCGTATTCTTTCTCTTCACCGTGCTGCCCGGCGACCCGGTGGCCCTGCTGGCCGGCCAACGCTCGGATGTAGCTACCCGCGCCGCCATTGCCGCCGACCTGGGCCTCGACCAGCCCGTGCCGGTGCAGCTGGTGGGCTACCTCAACGATGTGTCGCCGCTGGGCCTGCACCCGCGCGACTCGGCCGGGGTGGCCAAGTACGGGGGCGTGGCTTTGCTGCCGCTGGGCGAAAAATCGGTGGTGCTGAAGGTGCCGTATCTGCGCCGCTCGTTTCAAAGCAATAAGGACGTACTGCGCATCCTGCTCGACCATTTTACCGGCACGCTCTGGCTGGCGCTGGCGGCTATGCTGCTGGCAGCAGTGCTGGGCATAGCCTTTGGAGTAATAGCCGCCCTCAAGCCCCACTCCTGGCTCGACCGGGCCCTGATTACGACGTCGGTGTTGGGCATCTCGGTGCCCTCGTTTGTGGCCGGCATCCTGATTGCCATGACCTTCGGCTTTTACTGGAGCCACTGGACCGGGCTCAACCTGACCGGGCAGCTCTACGAAACGGACCCCTTTACGGGCCGCCACCTGGTGCTGCGCAATCTGCTGCTACCAGCCTTTGCCCTGGGCATCCGGCCCCTGGCCGTTATTACCCAGCTCACCCGCAGCTCCATGCTCGATGTGCTTAGCCAGGACTACATCCGCACGGCCCGGGCCAAGGGCCTGTCGGGCTACCGGGTGGTGGTGGGCCACGCCCTGAAAAACGCCCTGAACCCGGTTATCACGGCCGTATCGGGCTGGCTGGCTTCACTTATGGCGGGGGCTTTCTTTATCGAGTACATCTTCAACTGGAAAGGCCTGGGTACCGTTACGCTGCGGGCCGTTGAAAACCTGGATTTCCCGGTTGTGATGGGCGCTACTATCTTCATTGCCTTCCTCTTCGTGGTTGTCAACATCGTCGTCGACGTGCTCTACGCCGTGCTGGACCCGCGGGTGAAGCTGAGTTAATGTGCGAATGCTCCTCTTGTCCTTGCGAGGAGCAGCATTAGCACATTCCGCGCATCAAGCGGCGGCAACCCTTCCGCTACGAAGGTAGCCACAGCCTTTTCCCGCTAAGCTCTTTCGCCTATGCACCGATGAGGGCTTGTCAAGATAGAAGGCTCCGTACATTTCGGCGGAAGGATGGCTTCGGCCTTCAGCCTCGCAAAGGCACGGGTTGTGCATTAGCACTTTCCAACACATTAGCACATTAGAAGAAACCCATGCGTCTGTATTTGATTGGAATGCCAGGGGCGGGCAAAACGACGCTGGGCCGGGCGCTGGCTACGGCCTACGGGCTGCCGTTCCGGGACCTTGACCAGGAAATCGTGCGGCTTGAACAGCGCAGCATCCCCGATATTTTTGCGGCTGAGGGAGAAGCGTACTTTCGGCAGCGCGAAGCCGCCGTGCTGCGGGAAGTGGTGGCCGAGCTGCCCGGGCTGGTGCTGGCTACGGGCGGCGGGACGCCCTGTTTTCACCAGAATATGGACCTATTGCTCGAAACCGGCTACACGCTGTACCTGTACGCCCCGCTGGAAGAGCTGGTCCGGCGACTGCAGCAAGGTGCCGCCAGTCGGCCGCTGCTGGCCCAGGCCGGCAGCCCCGAAGCGCTGGAGAATCGTCTGCGCGAAACCTTAGCGGTGCGCGAACAGTTTTATAGCCGCGCGCCGCTCCGCTGCTCGGGTGCAGCCTGTACGGTGGCGGCGGTGCAGCGCCTGCTGGCTCAGTATCAAACCAGCAGCTAATTTGCCTTCCCCGGTGCGTTCGGCGCAGTGTTTGTGCCATACTGCGTACTTTTGCTCCTTACACTAGCTGATCATTCCTATGAATTCCGCTTCTTCTACCTCAGCCCTCGAAGTAGCTCCCGACCCAGTAAAAACACCTGACCAGATTAAACCCAAGCACAAGGGTTCGGCGCAGTTGTTTAAAAACCCGGTGTTGGAGCGGCTGACGCACACCCACATTGCCCTGCCGGTATCCATCTTCTTGCTGACGGCGGCCGGGAGCTTATACTATGGCATTACCCGCGGCTTTATCAGCGGGCTGTCGGCTTTCGGACTGTTCCTGCTGGGATGGTTCATGTTCACGTACGTGGAGTACGCCATGCACCGCTACCTCTACCACATTCCGGCCACCACGCCGAAGCGGGCCAAATTTCAGTACACCATGCACGGCGTGCACCACGAGTATCCCAAGGACAAGACCCGCCTAGCCATGCCGCCCATCATCACGGTATTCGTGGCGTCGTTGTTGTTCTTTATTTTCCGCTTCGTTTTCAGTAGCTACGCTTTCGGTATTCTGGCTGGCTTCACGTTCGGTTACGCGCTGTATCTGTTTGTGCACTACGCCATTCACGCCTACGCACCTCCGAAGAACTTTCTGAAGGTGTGGTGGACGCACCACGCCCAGCACCACTACCGGCAGGATGAAATTGCCTTCGGCGTTTCGTCTACCCTCTGGGACCATATCATCGGAACCATGCCCAAGAAGACCAACGGCTAACACGTTTGGTCTCCCCGAATTTTTCAAAGCCTGATCTGGAGACAGATCAGGCTTTTTTGTGCGCAATGGTGGCTTAGCCGCTCATACTGTGCTTGGCAAACCAGCTACCGCATCCAGCTGACGGGCCAATAAAAAAAGGGCGCCCCGGTTAGAGACGCCCTTTTTATATGGTTTGGCAAACGACCTAGCGGCGGACTTTGCGCAGGATGAACAGCACCAGCAGCACGACTAGTACGACGCCAATCAGGCCCGTCCACATGCCGGCTTTGAATATGTCACCCACCAGCTCACAGCCGCTGAGCGAGAAAGTCAGAAGAATCAGGAAAACGGGCAGGAAGTAAAAACGGTAGTTTTTCATGGTCAGGGCGAAGAGAGTGTGGTAGAGAAGGCCCGCGGGTCTTGTCGTAATACGTACTGCCCATGTTCTAAAAAGGTTGACTTCGTGGAATTTCCATTCGTCCGGGCAACTGGGCCGGGGCAAAGGCAGGGCCGCTATTGGGTACACCAAGGAGCGTGGGATTTAATATCTTAGCCTTGCCTTTGCTTGTGACTTATACCCATTACGCTTTTCCTGATGACTGCCATTAGACTTATCCTGGCCCTGAGCGGCGTCTTGCTGCCTGCCGCGGCCTACGCGCAAACGACTACCATGCCCGACGCCGCACCGGCCGCTGTGAAGTACGACCGGCTACCGGAGTATATCGGGGGCAGCGAAAAGATGCTGCAAGACCTAGGTCGCAATACGCGCTACGCGGCGGCGGCCCTGCGCGCCCGGGCCGAAGGCAAGGTCAACGTCACGTTCATCGTGGACGCCACGGGCTCTGCAACCGACATGCGGGTGCTGGATTCGTCTTCGCCCTTGCTCAATGAGTCGGCCCTGCAGGCGGTGCGGGCCCTGGGCAAGTTTCGGCCGGCTATGCAGGGCGGCCAGGCCGTACCAGCCCCGATGACGATTCCCATTAGCTTCAAGATAATGCAGTCCGGTCCGGCTAAGCCCATAGCCGTGGCCCCGGTAGCGGCCGTGCAGCCCCAGGCCAACACGCTGGTCGGCAGCACCACGGTGGAGAAAATTGCCAGCTTCCGGGACTCGACCTACCAGCTGGCAACCAAGAAGAGTCTGGTGCAGCGGCACTATTTCACGTACGACGTGGCGGGGCAGCCCGCCACCCACCGTGTGGATGTAGTGGAAAACGGTAAAGTAATATCGTCTAATACTTGGCGCTACGAGTACGCCAAAAGCGGGCCGCTGCTGACTAAAATCAACGCGGATGGGCGTCGGCGCTACAGCTTCAGCTATGACAATGCGGGGCAGCTCACCAAAATAACCCAGCAGTACCGGCCCCGGGACAAATGGGAGCTGATGAGTGAAACGCTGCTGGAGCGGCAGCCGGGCCCGGACGGGACCACGCAGCTGGCTTTTTCGCTGAGTACGAAGCGGTACGAGGGCATGAGCAGCTTCGGCCGCACCGACTACACCCTGAATGCGGAGGGCAGCCTGGTGGCTTCCACCGTGCGGGGCTTCAACTACAAGCCGCTGGAAAAGCCCTGGACGTATTCTTTCGAGTACGATTCCAGCCCCAATCCTCTGCACAATCTGTTTCCCTCGGCCGGCTCGCCGTTGGAAGTAGAGGATAGCGGCCTGCACAACCTGATCCGTAAACAGAAGCACGACCAGTCGGCTCGGCCTTCCACCTCTACCTACAGCTACACTTACACGGCCCACGGCAACCCAGTCGAGGGCGTGGGGCGCAACAGCTCCCAGCGGCCCTACCGCTACCTGACGTACCGCTACGCCAACATAACGGTGCCGGCCGCTCGCAGCGGAGCCGCCACGTCTGCTACGGGCCTCACGGTGTTTCCGAACCCGGCTTCCTCCAAAACCACGGTGACGGCCAAGGGCATCGGGCGGGGCGAGGCCACGCTGCGGTTGTACGACGCCACCGGGCAGCTGCAGCGGCAGGCCTCCTTTGCCACCACCTCCGCCGAGCAGGCCGAAACCATCTTGTCGGTAAGTGGCCTGGCCAGCGGTGTGTACACGGTGGAAATAGCCGGGCCCGCCGCCACGGCCTCCGGCAAGCTGCTGGTGCCGTAATGCCCAACAGGTGTTGCAAGCCAAAAAAGCCCCGCCGGATAATCCGGCGGGGCTTTTTGTAGTGTGGGTTCCCGGCTTATTTGCTCTTAACGAAGCGCCGCAGAATCTGCTGCTGGTCGGCAGTCGTGACCTGCAGGGTGTAGATGCCCGCCGGTAGCTGGGCGGTTTCCACAGTCTGGCCGCTTACAGTGCCGCTGCTCATCGTGCGGCCGCTGACGTCCAGGATGCGGTACTGGCTACCGGCCATATCCAGCGAGGCACTCAGATAGAGCTGGTCTACTACCGGGTTGGGATAAAGCTGCAGGACTTCCGGGTTGCTCTTGGCCGAGGCAGCCAGCGTGGTGCGGGCTGCGCTGTTGACCTTGGTGATGCGGACCCAGTTGATGTTCCAGCCGCCCGACTGGGCAAAGACGCCAAAGTTGTAAGTACCCGCGTTGATGGTCACCGTTTTCGACACGGTGGTCCAGTTCTGCCAGCCGCCGGTACCGGGGATGGTCGTGTTGCCGAATTGCGTAGTACCGGCGTTGAGGTCGGAAGAAATGGTGCCACCCGCCCCGCCGCTGGCTACGCGGTACTCAATCAGGTACTGGCCGGTGGTGGGGAAATTGATGCCGTTCCAAACTAGGTAGTCGCCGGCGTCTACGTAGCCCATATTCTGGCCGCCGCCCGTATCCGTGGTGGTTTCTACCGTCATACCGTTGTTCACGTTGGCCGCTTCGGCCTGCAAGGTTATGCTAAACGTGGAGGACGTAGTGGTGCGCACCCGCAGCGAAGTCGCCTTGTCGTTCCAGTTGCCGGTGCCCAGCGGGTTGTTTACCAAGCAGCCGTTACCAGCACTGCCCACCGTGAGCGTGCCGCCGGTGAAGTTGTCGTTTTCGTAGAGCACTACCTCGTAGCCGCTGTTCACCTTCAGCGAGGATACGTCGTTGTCGAGAATGCCCCGGCTTTGCAGGGCGGCCAGATTGTAGTCGCCCACGGGCAGGGCTACGGCCGTGCCGGTGTAGTTGCAGTCCTTGTACATGGTAGCTACGCCCGTAGCCGGAGGCGGTGGAGTAGAACCAGCGAAGCCGCCGAAAGTAGCTACAACCTTAGTCGGCTGGGGCGTGTGCAAGCTCGACGATTGGTCGTTCACATCGTCGTAGGCGAAGCCGTAGTTCAGGTTATCCACGCTGATGCCGCCCTGGTGCCAGAAGCGGGCGTAGTGGTTGGTTGGGTCAGCCAGGTAGTACTGCCCGGCATTGTACCAGTTCTGCTGGCCGGGGTTGGGCGTGGTCGTATTCACCACGTGCCGGTTGATGGCCGCGCATAGCTGCGACTGTATTACCAGGTCGAGGTCCCCATCGCCTACACGCTGGTCGAGGACGCCCTTGCCTTCTAGTACTTCCTGCGTCGTGGGCTTGCGCGCCACGATGCCCGTGCGGCCCGCGAAGCCGCCCGACTGGCCTACCACCGTGAGCCGGCCACCACTGATGCGGCCCTTGAACACGCCCGCGTCGCCGGCATAGAAAATTAGGTCTTCGTTGACGTACTTGTTCCAGATGGCGTCGATGTAAGCGCCGAAGTAGTTGGACTGAGCCCCGCCAGCCTGAAACGCCGGCGACTTACCGGGGCAGGTAATGGTGCCGGCCGAGGTATTGAGCAGGCTCTGAAATGCTGAGGGCGCAAAGCTCTGGTAGGCAGCTAGGATGTCGGCGTGGCTTTTCAGCTCACCGGCGCGCTTGTAGTAGCCGTTGCCCCACAGCTCCAGCCCCATCGGGTAGTGGTAGGAGTCTACGCGGGTGTGGTTGCCGAAGAAGCCGTACTGGTTGTTAGTCAGCTCGATAAACTCGTAGCGGATGCCTTTGTTCGGGTCGTTAGGGTTCTGAAAATCGGGGGCGGCGTAGCCCGAAGGTGCGCCCGATGCACCGAAGAAGTACAGATACAGCTGCTGGCCCTGGGCAATGAAAACCCGGCAGCCAGCAATGTAGGGCAGGGTAAAGGTTTTGTTCGGGATGTTGCTCAAGCGGGTGAAGCAGGCCGCGTACTTGGAGTTCTGCCCCGGCCCGGTGTTGCCGTTGTAGGTTGGTCCGGTTACAGTATTGTACGAGGCCGACATGGGCAATACCTGCCCGTTGGCCGCGTTGATCCAGAGGTGGTTGCCGGCCGCGTCTTTGCCGACGATGGCCACGTAGAGGTCCGAATCCGGGAAAGGAGAGTTGTTGGCGATGGTAAACGGAATGCTGCCCTGGGCCCAGCTGGTGGCCGAAAAGAGCAGGGTGCTGAGCAAAACCAACAGGCTTCGCCACGCGGTACGCGTACGGGTTTTCATGAAGTTTGGGATTAGAGTGGGAATTGGTAGGGGCAGGGCAACGGCTACTGGCTTCCCCAGAAACTGGGTAGCGCAACAGGCCGGAAAAAGAGCAAAGCGGCGGCTCCGACGGAAGCCACGAGTACAGGTAAAATCGACTGCGCCGCTGCTGGTGTGATTTAAATATAGTAGGCCTTTTTCAAGAAAAGCAAGGACTGTACTTGGCTGAGAAGAGTGAAGCAGGGTTGATATTACGCTTACGTCGCACGGTTGCCAGGGCTACTGCACACACAGAGGTTCGTAGGGAGCAAGATTAGCCCGGCTATTATAAGGGTGGTGGTTTTTTAGCGATTCACTTAAAAAACAAGTAATAAATAGGATGATTAAGCAAAGTTTTTTAAAAATTTTTCATTGAACAGGGATGATTACTCTGCTTGTATCCGCTTCGTTACTCAATCATGGAACAGTTGTCGGCTTCTTGGGAAGAAGGTGAATTTCGCCTATGCTATGAAATAGAACTCCGGCCTTAAAAACAAAGCCCTGCCTTACACTCCTTAAAAACAAAGCCCTGCCTTACACTTGGTAAGACAGGGCTTCAGTATTAAAGAAGAAGCAGGGCTACTTAGCGGCAGCCTCCACAATGCTGATGGCGTAGCCACCACCGGGCGCGCAATACTGGGTCAGCTTGGTTTTGCTCGTCACGCTCTGCTTGCGGATGGCGTAAGCCTGCGGATTTTTCTCGTAGTGAGCATCCTTGGCATCGGCATAGATAGTAGCCACGTACTTCTTGCCGGGCTCCAGGAAGCTCAGGTTGATTTTCGAGGTCCGGCCGTTTTCGTCGTTGGTGCTGCCCACAAACCAGCTGCTCTTGCCCTTGGCTTTGCGGGCGTAGGTGATATAGTCCCCGGGCTCGGCTTCCAGCACTTCGGTAGCATCCCAGTCCACAGCCACGTCCTTGATGAACTGGAAGGCGTCGAGGTGCTTTTCGTAGGTTTCGGGCAGGTCGGCGGCCATTTGCAGGGGCGAGTACATCGTCACGTACAGGGCCAGCTGCCGGGCCAGGGTAGTATGCACGAAGGAGTTGTTCTGCGGATTATAGGCACTCACCTTGGTCTGAAAAATGCCGGGTGTGTAGTCCATCGGGCCCCCGATAAGGCGGGTAAATGGCAAAATGGTGGTGTGGTCGGCGTTGTTGCCACCAAACGACTCGTACTCGGTGCCGCGGGCGGCTTCGTTGCCAATCAGGTTGGGGTAGGTGCGCGCCAGGCCGGTGGGCCGCACGGCCTCGTGCCCGTTCACCATGATCTTATGTTCGGCGGCCTTTTCCAGTACGTACTGGTAGTGGTTGTTTACCCACTGGTCGTAGTGGTGGTGGCCCAGGGGCACGATGTCGCCTACGTAACCGGTTTTCACGGCCGTGTAGCCGTACTTGTTCATAAACTGGAAGGCCGTGTCCAGGTGCCGCTCGTAGTTGCGCACCGAGCCCGAGGTTTCGTGGTGCATGATGATACGCACCCCTTTGCTCTGGGCGTAGCGGTTCAGTTCCTGCACGTCGAAGTCGGGGTAGGGCGTCACGAAGTCGAACACGTAGTCCTTGTGCTTGCCAAACCAGTCTTCCCAGCCCGTGTTCCAGCCTTCTACCAGCACCGCGTCGAAACCGTGCTGGGCGGCAAAGTCGATGTAGCGCTTCACGTTGGCGTTGGTGGCGCCGTGGGTGCCGTTGGGCTTTACTTTCGAGTAGTCCAGGGCGTCGAGCTTGATATTTTCCTGGTTGGTGTACGACCAGGTGCTCTTGCCCGTAATCATCTCCCACCACACGCCCACGTACTTCACGGGCTTAATCCAGGAGGTGTCCTTGATTTTGCTCGGCTCGTTGAGGTTCAGCACCAGCTTGCTCTGCAGGATGTCGGCGGCTTTGTCACTTACAATGATGGTGCGCCAGGGCGAGACGCAGGGCGTCTGCAACTCGCCCTTGTTGCCAGCGGCATCCGGCGTCAGGTGCGACTCGAGCACCATGTTCTTGTCGTCAAGCTCCAGGTGCATACAGGAGTAGTCGACCAGGGCCGCTTCGTGAATGTTGATGTAGAGCCCGTCTTTGCTCTTAAGCATCAGCGGCGTTTGCACCCCGGTGGGGGAGAAAGGCGTCTGGGAAGCGTTGGGCGTGGTGGCCGCCTTCATCTTGCTGCGTATTTCCGAAAGGTTCGACGTGACGGTGCTGTACTCCTGGGTGTCGTAGTCGCCGGGCAGCCAGAAGGCCTTATGGTCGCCGGCCAGGGCAAACTGCGACTTTTCCTCTTTCACCACGAAGTAGTCGAGCTTGGGCTGGAGCGGAAACTCGTAGCGGAAGCCCAAGCCGTCGTCGAATACGCGAAAGTGCAGGATCACCGTGCGGCTGGTGGCAGCCTGCTGCAGGTTCACGGTCAGCTCGTTGTAGTGGTTGCGGATGCTCTTGGTTTCGCCCCACACCGGCTGCCAGGTTTCGTCGAACGTGGTCTGCTTCGAATCGGCCACAGTGAAGCCGCTGGTCAGGGCTGGAGCGTTTTTAAGCTCCAGACCGAGTTTACTGGTCTTGATTACCGGCCGGCCCTTGTAGGTTAGGGCGTAGGTCGGAACCCCGTCGCTCTGCAGCGCGAAGGTGAGGACCATTTGCTGGTTGGGCGACTTCATTTCCTCGGCCCGGGCGCTGGCCTGCAGCAGGCCCAGCAGCACGAGCGTGGTCGTCAGAACCCGGAAGGAAAAGGCCGCCGAACAGCGGATGTTGTATTTCATAGGGTGGGAGGTAGGCGTTAGAATTTCAGTGATTTGCAGAGCAAAACAATGAAAAAATTACGCAACTAATTTAACCCGCCCCGAAACTCTTCCTATCCGTCGGTTTATCAGCCGGTTTGATTGGGGAAGTACGCCGCTCAGCGCTACGGCCGCACCACGGTGGCTAGCTTTACCACGCTCAGAACTGGTTTGTTTACCGTCAGCAGTTTCGTTTACCCAGGCCCCGGCAATTCCAGCACCACCACGTTGTTGCGGCCTTAGCCATGCGCAGCCGTTGCCCCCACGCCTGCCGGGGTACCCGCAGGTAGTGCATTTCGCCCGAAATCATCTGAAAAGGCTT
Source organism: Hymenobacter cellulosivorans (assembly GCF_022919135.1). Taxonomy (NCBI): domain Bacteria; kingdom Pseudomonadati; phylum Bacteroidota; class Cytophagia; order Cytophagales; family Hymenobacteraceae; genus Hymenobacter; species Hymenobacter cellulosivorans. The sequence goes on along the minus strand of NZ_CP095049.1, from coordinate 736,111 downwards.
TCCATCCAGCAGGAAATTATCATCGCCCAGCTCAAACGCGTGCGTTACCGACTGCGCCCATAGTTGGCTCGATATGCCTAGCAACAAGAGTCCCAGTAGCAGTTTCCACATAGCAAATCGAGGTTAGGTATTCAGGCGAGGACAAAAACCTACCGCCCGGTCAGGAGCCCCAAACTATCCGGCTAAGTCAGAATTACACTCCTGAACCCTACTGGGTTTTGTGAAAATTTCGTATACTTAGATTATAGTGGTATTAAATAGGGTTTTGCTGTTGACTTTGAGGATGTCAACTACAGTAGCCAGAGTCGACTTGCTATGAATGTGCTGCGCCGCAATAACGTCCGCGTAATCGGAAACGGGCCCCGAACTCTGCTTTTCGTCAATGGCTTTGGCTGCGACCAAAGTATCTGGCGCTACCTCACGCCCGCCTTTGCCGAGCATTTTACCCTGGTGCTGTTCGACCACGTGGGCGCGGGCTTGTCGGTAGCGGCAGCTTATGATGCGGCTAAGTATTCTTCCCTGGAGGGTTACGCCCAGGATGTGCTGGAAATCTGTGACCACCTGGGTCGGGACGAAATCTACCTGGTGGGCCACTCCGTCGGGGCCATGATTGGTACGCTGGCGGCTATTGCTGCGCCCGAGCGTTTCCGCAAGCTGCTCTTGTTGTGCCCGTCGCCGTGCTACGTCAACGACGCCGAGTATTACGGCGGCTTCGACCGCCCCGACCTGGAGGCCATGCTGGCGTTTATGGAAACCGACTACGTAGGTTGGGCCGATACTTTCGCCCCCTTTATTATGGGCACTCCCGACCGTCCCACACTCACCGCCGAGCTTACTCATAGCTTCTGTCAAACCAACCCCGCCATTGCCCGGCAGTTTGCCCGCGTTACCTTCCTCTCCGATAACCGCCGGGATGTGGGCCGGCTGCGCATTCCCTGCCTGCTGGTGCAGTGCGCCGAAGACCTGGTTGCGCCGCCCGAGGTTGGCGAGTTTCTGTTGGCAGCCATTCCCGATGCGACGCTTGTTACGCTGCCCGTCAGTGGCCACTGCCCGCAGCTAAGTGCTCCTACCCAAACACTCAACGCCCTGGAGGCCTATCTGCCGGGCGGCAGACTATGGGTTAATTGAAAAATAAAGTTTTGAGAAGCAGATCTTTAGATTAATTATTGAGGTTGGTTATAGTAATTGGCAAAAAGAATTTATATTGCAGCACTATATATAATCTATTGTTACTCTCATCTATCCCACAACCCCAACCTACTGACCAGTAGTTTCCTTTTTTTCTGTTGCTGATATCCTGGGCTGCATGAGAGCCTGCTGTGATTTCACGCCCACTGTTCCCCGCGAAGTAGTTGCCCGATAGTTGGCTTTTCGGCCAGCTGTCCACTCATTCGTTTCTTCTATTAAAATAAGATCTATACGGCCTGGCATGCTGGTTATCAGCTGGCCGGAAAGCCCGTTTAGCGCTTAAAATTATCCTGTATATCGTTATTCAGCCCGTTTATATGGCACATAATCTTACCGTTAGTATCGACCAGGACTCCGGCTTCTGTTTTGGAGTTACTTACGCCATTCAGATGGCCGAAGAAATACTAGATGACCAAGACTATCTGTACTGTCTAGGCGACATCGTGCACAACGAAGAAGAAGTGGAGCGGCTCAAGTCTCTGGGTTTACGCATCATCACCTATGACGTTTTTGCCCAGCTGCATAATGAAATGGTACTTATCCGGGCCCACGGCGAGCCACCCAGCACCTACCGCATTGCCCTGAACAATAATCTGACCCTGATTGATGCCTCCTGTCCGGTCGTACTCAAGTTGCAGAACCGCATCAAGGCCAGCTACGACAAACAGAATAAGATCTTTATCTACGGCACCCACGGCCACGCCGAAGTGCAAGGCTTGCTGGGGCAGACCCAGGGCCACGCGGTGGTGTTCGAGAACTTGGAGCAGCTCTTGCAGCACCCACTACCGCAAGAGCTTACGCTCTATAGCCAAACAACCAAAAGTCCCGACAGCTTTTATCGCATCAAGCAGGAACTAGAGGAGCGCGGCTACACAGTACTGGCCAACGACACCATCTGTCGGCAGGTCAGCAACCGCGACAAGGACCTGCGGCACTTTGCTATTCGCTTCGACCACATCATTTTTGTATCGGGCACCAAGAGCAGCAATGGCAAAGCCCTTTACCAGGTCTGCAAGGCGGCCAATCCGAACACACACTTTATATCAAAAGTCGATGAGTTGGATTTATCGTGGTTCGCTCCTGGGCAGTCGGTCGGTATCTGCGGGGCCACTAGCACGCCGATGTGGCTGCTCGAAGATGTGCGCAATGCCTTGGTAGCCGTGCCGGCTATGGCCAGCTAAACCGACAGTTCAACGTCAGATAGTGACCCAGGGGCTTACAAGCTACCGACTATACTTTATACTACTCATTATTGCCTGACAACTACGGGCGAGCTGCTTATCCTTAAAATAACTATATGTGTGCTGCCGTTCGTACTACGCCTGGTGCTTTCCCCAAACAGTATAGGTCAGGGCTGCTGGCGCTGCTGGTACTGGGTGGCCTGAGTGGGTATTATTACCTGCGTAAGCGGTTCGAACCGGCACCAAATCAGCTTACGGTACATAACCTGCCGGCTCAGTGCACCTTCGAGTGGCAGGCCGATACCGATGCTGTTCCGGTGGAGCCTTACGCTTCCCTGCTTGTGCCCGTGCAGCTGCCCGGCTGCCCGCTCACGTGCTATCTGCAGTTCGATACCGGCGCACCTTCTTCTCTGCTCTACGCGCACTCCCTGGGTGCTTTGCAGGCCGCGTATCCTGCTACTGAGCCGGTCCTGCGCGTCCACGATGGCCAGGTGCTTGCTTTCAGCTTTCAGCTAGGTCAAGCCACTTTCTCAGCGGCCCACATCCGAGTACTGCCGTATGGCAAGGAGGAACTGCCCGCCGATAGCACTGAACCCTTCATTATCGGCACGCTGGGTGCCGACGTGCTGGAAAACCACGTCCTCGTGCTCGACTATCCACAACGCCAGTTTCAACTACTGCCTCAATTGCCCCCGGCTCTGGCCCACCAGGCAGTTTTTGCGCCCCTGCGGTTTCGTAAGCGCCGGGTATTGCTGGGTACTGTCCTGCTGGGGCAGCAGCACGAGTTGCTGTTTGATTCAGGGAGCAGCGCCTACGCCTTGATAACCAGTAAAAAGCATTGGAAAAACCTGGTTCAGGCACGAGCGCAAGTCGAGGCCAGTAGCGTGAATTCCTGGGGCCGCTCCCTTACTGCTTATACCGCTCCTACCCAAGCCTCCTTGCAGTTGGAAGCCACAGCGGTGCCCCTGCACAGCGTCACCTACATTCAGGGAATGAAGTGGTGGCAATATATCCTGATGCACGCTTCGGGCATGGATGGTATGCTGGGCAATGAGCCTTTTCGTCGCCACACCATCATTCTGGATGCTGCCGCAGGGCGTTTTGGCCTCATTGAGCAACTACAAGCCGGTTTGGTTGCAAGAGTTGAATATGATTAAAACTTTGAATATCATAAGGTTATGTTTTTAAAAAGTGGCTCAAGAAAAATTTTGCAAAATAAATTGCACCTGTTCTTGTATTTATTGAAATTGTTTCTGCATATTTGAGAGCATTATTATTAGATACGTTAGTTAGAGAATTTTTACAGCACTTATCCATACCATATATGCCCCATTCTCCACAACTCCGTCTGTTTTCCCCGGTACTATAGCATAGCTTGGTACAGTTGCCCCAGTGGATCTACAGGGATTCAGCCTGGAGCCGGAAGACAGTCCGCAGCACCACCATCCTTTTGTGCTGCCTCAATTCTACTTTTTGTTTTTGCCGAGCTACAGCTGCTACGAGTAGCGCCATGACTGTCAATTGCCGCTAGGCAAGTTCACGGTCAGGTGTGTTTTACCTCCTGCAAAAGTTCGTTTATAGCTCTTACGTGAGCTTTTAGAGTACATATTAGTAATACTACCAAGGCTTGCTCTGGTTATCAGAGGTAGCTCTTTACCAGCAGGGAGCTTGTGGCTCACCAGCTGCGCGTTAGGATTAGCTTATTCAACATTAGTGCTATTGACTTCGGGGATTATCTGGCTTTGCTAGCTCGGAAGTTGTATTACTGCAATTGATATAATCATATTATTTATAAAAATGGACAGACTAATAGCTCCCAAAGTTAGAAGCCAGAAAAGTCGGCGGCGGTGGTTGCTTAGCTTGGCTCTGGTGGTGATACTGCTCAGTGGTACAATGGCTTTTCGCTCGTTACTGAAGCCCAGTATCCAGCGTAGCGTTATCCTGACAGCTCCAGTTGAAATAGGAGATGTCGAAGCCTCCTTGACGGCGGCCGGCGTCCTAATTCCTGGTCATGAGGCTGTAATTACCAGTCCTATTCAAAGTACAATTCGGCGGGTGGCTGTGGCAGTTGGAGCGCATTTGGCACCGGGCCAGACTATCCTGGAATTAGACAAAGAAGCTGCCGCCTCAAGCTTGGCTAAGCTGGATGATGAGCAATTGCGGAACCGCAACAAAAACTCCCAGCTGCAGCTTGGCCTGGAGCGCGACCTGAACGACTTGCGCACTCAGGTAGAAGTGCAGGCAGCGAAGGTGCGTAGCCTGCAGTCCAATCTGCGGGATGAGCAGCAACTACTCAAAATCGGTGGTGGCACGGCCGAAACCGTACGCCAAGCCGAGCTCAACTTGAAAGTAGCCCAGCTGGAGGCCGACCGTCTGGCCCGTCAGATTCAGACCCAACAGCGTTCCAACGCCGCCGACGTCCGGGAGCTAGGCTACACCATGGCCATTCAAAATCGCGCTATATCTGAGTTGGCCGGTAAGCTGGCTCAGGCTACCATCAGCGCCCAGGATGGCGGCGTGCTGACCTGGGTAAATGACGACATCGGTGGCTCGGTAGAGCAGGGGGCTCCGCTGGCCCGCGTAGCCGACCTGAGCAGTTTCAAGGTGCGGGCCACTATTTCTGATGCCTATGCCGATGCCCTGCACGTGGGCGACCCGGTAGTGGTGCGCATCAACGGTACTGACCTGCGCGGGACCATCAGCACTATCAGCCCGGCCGTGGACAAAGGCGTAGTTACCTTCTACGCCCAACTGGAGCAGGATCATCACCCCGCACTGCGCTCCAACCTGCGCGTGGATGTATTCGTGGTTACCAAAGGTCACCACAATGTGGTCCGGGTAAAGAACGGTGCCTTCTACCAGGGCGGGCAGGAGCAGGCGGTGTTCGTGGTGAAAGACGGTAAGGCCAGCCAGCGCACCGTGCGGTTTGGCGACAGCAACTTCGACTACGTGCAGATTGTGAGCGGCTTGCGGCAGGGTGAGCAGATCATCGTGTCGGACATGAAGGACCATCTGGATACGCCAGAGTTGAGTATCACCGAATAAGGCCCCACGACCATGAAACTCCGCTTCCTTCCCTTCCTGGCGCTGCTGGGGCTGCCGCTCCATGACCTTACGGCCCAAAATGCCAGCCGCCCTCTGAACCTCGATGAGGTGATTACGCTGGCCCTCAACCACTCGGCTATTGGCAAACAGGCCAATACCGACCGGGAAATCAGCTACTGGCAGTGGCGCGACTACCGCTCTACCTACCGGCCCCAGATTGGCCTGCAAGGCAATTTGCCTAACTACAGCAGCACGATTACCCCCGTAGTGCAGAAAGATGGCGCTATTGAATTCAAATCAGTCAAGAACAATAATTCCAATGTCGGCTTTGCCGTGAAGCAGAATATTGGCCTGACCGGTGGCCAAGTAATCGTGGGGGCTGATGTGTTGCGCTACGATGACTTTATCGGTAAGGCCAAGCGTTACAACAGCCAGCCTTTCACTTTGGGCCTCACACAGCCTATCGGTCAGTTCAACGAACTTCACTGGAACCGCCGCATTGAGCCCCTGCGCTACCAGGAAAGCCAGCGGAAGTATTTAGAGGAGCGGGAAAAGATTGCCCAGCGCACCACTGAATTGTACTTTGACGTGCTGCTGCAACAGGTGAATGCCGAAGTAGCCCGCCAGAATGCCCAGGCCACCGACGAACTGCTGCGCATTGGGCAGGAGCGCTACCGGTTGGGTCGCCTTTCTCAGAGCGACCTGCTACAGCTGGAGCTCAACCTGCTCGATGCCCAGCAGGCCAAAATTCAGGCCCAGCTCAGCGCCCAGAACGCCACCGTAGAGCTGCAGGCCTACACTGGCCTCGCTACGGCTCCCGCGCTGGATGTGCCCACACTGGCTCCACAACCCGTGGTAGCCCCGGAAGTAGCTTTGGAACAAGCCCGGCAGCACCGCAGCGCCATCCTGGCCTTCCAGCGCCGCCTGCTCGAAGCCGAGCGCGACGTGGCCGAAGCCCGCGGCACCACCGGCATGCAAGCTACGCTGTCGGCCAATCTGGGCTACGTCAATCAGGCGCCCGAATTGAATAGTAGCCTACAAGACCTGCGTAATCAGCAGCAAGTCAGGCTGTCCTTCTCGATGCCCCTGCTCGATTGGGGCCACCGGCAGGCTGTGGTCAAAACCGCCAAGCTCACCCGCGAGCAGGTGGAGCATACGGTGAGCCAGGAAGAACGCAGCTTTGCCCAAAGCGTGCTGACCGAAGCCGGGCAGCAGCAGCAGCTGACGGTACAGCTCCGCCTGGCCCAGCACGCCGACTCAGTGGCCCAACGCCGCTACGACATAGCCCGCTCCACCTACCTGCTCGGTCGCATCAGCCTCACCGATCTGAGCCTGGCTACCCAGGCCAAGGACGGCGCCCGCCGCAGCTACATAGCGGCCCTGCGGGCCCGGTGGGTGGCGTATTACCGGCTACGGGCCCTCACGCTCTACGATTTTGAAAAGCAACAGCCCCTGGCGGCTCAGTAGCGCCGGCGGACCTGCCTTGTCTCATTTATCTCTATCCTCTTTACAGCCACTACCATGACTAAGATTGCTGAAGCGCCCGTTCTGCGGCTTATTGACATCGAGAAAATCTACCAGACCAGCACTGTTGAGACTTCGGCGCTCAACTGCGTAAGCCTGAGTATCAACCGCGGCGAGTTTGTGTCCGTGATGGGACCCTCGGGCTGCGGTAAATCCACCCTGTTGAGCCTAATGGGTCTGCTCGACGAGCCCTCCGTAGGCACCGTGGAAGTCAACGGCCGCCCTGTGCGCTCCTATTCCGAGAAGGACCTAGCCAGTCTGCGCAACGAGAAAATCGGCTTTATCTTCCAGAGCTACCACCTGATTAACGACCTCTCAGTAGTGGATAACGTGGAGCTGCCCTTACTTTACCGCTCGGGCATGAGCGCCAAAGACCGCCGTAAGCGCGCCCTGGCCATGCTCGAAAAAGTAGGCTTGGGAGCCCGCACCAGTCATTTTCCGCAGCAGCTTTCGGGCGGGCAGCGCCAGCGTGTGGCCATTGCCCGGGCCCTGGCCGGCGAACCCGAAATCATCCTGGCCGACGAGCCCACCGGCAACCTCGACTCGGTGATGGGCGAGGAAATCATGGACCTGCTGCTGCACCTCAACGAGAAGGAGGGCACCACCATTGTGATGGTAACCCACGACGAGGCCCAGGCCCAGCGCACCAAGCGCCAGATCCGGCTCTTGGATGGCAGCCAGGTAAACTAAAGCCCGCACGCGTTTTAACCTCCTATCCTATGTTGCTCAATTATCTAAAAATAGCCTGGAAGGTGCTGCTGCGGCGGCGGTTTTTCACGTTCATCAGCCTCTTCGGAACCAGCCTGACCCTGATGGTGCTGCTGGTACTCTATGCCATCTTCGACTACACCGTGGGCCCGCACACGCCCGAAACCCAGGTCGACCGGCTGGTATTTATCAACCGGATTCAACTGGTAGCGCAGGAGGGAGGGCAAAGCAACGGCTTTATCGGCTACTCCTTTCTCGACCGCTACGTGCGGCCCATGCGCACCCCGGAGAAGATTTCGCTGAGTGAAGGCAACTACAATAACGTGGAAGCCTACGTGGGCGAAAGCACCCTGAAGCTGGACCGCAAGCTGACCGACAGCGAGTTCTGGCAAGTGCTGAATTTCGACTTCGTCGCCGGCCGGCCTTACACGGCCGCCGAAGTACGGGAAGCGGCCCTAGTGGCTGTTATCAACGAAAGCACTAGTCGCAAATACTTCGGCACCACGACAAACGTCATTGGGCGCACGTTCGAGGCTGGAGCTGTGCACTACCGGGTGGTAGGCCTGGTGCGCGACGTGCCGATTTCACGCTCCAACTCCTACGCCGACTTCTGGGTGCCTCTTACCACGACCAGTGAGGACCTGCGGGACCCGGGCTACATCGGCAACTACCAGGCTATTGCCTTAGCCCGAACCTCTTCCGACGTGGCAACCATTCAACAGGAGTATGAGCGCATCATCAAGCAAGTGCCCTTACCCGACCCCAAAAAGTACAAAGCCGTGCACTCATATGCCCGTACCCTGCTGGCCTCGCTCACGGCCCGCTTCAATAACAACGCCGACGCAGAAGGCGGAGTAGGGCGCATGATGCAGGTTTCGGTGGTAATGGCCCTGCTCTTCATGCTGCTGCCCGCTCTGAACCTGGTCAACGTGAACGTGAGCCGCATGCTGGAACGCTCTTCCGAAATCGGGGTGCGCAAGGCCTTCGGAGCCACTTCCCGCACCCTGGTGACGCAGTTCCTGTTCGAAAACGTCTTCCTGACGCTGCTGGGCGGTCTGCTCGGCCTGGCCTTGGCCGCCGGCGCGCTGATGCTGCTCAACTACAGCCAGTTTATGCCCTACTCCGACTTTGCGCTGAATGCCCGGGTCTTCGGGGCCGGAATTCTGACGTCCCTATTCTTCGGGGCGCTGTCGGGGGCTTACCCAGCCTATAAAATGTCAAAACTGCCTGTCGTGCAGGCGCTAAAAGCAGACTTCAAGGTATGATACGCCACCTCATTACCCTCATTTGGAACCGCCGCCGGGCCAATGGCCTCCTGGTTTCCGAGATATTTCTGGCCTTCATTGCGGTGTTTGCCGTGACCAGCCTGATTATGTACATGCGGCAAAACTACCAGACACCCCTGGGCTTCGAGTACCAGGATGTCTGGCAAATCAACCTCAAGCAGGGCGCCCAAAGTGAACAGCGGTACGCCACTTTGCAGCAAGTAGTGCAGCGCCTCAAAGCCACGCCCGGCGTGACAAGCGTGGCGCGCAGCGGCGAAAACACGCCTTTTTCCTTCAACAATGGTACCGCCAAGCTCGATGCCGGCGAAGGAGCCAACAAGCGCCAGTCGCCCAGCACCGACATCTACTTTGCCGGCCCCGAGCTCCAGAAGGTGCTGGACCTGCAGATTGCTGAAGGCCGGTGGTTTGACCGGCGCGATGAAGCCGCTACCCGCCGCCCCGTGGTCATTACGGAAGCAACCCGGGCTGCTTTGTTTCCTAACGAGTCGCCTATCGGTAAGGTGGTTCGAGGCCTCAAAGAGGAGTGGCAAGTGGTTGGCGTTACCAACTCTTACCGTGCCGGTGGTGAGCTGAGTACGCCCCGACCCGCCATCATGCTCTACGTGAGTCCTAATGATACCGCGGAAGCATTATCGACCTTGCTTGTGCGGGTTGCGCCCGGGTCGGGTGCGGCCCTCAAAAAGCAGATTGGGGAGCAAATCCACTCTACTAGCCCCTCTTGGACGAGTACCATTGTGGCCCTAGGTGAGCAGCGCTTGGCCAAGCTCAAGATGCTGCTGGCATTGCCCGCCATGCTCGGTATCGTCTGCCTATTCCTGACGATGAACGTGGCCCTGGGCATCTTCGGGGTGATGTGGCTCAACATTAGCCGCCGCCGGGTGGAAATAGGCTTGCGGCGAGCCATCGGCGCCAGTGCTGGCTCCATCAGCAGTCAGATCCTGGGCGAAATCCTGATCATCACCACTTTTGGCCTGCTCCTGGGCGTGCTAGCCGTCATTCAGTTCCCGATTTTGGGGGTATTTAGCGTGCCGGCCAGCGTGTACTTCCTGGCAATTGGCCTGGGGTTGGGGCTCATTTACGGCTTAGTAACCTTGTGCGCCGTGTATCCCAGCCAGCTAGCCACCGGCATCCGACCAGCGTTGTCGCTACGGGAAGAGTAACAGCCAAAGTGTGCTCGTTGTATCTTAAGTCGTGGTCGGCAAATGATTGTTTGATGTACTTTAATTTAATAGTATTGACTGTATTTTGGTTGTATTATTAATTAAACAATGAGTAATATTTCAACTGTGTGATTTAAAAAAAATATCAAAAATTTAATTAAAATGCACTTGCTTTTTTAATTAAATGTAGATATGTTTACCACATAGATTATTACGAGAGCATCATTTAGTCCTGGGCCGGTACTGCGCCCACCCGCTGCTACCTCATCATACCGAGCAGCTTACCTCTCCAATACCTGATTACCGAATTACCTGCTGCGCCTTTTCTACCTGGTGCGTAGTGCCGTGGCTAATCCCATGCCTTTCCCCAAATACTATTAAGAGTTGCCCGCTACTGCTTGGCAACACCTGTCGCCAGGCCTGCGCTTCATCCGCTGCCGGTATGTACAGGCAAAGCTCAAACACCAGGCTCCGTTCCCCAGGGCTCCAGTGGCTGCCGCTACGGCTTGGACGCCACACCTAGCAGTGCCATACATCCGCTGCGTTCAGTCTGTTTTATAACCCAAAAATACTTACCGCATTTAGCACTATTCATTGTTTTATCGCTACTAACCCTTTGCCTTATGAACAACGATCAAACCCAACTGCTGGCCAAATTCACCGAGCTGTCGGAAGACGAGAAGTTTGAACTCTTCAGCGTCGAGGAACTTGAAAACCGCTTAGAGATGGCTGCCACCGCTGATACGCTGACAGAAACTGTCATTGACTGCATGTGCTGGGTGGCCTCTTAATCTCCCCTGACTTTTAATCGAATCTTTCATTTTTCCACTTTTTCTAATTCCTTTTTTATGAACAACGATCAAACTCAGTTGCTGTCCAAAATCACCGACCTCTCGGAAGACCAGAAGCTCGAACTCTTCAGCGTGGAAGAGTTGGAGAACCGCCTGGAGCTGGCCGCCGTGGCCGACTCGTTAGTTGATGCTACTGCCAACGGCGTGTGCTGGATCGGCTAAGAACTGTCTGACTTCTTGCTTACCCTTTTCATTTTTCCACTTTTTCTAACTCCTTTTTTTATGAACAACGATCAAACCCAACTGCTGTCCAAAATCACGGATCTGTCGGAAGACCAGAAGCTTGAACTCTTCAGCGTGGAAGAACTCGAAAACCGCTTGGAAATGGCTGCCGCTGCTGAGGCACTGATAGACGCCACCGCCAACGGCGTGTGCTGGATCGGTTAGGTCTTCGCTTACCTTTTCTTTCTTTTCTCCTTTTTTTCACTTCCCTAACTCCTTTTTTTATGAACAACGATCAAACCCAACTGCTGTCTAAGATCACCGACCTCTCGGAAGACCAGAAGCTCGAACTCTTCAGCGTGGAAGAACTCGAAAACCGCTTGGAAATGGCTGCCGCCGCCGAAGCGCTGGTAGACGCCACCGCCAACGGCGTGTGCTGGATCGGCTAGTCTGGCTTGTTACCTGCTTACCCTTTTTTCCTTTCTTCATCTTTTTAACTTCTTGTTTTATGAACAACGCTAACCAAACTCAGCTGCTCGCTAAAATCACGGATCTGTCGGAAGATCAGAAACTCGAACTCTTCAGCGTGGAAGAACTCGAAAACCGTCTGGAGATGGCCGCTGCCGCCGAAGCGCTGGTAGACGCCACCGCTAACGGCGTGTGCTGGATCGGTTAATCTGAGTCACCGGCTGTGGGCTAGACAACTCATGGCCCGCAGCCGGTGAAATGGATACTCCTGAAAAATGCTTAACAGTGAACTGCAACTGCAAAACTGTTAAGCATTTTTTTGGGTATCTGGAAAAGGAATTTTGGGCTGGATAGAATACTATGGAACTGTTTTTTACAATAATTATATGATTGACATTAGTAAAGTGCGATTTTCTCATATGGAAAAAACAACTGAGAATCTGCGCCAATCATTTTTAACTTATTTGGACGACAACGTTTCACTTCCAGGTGGTCTGAAGCATTTGGCTTTTCCTAATTCCTTCTTCGATTCGGAGTATTACTTGACCTTTCCGTATTTGTTCCGGAAAGCGTTTGGGGAACGGAACAGCTTATTTGTCCACCAGGTGTGCGTTTCCGGCTTCTTCTACTTCAAGTACCTGCTGTGCCTGGATGCCATGCACGACAAGGACGATATTTCCGGCAAAGCCAGCGCCGAGCGGGAAAGCCACCTGCTGCTACAGTCCCACATCTACCACGAGGAGTCGATGAAGATTCTCTCGAGGCACTTCGGTAAGAAGGATGCCTTCTGGGTGCTGTGGAACCAGCGCAACTACGAGTTTCTGGCCAGCATTCTGCTCGACAAGGAGTACAACGTGCAGATGAGCTTCGATACCTACACCCGGCTGGCCATCAACAAGTGCGCCTTCTCGAAAGTGGGGGCCGATGCCTATTACGCCAAGAACAACAGCCAAACCGAGCTGCACCGGGCCCTGACCCAGTCGCTCGACTATTTTTCCATTGCCCGCTGCATCCAGGACGACCTGGAAGACTTTAAAAAGGACCTGCAGTACGAGAAAAACAACCTGGGCCACATACTGCTGCAAGCCTGGCTGAAGTCGAACGGCAAAAAGCTGAAAGACTACACGCCGGAGGTGCTGGAGCGGTACTTGTTTACTTCCGAAACCGCCGAGCGGATGATGACACTCTCGAAGAGCTATTATCAGCAGGCCATCGACGAAATCGAGCCCTACCGCAACGAGCTGACGGACTACATCAAAATCATTGACCTGGTCAGAAACAAGATAAATTTCTACAAGGTCAACGTGCAAGCCTACCGGGTTAACAAGCTGCTGGACAAGCTCATCAGCACCACATTCGGTAATCAAACGAGCATCAACGAAGCCATTGCGCGCTCCAAGAAATACATAGAACGGCTGCAAACCGCCGATGGGTCGTGGTTTGAGGTAACGAACATGCAGGGCCTGAGCAACGTCTGGTCGACGGGCTTCGTGGCTTCTTTCCTGGAAAAAGATAATCCCAACCTGGTCAAGGCTACCGAGTTCCTGCTCAGCAACCAGCAAGACCACCTCTGGGGCTACAACACCGACTGGGTTTTCGATTATGACTCGACCACCTGCGTACTGTTTGCTCTGAACAATGCCGCTCAGCCCGTGCAGCCCTACCTGGCACCCTGGTTTGAGGGCCAGACCAGCACCGGTGGCTTCCACACCTACTCCGACACGGCCTTTAACCTGGTAAGCCAACTGGGCCTGAAAAAGACCCAGCTCAACGGCTGGACCAGTTCCCACATCTGCGTCAGCGCCCTGGCGTACTACTTCCTCAACCATCTGGAAGACCGCAGTGGCTTTGAGGAGCAGCGGGCCGCGCTGAAGGCCTACATCCTGGAAAACAAGTCGGAAAAAGGCATCTGGCAGCCCTACTGGTGGACTTCCTACCTGTATCCCACCTGCTTCGTGGTGCAGGGCATGCTGCGCGACGAAGAGGACTTCACGGCTGAAATTGCCCAGGCCCTGGACTACATTATCAGCAAGCAAAACAAGGACGGCAGCTTCTCCTGCGAGATTCTCAAGCAGAAGAGCGTGTTCTACACAGCTATGGTGCTCGACACGCTGGCCGCCTCGCCGGCGCTGTTTGCCAAGTACCAGGCTCCCGCCGCCCGGATGAAAGACTGGCTGCTGGCTAATCAGTACGAGGACGGCGGCTTTACCGGCTCCAACTTCCTGGTGATTCCCAATCCGACGACGCTGAACTGGTACCAGTCCAAAAAGCGCCTGAAAATCAACAAAGCGGGCGGCGGCAACTCCATTACCGGCGAAGTTGCCAACCTGTTTTCTACTGCGGTTTCGCTTCGGGCCCTGCAGCGCTACCACCAATTAGATACCGCCACTTATGGAAATTAGTAAGGAATACGTGCCCCAGCTAGCCGAGCAGTACACCTACGTCCAGTTCGACAAGAACACCTACGTGCTCTGCATCGACGGAATTACGCCCATCAAGCTCAATGTCAACCAGCTGACCAAGAGCCTACTGGAGCAGATTGACGGCAACCGCAACATCGAGGATATCACCTACGCCTTCAACCGCGCCAACGAAGTCAACTTCTCGGTGGAGGATATCGTGACCATCTTCAACAAGCAGCTGGTGGGCTACGGCATCTTCGATACCGATAACCTGGACCGAATCAAGGCCCAGGACGAGTACCTGAAGCTGCGCGTGACGCTGCTGCCGGCCGCAGTAGTTCGAAAGGTCACGCCCTTTCTGACGTTTCTGTTCAACGTCAAGCTGTTTGTGGTCTTGTTCGTCGCCAGCTTACTGTTTCTGGCCGCTAACTTCGCGCTCAACATCGACATCCAGGCCATTTACCACGATTCCAACCCCAAACTGTTGGGCGTATTGATTTCGGTGGTCTACCTGAGCCTGCTGCTGCACGAGTTTGGGCATGCGGCTGCCTGTGAGCGGTTTGGAGCCAACAGCGGGGCCATTGGTTTCGGCTTCTACGCCTTCACGCCCGTGTTCTACGCCGACGTAACCGACACCTGGCGCCTCAAGCGCCACGAGCGCCTGATTGTGGACTTCGGCGGTATCTACATGCAGCTGCTGATGTGCGTGCTGCTGACCGTGGCCTTCTACTTTACCCACGAAAAGTCTCTGCTCTACGTTTCCTTCGTCATCGGCATCTCTATTGCTGCCAATCTCAACCCGTTGCTGCGCTACGACGGCTACTGGGCCCTAAGCGACGCGCTGAACATCTCCAACCTGAAAGGCAAGTCGATGACGGCCCTGGGCAAGTTCTTCGGCATGTGCATCGGCATCAACAAAAACTGGGACCACAGCCGGCGCGCCCTCTTTCTAACGGTCTACGGTTTTGTATCCGCCGGCGCCTTCATTGCCTTTGCCGGATACATGCTGTTTTTCAACCACCACTCCCTGCTTAATTTCCCACTTAATCTGTATTCTTTCCTCCACGGACTGCTATTTGACTTTCAGCAAGTAGATTTTTTGTGGATCAAGACCAACATTGCAAAATTATTTATACCTTTCGTCTTCTACTATATGTTGATTAAGTCGATTATCGGCGGCGTCAAGGATAAATATTTTGCTAACCGGGCTCCGGCCCACCCCGAGGCAGTAGCTGTCGGTGCTTGAGTAAGAAAGTTTTAGGATTATTTTATTAACTATTATGTATTGTACTATATGTATAAGCTTTCCTATTATACCATAATCACGAATCCAATCGATGGTAAGAACAACAGATTGGCTTATTCGACCCGCACTGGGCATGTAGTGCCACTCAGCAGCCTGTGCCACGACTTTTTGCAGAACGGCCTGGCGGGCAGCATCCCAGTACATATTCAGGAAAAACTGATCAAGACCGGCATTCTGGTGCCGGCCGAGGAAGATGAGCTAGCCAGTGTCATCAACGAAAACATCGATTTCGGCGAGACGGAGCAAGGCCAGCTCAACGAAGTAATTCAGCCGAGCGCCATGTGTCAGCTCGGCTGCTATTACTGCGGGCAGCAACATGTAAAAAGCAGCATCTCCGACGAACTGGTTGATAAGCTCGTGGAGCGCATTTACGACAAGTTTGTAAAAGGCGACTACAAGAAAATTTATATCGGCTGGTTTGGAGCCGAGCCTCTGATGGGTCTGCCCCAGATGCGGGCCATCTACCGCCGACTCACTGCCCGTATCGCCGACCCGAGTGTGCATATCGGTGGTAAGATTGTGACCAACGGGCTGAGTTTGAAGGAAAATATCTTTGCCGAGCTGGTGCAGGAACTCCACGTGGATACGTTCGAAATTACTCTGGATGGAGCCGAGGAGTACCACGATAGTCACCGTTTCACGAAGGCGGGCGGACCTTCGTTTAAGATTATTTATCAGAACATTAAGCGCATCGTTTCCAGCGCCGATTACGACCCCGCCAAAACCCGCATGATTATCCGCTGCAATGTGGATATCAACAACGTGGAAGGCGTGGAGCCGCTCATTCGCCTGATTGCCGACGACAACCTGCACCGCCGCATTCACGACCTGTACTTCATCGGGATTTACTCCTGGGGCGGCAACGATGCTCAGACCAAGTCGTTGACTAAGGAGCAGTTTTCGCGCATGAAGCTGCAGTGGGAAATTCTGCAGGTAAAGCTGGGCTATCCTTTCCAAACGGCCCTGCACAAGCGCAAGAAGAATACCTGCATGGCTACCGGCGGCAAAGGCGAGCTATACGACGCCTTCGGCAACATCTTCAATTGCACGGAAGTATCCTATTCTGAGTACTATGAAGACAAAGACTATAAGCTGGGTACTCTGCAGCAGGATACGTTCAAAACGTTTAATAATAAGCCCCACAACGACTGGTACAGCATCGTGCGCGACACGGACAAGTACCCGTGCCATGGCTGCCGGCTGCTGCCTATCTGCGGTGGTAGCTGCCCGAAGTCGTGGGTGGAAGGAATTCCGGCCTGCCCGCCGTATAAGTTTAATATCCGCAAGGAAATTGAGTTTAAGTACTTGCTGGCTACTACTCCCGCAGCCGAGCTGGATGAGGTGCTGACCGCCTTCGAAAACGCCTTCTCGGAAGAGGAGTTCGTGCGCTACAGCTAAGCGCGTCACCCGGCAGAAGTATCTGTCGGGCCCGGACGGCTTCATGACCGGCCCCGATACCTGAATACTACGTTAGTTACTCTTATTATTTTACCATTATTCTATCCTTATGAACACGAAAGCATCCTCGTTCCTGGTAGGCGCCCCTATGCCCATTCCCACGGTTGACCCGTATCCGGCCTACCATAAAGTAAGAAAGGAAAATCCAATTTACCGGGTGTCGCCGACGCAGTGGGTGATTACCGGGTATCAGGATGCCATATCGTTGCTGCAGAATCCGTTGTGCTCCCACTGGGGCCAGGATTCTGAGACGCAGGCTATTTTGTTTTCCGGCAAAAGTGCCGTGGCCAAGACGCTATTCGCTTTTGCGCCCGACAGCGGCCTGCCGTACCGTAAGAACGTGATGCACGCGCTGGCCGGTAAAAACCTGAA